>NZ_JPOO01000003.1:1914749-2233874 GCF_000733925.1 Arenibacter algicola
TATGGACCCTTTTTTTCCCTTGGCCTTTTTGTTGGTGATTATGGTGTAGAGCTCCCCTTTGGAGAGTGCCGTTTCGTCAATGGACAGGTAAGGTCCCATATTTTCGGGAAAGACGAGCCATTGTTTGGCATGCCCCTTTTGCTCCCAGTCCTTGAACTCGCTCAGATAATCCCTGTACTGTCGCTGGAGTTTCTTGCCATTTACCCCGAAGAGAGACCCCAGTTGTTGGCCGCTCAGGGCCGTATTATCCGTTGATCTCTTTTAAAAAAGCAGCGAACTCCTTTGACATGCGGGTCCCCTGTGCAATAAAATCATCCCAATCACGGCTGGTCTTGGTCCACTTTCCATCCACCAGGACATCCCAGCGCCTGCGCTTGAGGCTCAAGCTGACCAGATTGCTGCGGATCGGATAATCATCGATGACCCTGGGCTCCATAAAGCCACTGGCCTTAAAGGTGTGCTCTTTGTAACGCTCCGGTATCTGCTTTTTCTCCTCTAAAAATACAGTCAACCGATTGTCGTACAAGGGATTCTTTATCGGTTTTTGTTCAAAGCCGACGATATCAAAAAAGTCGAGTAATCCCTCTGGTAAAAATAAGCTCAATAACGATAAATCGGTTCCTTTGTCCATCCCTTAAATTTAAAGTGCAAAGAAATAAATTATTCACTTTAGACCCAACTTTTGTTCTTGATCCGTCTTTCCCCCGGACTGGGCCGGGATTGTGAACAAAATCTAACGGAGATCGATTAACTTTAGGTAAAACAGTGAAACAAGAATCCAGACCTTATTGCCCATTGGTTCCCTTGAGCCCTTAGGAAAGTTTGGGCGTGCATGTCCTTGGATAGGGAATTGAATCAACAACTTCTAATGTTAGACTATGATCTGAATGAGCATGCTGAATTCCATTTTCCACAAAATCAAATTGCCATTACAAAGATAATAGATCCCAACGCTGAAAGAATTGATATTTGCTACCGTGAATATTATGTGGCCGGTCTCGAGGACAGGTCAAAAGAACCGGTACGCCGTTTCGCCTGCTTTACCAGGGACCTTCACGAACTGGCAAGGTTCCTCAGGAAATGCCGGATCGAGACCGTGGCCATGGAATCCACAGGCGTGTAATGGTACCACCTCTACACCGTCCTACTGGATCATGGCTTCGAGGTATTCTTGGTGAACGCCCGCCATGTGAAGAACGTGCCCGGAAGGAAGAGCGACGTGAGCGATGCCCAGTGGTTACAGGAACTGCGTGGACTTACAACAAAAAAAAGGAACCACCATTACGGTAATTCCGCTTTTGAATCAAACTTACATTTGCTTCTTTCAAGGTAAAGATACTATATTCATTTTACTTCTTTTGCTTTATCCTTCTCAACATTAGCCCTTTAGTAGTTCACTTTAAAGTCCTATTTCTGCTCAAAAGCAATTATTCAATTTTATTCATAATATTTTCATAAAAGACTAAAAAGTATGATATTTATCATCTTTTAGTAAAACAGGAATTGTCAACTTTGTGAGTTATTTAATTTTCAAAAAAATCAAAAGATGACTTTATCTAAATCTCTACACTCATTTCATATTCCAGTTATGGGATTGGCTTATACGATTGACAGTCCCATTCGTGTGGCCCAATTTGGAATTTCGTCCGTAATATCTATTATTGACGATGAACTTATTGAAAAAATGAATGCCTTTTACAGTAAAAAGTTTAACTTACCATATCAGGAAATATCAAAAAAAGCAGAAGATTATCGAGCCGAACGTATTACGTCCTATTTAAATTTGGTGGATAATATTGTAAAGAGAAAATTCTCAAAATTTAAAACTGAATTATCTGAAAGCAAATTAGCCCTGGATAATTTCATAGCTACTTTACCTAATAAGTCCAGTATTAAAGAGGGGCTTTCCAATTTAATGGATGAAGGATCCGCCTTAAAGGAAAATATAAAAAACTACTTAGAAACACATCTAACAGCTGGGGATATTGATGTGAATATTATGACCAAAATCGATAAGGATAACTTTGTTAAAGGTGAACAATTACATGTAGAATTTAATGATGCACATGCTTCACTACGTGGTTTTGCCAAGAGTAATCTAAGTTCTTCCGTCGTGCTTTCGGCAGGAATGAATCCAAGATTATATAGCTATATCGAAAATTTCAAGGATTTCTTTCCAGATAGTCAAGGGTTTTTAAAAAAGAAAATTATCCTGAAGGTCAGCGATTATCGTTCGGCAACCATTCAAGGAAAATTTTTAGCCAAAAAGGGGCTTTGGGTTTCGGAATACAGAATTGAATCTGGGTTAAACTGTGGCGGACATGCTTTTGCAACAGAAGGGTATTTATTAGGACCCATTTTGGAGGAATTCAAAAACAAAAAGTCTGAATTAATCCATGACACTCACGATGTTTTTGCAAAAGGCTTAAGTGTAAAAGGTTTAACCGTTCCAGAACATCCTTTAGATTTAAAATTCACCGTTCAAGGTGGTGTTGGTACAGCCGAGGAACACGAGTTTTTACTTGAAAATTACCAAGTGGACTCAGTAGGCTGGGGAACCCCATTTCTATTAGTGCCAGAAGCTACCTCTGTAGATAAACAAACACGGGATTTAATGGCAAAAGCCCAGGAAAAGGATTTGTATTTAAGTGGAATTTCACCTTTAGGAGTTCCTTTTAATACTATTAAGGGAACCACCAACGAATTTTTCAAACAAAAACGTATAAACGATAATAAAGCAGGAAGTTCTTGTCCGAAGAAATTTTTGGCCTTGAGCAAAGAGTTTGGTCCAGAGGGTATTTGTACTGCTTCAAAAAAATATCAAGATGTAAAATTAGCGGAATTAGAGGCTAAAAGACTTGAAGTATCTACAAGTATGTATGAAAATGCCAAAGCTAAAATTACCGAAAAAGCTTGTCTTTGTGTTGGTTTGGCCAATGCATCTTATTTAGAAAATGATATTCCCATTAAAGGTCAGGAGCAAGGTGTTGTTATTTGTCCTGGACCGAATTTGGCTTATTTTGATAAGGAAGTCCCACTTTCTACAATGATGCAACATATTTATGGAAATGCGTCTGTGCTTTCCAATGTAAACCGCCCAAACATGTTTGTGAAGGAATTGAAAATGTATGTGGATTATTTAAAAAATGAAATAGCTGCAATTTCAGAAGAAGTAACAACCAAACAAATTAAAAAATGGGTTGCTTTTAAAATAAATTTGTTTGAAGGCATTGCCTACTATCAAAATTTGTTTTTATGTTCACTTTCTAATAAAAACATAAAGATTCAAAATGATCTTCAGTTTTATAAAGAAGAACTAATTGCTGTTGCGATTCCTGAATTAGAAATGGCTTAATTTGAATAGAAGAATGTCAGCTCTGAAATAGGCTAACTATTTCATTTTCCTTTTTTGACCTTACTTAATTCAATACTGGCTGGTCTGTATGGTACAATACATTTCTCTGTAAGTATTCATTCCCATAGAACGGGTCGGAGTAACAAGTCGTAATAACCTACTCATTTTTTGACTCTTTACAAAATCGGTAATTTGTAAAGAGTCTTATTTTTGAAGTATAATTCAGGGGGTCTAAACACAATCCTTGCCCCATGTTCTAAGGGCGAATAGCCAGGAGTTAATATTTTATCGCGAACGGCATATTGAAAAGTTGTGTGGGTAGGATTCATTATTGTCAGCTAATTACACACAATAGCCTATCATTTAGTATACCAAATTCTTTGCACGATTATAGTTTTAAGTAAAATTGTTAGTAGTACCGCCAATAGAATTAAAAAATCTGCACCGATTTTGGTAACTTTACAAAAGTTGTCAATTGACAATACACAGCCTCAATCCATTTTCATGCTAGCTCTGAAACCCAATACAAAAATTCAGCAAGAACTCGTAAACAGTATCGTACATGGCTTTGGAATTATTTTTGGTATTGTTAGTATTCCTATTCTGATAGCCTTTGCCATAAAAAGTAACAATACACCTGGGGTTATAGGCGCAGCTATATATGGATTTTGTTTTTTACAACTTTTTACTTTTTCTACACTCTACCATGGATTTCAGCATGCACAGGCAAAACATATATTTCATATCCTTGACCACATCAGTATTTATTTCCTGATTTCTGGCACCTACACTCCCTTTTTATTAATTTATATGAATAATGCCTTTGGTATTACATTGCTATCTGTATTGTGGGGCCTGACTGCCTTGGGAATTGTTTTTAAGGTTTTTTTTACTGGCAAATGGAATATTATTTCGACGCTCGTTTACATAGCAATGGGATGCATTATGATAGTAGGAGGACGTACTTTTTTTGAATCTATTCCAAGAAGCATATTGACCATGATTCTTATCGGAGGTGTGCTTTACCTTTTGGGAGTCATCTTTTACCTATGGAAAAAATATCCCTATAACCATGCTGTCTGGCATTTTTTTGTTCTGGCAGCTGCTGTTTGTCATTACGTAGCCATTTTGTTGGCAGTGTAACGATGGATAATTTTAACTTACCATCATCTTGTTGGATATTAAATGAAACAGGTAATGAAAATTCTTGAATAGAAATTCAAAGACCCAAGATGATATTATTATCCTCCACAAAGGAATCTTTCAGACAATAGTTCTAATTGTGATTCAGCTTTCGATAAATCAGTTTGAAGTTTCTTATTGTTGTTTACCTATAGTAAGTTGGGTGAATCCATCAACCTTCGACATTATTTTATTCATTACATAATTGATGATTAAATAAGATGGAATTTAATTAAGGTAAATGATGTTAACAAAGTGTCCTAAAAAATGTTCGTGGCTGTTGCAGAACTCGAATGAACATTAATTTTTGCTTTTATAAATGTGCTAAAATCCATAAATTAAAGACATGGAAGGCAGAAAAAATTATACCGTAAAACTCTTCTCCGGTTTCCAGTTGTCGAACCGGATTCCAAAGGAAAATCGTAACAGAAGGCTCCTCGAAACACTTGATCTGAGTTTTCTTTATAAGGATAGGAAAAAACTTTATGGCAAGGCGGGTAACCCTTCGATTGACCCCGTAGTATTTTTTAAGCTACTAATCATGGGATACCTTGAGAACCTGCCGGTATTACCTCCGACCGAAAACTGGTAGAACATTGCTGCATGCGAATGGACGTGCTGTACTTCCTAGTTTTGGTGCCTGCCTAAAGGCCGGCAGGCAGGTAGACGAGGATCTTCCATGGCATACAACGATCGGCAGAACGAGGCAACTTTACCCGGTTTACCTTTTCGGGACATTGTTCATCAAAGTATTTGCCTTATGTGTCAATAGCGGAATGGTATCCGGCCATACCCAGGCGGTAAATTCGGCCCAGATAAAAGCAAATTCATCAATGGAAATTGTAGTGTTTAAAGTGCCGGCCAACTCCCTAGGCAACCACTTGAAAATCCAATGTTACCGGCTGATATTCCTTCTTTTTTATTTAAATAAAACTTA
This sequence comes from Arenibacter algicola, assembly GCF_000733925.1. NCBI lineage: Bacteria > Pseudomonadati > Bacteroidota > Flavobacteriia > Flavobacteriales > Flavobacteriaceae > Arenibacter > Arenibacter algicola. Next base: position 1,920,224 of record NZ_JPOO01000003.1, read on the forward strand.
AATAATCTACAATTAATAAAAAATGAAATATCTTGCATCTAATGGGATTATTTGACTTTAGAGATCTAAGCAAAAGAAAAAAGAAAGGCACTATTACTATAGAATGTGAACCTGATGGGGTGCGAATCAATAGTTCATCAATTAGTTTTCCGACAAGTTATAAAACTCTCAAAAACATATTGGGAGATGCCACACGTGTTGAACCTATTAATCAAACCAACAGCAAGGTGTATCTTTGGGATGAATTGGGCATTTACTGCTCATCTGCCGATCCAGATAAGATGCTAATGCTCCTTCTTGTAGAGGACAATAGGTACGGTCTAGGTCACCAACCTAAAAACAACTTCACAGGAACAGTTTTAATTGATGGTGAGGCCATGGACATCTCGTTGGAAAAGGTAAGTAATGATAGACCATATATCATAAGGTCTGTAATCAAAGAAAAGAAGCAGGTTGCCATAGCTCTCGGATGGAATCCTGGTATTTAAAACGAGGATGACCACATTAACTGCGTAAATAAAAACAAGACTTAATCAAAAATAAATCCTTGTAGCAGTTCTAGCCAGAATAGGTGTTCAGCCACTTTTCACAAGACACTCCAGAATCAAGGTATTTACAAGACACTGTAAGGCAACATTGTTGGGTACCTGGATATAACAAGAAAAACAAAGAAGACAGCGACTATTTCAGCAATGGCCCTTCTATCCAGAAGATGTTTATCTCCCACGAAAAATTGAGATTCCAACTCAAAATGCATTTTCTTAATCTTAGAACTCACCTTTTTCTTATCTGGCAATACAAAATAAGCTACAATGTCTCCAACAAGACAATTACCAAAATCCATCAATCTTTTAGATATCAAGATCGAGATATTCCCCATCCGATTCATTTTTTGAACAAACCAAACATTATATCCATTCTAGTACAAAGCTAACTTCTTTAGATTGGCGATGACTTTTATCATCTTTATTTACAAAATGCTGTCTTAATTTTATTAAATTGTTAGTGCAAATGCTAAAGATGATATATTCCCATATTAAAAAAATTGTTTTGCATGCCAATTAAAAGTTACCTGGCCCTTCCTGTAGCCGGAAGAAAAGATGAGTTGATGACCGCCTTAAAAAGTTTTCATCAATGTGAGGTCGTCCCGGCCCAGAATCAAGATGTCCTTGCCTTGGTAACCGATACTTCCAACGAAATGGAGGAAGAAATTCTTAAAGAAAAAATTGAAGCCATAGACAGTCTCAAAATGTTATCCCTAGTCTCCGGTTTTAATACACCGCCTAATTAATATAACTATGTACAAGTCTGCAACAAATAGAAGAAATTTTATTAAGAAAATGGCCATGTTATCAGCCATGACCGCCGCTGCATCCATGTTTCCCGGAATTATATTTGCAAGTGAACAGGAAAAAGGAATTCCTGAAGGTGCCAACCTGGATTGGAAAAAAGGCCCTTGTAGATTCTGTGGCGTGGGATGCGGAATACTTGTGGGCACTGAAAACGGAAGGGCTGTTGCAGTAAAAGGAGATCCCAACTCATCGGTCAATAAAGGATTACTTTGTGTAAAGGGGTATCACCAGATTATGTGCATACAATCCAAGGATAGACTTACACATGCGTTGGTCAAGAAAAATGGCAAGTATGTTCAGACCCCTATCAACGAGGCTTTGGACCTTGTGGCTTCTAAAATGAAAGGAACTATTGAAAGGCATGGTAAGGATTCGGTCGCTATGTACACCTCCGGACAATCCACAATTCCAGAAGGATATATAGCTTCAAAACTAATGAAAGGAGCCATAGGCACCAATAATCTGGATTGCAATGCGCGCCTATGTATGGCAAGTGCCGTAACAGGCTTCCTGACCAGCTTTGGTGCGGATGAACCAATGGGTTGCTATGAAGATATTGATCATGCAGATTACTTTGTAACTTGGGGTAATAATATGGCCGAAATGCACCCTGTATTATTCTCGAGAATGCTGGAGCAGAAATCACAACGCGGTGCCAAAATTATTGATTTTGCCACAAGAACAACACGCTCCAGTACGGCATCGGACAAGTCCATTCTATTTGAGCCCCAAACCGATCTAGCAGTTGCCAATGCCATTTGTTATGAGATTATCAAGAATGGCTGGGTAAACAAATCCTTTGTTGAAAATCACTGTAGTTTTAGCAAAGGGCTCACCAATATGGGATACGGCCTGGAAGACCATTATGAATTTACGGATAAGCCAGAAAAAATAAACTTTGATGCCTATAAGGAGTTTCTGAAAGATTACAGTCCGGAAAAGGTTTCAAAATATTCTAAAGTCTCCGTGAAGGACATTAAATATTTAGCCTCTATTTATGGTGATCCAAATAAAAAGGTAGTTTCCTATTGGTGTATGGGAATGAACCAACATACGCGCGGAACTTGGATAAATAATTTAGTATACAATATACATTTACTAACCGGAAAAATTTCCCAACCGGGGAATGGCCCATTTTCCCTAACTGGGCAACCTTCCGCTTGTGGCACTGCCCGCGAGGTGGGCACTTTTACCCATAAATTACCTCACGGTGTCGTAACCAATAAGGAAGATAGGGAGATGGCCGCAAGAATTTGGAAGGTCCCTGTCGACAATATTCCAGCCAAACCCACCTATCACGCAACTGAAATGTTTAGGGCCGTAGACAGAGGGGATATCAAGTTTATATGGATCCAAGCCACTAATCCGTTGGTTTCACTACCAAAAACGAGCCGTTACAGGCCAGGAATGGAAAAGGATTCTTGTTTTATTGTTGTTTCAGATGTGTTTCCAACGCCTACCTCGGATGTCGCAGATGTTATTCTTCCTGCGTCCTGGCATATCGAGAAAAGTGGACTTTATGGCAACTCTGAAAGAAGAACCCAACATTGGGACAAAATGGTGGAAGGTCCTGGTGAGTCTACAGCAGATGCCTGGATGTTTATCGAAGTAGCAAAACGAATGGGATATGGAAATCTGTTTCCCTATAGCAAAGAAAACCACGTAGAGGAAATATACAACGAATACAGACAGTTCCATGAAGGTGCCAAACACGGTATGGCACCATTGGAAGTTCTGAAAAAAGAATCTGGCGCCATTTGGCCCTATGTAAACGGAAAATCGACCCAATGGCGATTTAACGCGAAATATGATCCTGCCTGTTCCAATGGCAAAGACTTTCATTTTTATGGAAAACCAGATGGAAAAGCTGTGATATGGCAACGCCCTTTTGAAGAAGCTCCGGAAAAACCAGATCAAGAATATCCATTCTGGTTGAATACAGGACGTGTAATTGAACACTGGCACACCGGTTCCATGACCCGCAGAATCCCCGTATTACATCAAGCCATGCCCCATGCCTATGTGGAGTTTCATCCGGATGATGCCAAGTCATTAGGCATAAGAAATGGCGAAAATATCAAAATAACCTCCCGTAGGGGCTCTTGTAAATTACCCGCTTCTATTAACGAAAGAGGACTGCCCACCAAAGGACAGGTATTTGTTCCGTTCTTTGACGAAAATATGCTTATTAACGATGTGACTCTTGATGCTTTCTGTCCCATTTCCAAAGAACCTGATTACAAGAAATGCGCTGTTAAAGTTGAAAAAGCATAAAATATGAAAAAGAGACTGGGAATCATATCATTTTTTGTAATCATCTTCATAGCGTTTATAATCACTTGGAACTATAGTTACCAAGAAGGATTGGAAGAAGCAGACATCCCTACTATTGATACTCCCACTGGAAATTTTATTCCTTCGGAAAGTAATGTTTTTAAGAGGTTCGACAATAAAGGCATGGATTACTCAAATATGCCAATAGACCAGAACCATCAACGTACACTTGAAAGTTACTATGACAACAGGGCTTATCCCGGAGCTCCACCAAGTATTCCACATCCGGTAGCGAAGGATCGAAGCCTGGGAGGTAACACCTGCTTGCAATGTCACCAGAATGGCGGATTTGTAGAAAAATTCAATGCATACGCCCCTGTAACCCCGCATCCTGAGATGATAAATTGTCGGCAATGCCATGTTGCCATAAACTCTAATGATACCTTTAGGGAATTTGCTTTCGCGAAAGTACAACCTCCAAAAGTAGGTGTCGGCGCCAACAATGCCATGCCCGGAAGTCCGCCTATGATCCCCCACCAATTACAGATGAGGGAAAACTGCATTTCCTGTCATTCCGGACCAAGCGCTCCTAAAGAAATTAGAGTCTCACATCCGGAGCGCATTAATTGTAGACAATGCCATTTACCCATAAAAAATGAGAAACTCCAAATGGATGCCAGCACCTTCCTAAGACAATTTAATAGTTCATATGAAGAATAAAACCCTTACATATTATTTTATAGTCCTATTCATTCTGGGGTTCTACTCTTGCAAAGAAGAAGGGGAATATCATTCCATTTCAGATAAGATTGAAGCAGAGGGCAAACCTTACCACGGAAAGCTTAGCTCAGACCCATTATTGGTCGATTCTGAATTAATTACAATTACCGAAGGAGAACATACATTCCTGATACCGGAAAGAAAAGGACAAATAAAATCATTTGCATGTACGGAGTGTCATACAAGACCTGTTGCACAAATGAAGAACTCCGATGCTCAAAAAGCCCACTGGGACATTAAATTGAATCACGCAAATAGTGAGGTAATGAATTGTGCTACCTGCCATAACGGAAATGATATGAACAATCTAAATGCCCTAACTGGCCAAAACATAGATTTCAACCTTAGCTATAAACTTTGTGCACAATGCCACTTTAGTCAGTTCGAAGATTGGAAAGGAGGTGCCCACGGTAAAAAAGTTGCTGGATGGGCACCGCCACGAGCTTCAATGACCTGCGTAAATTGTCATAATCCGCACAGTCCCGGTTTTGAAAAAAGGTGGCCGGTACAATTTAATACCCAAACATTGGAAGAACGAAAAGAAGGTTTAGATCATTAAAAACAAAGGTATGAGTGTTAGTAAAAAATGGTATTCCCTAGATCTAGGTTCAAATAAGAAAAAAGAGTCTTCCGGATCTTGTGGATGTGGTAAGGCCCAAGGTAGTTGCAATAGCCAGAAAGAAGAACTCAGCGCCGATGAATTTTATGAGGCTGCCATCAATGCTTCAATAGGCGAGGAAAGACATAGAGATGGTTTTGAGCAGGTTTTTGATGTAAAGATGGACAGAAGGACTGCCTTTAGAAAATTAACAGCTAGCCTCCTTATAGGAGCCGGAGCAGTTAGCACCTCTTGTAGTGTTATAGTTGACGATGAAACTAAAGAAAAAGCACAAATTGATTGGGAAGAACAGTTTAAGGGAAACTATAAGCTAATGACCGATGACGAGAAGCAAAGTACAATTAATAGACTTATGCGATCGTATGAATTACGTACCGGCAAGAATATTAGTATGACGGCAGAAAATGCCGCAGAAGACGTTCTCTTTGGATATGCTTTTAATATTTCGAAATGTCAGGGGTATATGAACTGTGTAACTGCCTGCGTGGAGGAGAACAATCAAGATAGAAATTCACAAATGCAGTACATCCGTATCCACGAAATGAAAGATGGGGAAGGATTTAAGTTTGATAAGGCAGATGACAATTACTATCACGAAGTTCCTGCAGAAGGTCATTTTTATATGGGTACCCAATGCTTTCATTGCGACAATCCACCTTGTGTGGAAGTATGCCCGGTGCAAGCCACTTGGAAAGAAGAAGATGGTCTGGTAGTCATAGATTATGATTGGTGTGTAGGGTGCCGCTATTGCATGGCCGCCTGTCCTTATGACGGCAGAAGGTTTAACTGGAGCAAACCTGAAGTTCCAGAAAATGAAATCAATAAAAATCAGCACTATCTAGGGAATAGAATGCGCAAAAAAGGCGTAATGGAAAAGTGCACCTTTTGCGTGCAACGTACTAGGAAAGGAAAGAATCCGGCCTGTGCCGAAGCTTGCCCAACGGGAGCAAGAATTTTTGGCAACCTCTTAGACCCTAACAGTACCATCAGATGGGTATTGGAAAACAAAAAAGTCTTTAGGCTGAAGGAAGATTTAGGAACAGAACCCAAGTTCTGGTACTTTATGGATTAACCACCAAAAGGGTAGCAATAGGAAAATTGTAAACAGAACGCTGAGTATAATGATTACGGCCTCTGAGATTGATTTTCAAATCAATATATAATATATAATGGGACAACTAAAAGTATTAAAGAGTTTAGTAATCGATAGTCTGGATACCATTACCAAAGGATCTATGAAGTATCATATTTGGATGGGATTTCTGACCTTGGTGATGCTCATAGGCATGTATTGCTATTCCATTCAATTGGATGAGGGACTCAGTGTTACAGGAATGTCCGACCGGGTAAGTTGGGGACTTTATATTTCAAATTTCACCTTTTTAGTAGGAGTTGCCGCAGCCGCGGTTATGCTGGTAATGCCTACTTATGTTCTTAAGGATATAGACTTTAAACAGGCCGTCCTAATTGGCGAAGGATTGGCCGTAGCTGCCTTAATAATGTGTTTGGCCTTTGTGGTGGCCGATATGGGCGGGCCATCTGTACTTTGGCATATGATTCCTGGAATAGGAGTTTTTAATTTTCCCAATTCGATGTTGACATGGGACGTCATAGTTTTAAACGGGTATCTTTTTATAAATATTAGTATTCCCTTTTATATACTCTTTAGACATTATCAAGGTAAGGAAGCCAAGCAAAAAGTATACGTCCCAGGGGCCGTTTTGTCCGTTTTCTGGGCCGTTGGCATTCACCTTGTGACCGCTTTTCTATACCAAGGTTTACAAGCGCGACCATTTTGGAATAATGCATTGTTAGGTCCTCGCTTCTTGGCATCGGCCTTTGCAGCTGGACCGGCATTGATAATTTTGGTCTTGGCCGTTATCCGATCTTTTACTGCGTTTAAAATAGAAGATAAAACCATCAAAAAAATTGCAATGATCGTGACCGTAGCAGCTCAAATAAATTTAATAATGCTAGTCTCAGAATTGTTCAAGGAATTCTACGCACCCACCCATCATAGCGAAAGTGCCTATTATCTTTTTTTTGGATTACACGGCAAGAACGCCTTGCTTCCATGGATATGGACCGCAATACCTTTAAATATTTTGGCCACGGTAATCCTAACCTTTGGTAAATTTAGAAATAATCTAAAAGTATTGTACTTCTGCTGTTTTATCCTCTTTGTGGCCATATGGATCGAGAAAGGATTTGGCTTAATAGTCCCTGGGTTTATTCCAGGACCTTACGGTAAAATAGTAGAATACCTACCCACTAAAATAGAAATAGGGGTTACAATAGGAATTTGGGCATTGGGAGCATTTGTATTCACTATCCTTGCTAAAACCGCAATAGGTATTGAGTTGGGAGAGTTGAGTTACAAAAACAAAAATTCTTCCGGTTCCTAATTGCCCACTATGAAAAGGTAATCCAGCTATTAGGCCTCTAGACTTTTATATAAAATAAAAAATATTGACATCAGCTGAGCTCAGTACAAGTTTCAACAAACCTACCTGTTGGTCTCATTTTAGCCCAGGGGCTAAAAGCCTTCCCCACCCAGAACTTACATTAATGACAAGCCCGGCCCGACCTCATAATGTGAGAGAATCCTTAGATTGAATGAACACTTATACCATACCCTCCTAACCAAGATGATAGGCAAAACCTAAAGTACAAGACATTTATCCTATAATGCTGATTATTCAACGAATATTAATTCACCGGCACTAATAAATTTCTCTAGTTTTAACACTTTAATCTTTAACCATTCAAGCACCATGTCCGTAATTAATTCCAGGTTTTAAACCAAAACATGATAAAAAGGTCATTTTATAGTTTTATTTGAAAAAAATTGTTTTTCTTTGAGTTTTAATCGTAGACCAACGAGGTCTTCAACGTCCTAAAATGAGAGCACTAAACCAATAAAAAAACTTACCAAATACTATTTTCCTATGGATACAACCAAATCCAAGAACAGCCCTGAGATAAAAAAGAATATCGATTATTTCATGAATACAAAAAACTGGTGGGGGCCACTGGTCTTCATCCTAATTATAAGTTTAGCAGGTGTTGGTATGATAGGCTACCAGACCTACAACGAGGCGCCCCCTATGACAGGCTTCACAACATCTTCTGGAGAAGTTTTAATTGACAAGTCTACCATAGTACAAGGACAAATAGTTTTTCATAAATATGCCTTGATGGAATATGGTTCTTTTTTTGGCGACGGTGCACAACGAGGACCTGATTTCACCGCCGAGGCCATGCACCAGATTAATGTGTACATGAATGAATATTATCAAAAACAATTTGAAGAGTCAGAAAATAGACCGGCTACTGAATACGAGAAACAAGTAATCAATGAAAAGGTAAAACAAGAACTCAAGTCAAACACTTATGATGAAACAGTAAACACCGTAATTTTATCCGATGCTTACGAATTTGCACTGGGAAAGCTGAAGGAATACTACTTAGAAGTCTTCGCAAGTAAAAATCCAGAAAATTCCTTTTCGCTCCCAAATTATATTACAAATACACAAGAAATCGAAAGTTTATCCAACTTTTTCTTTTGGGGAGCATGGGTCTGTGTTACCCAAAGACCTGGGGAGAGCTTTAGCTATACCCATAATTGGCCTTTCGACCCTATAGCTGGCAATACACCAACTTCTCCAGTGATACTTTGGAGTGTTTTAGGGATGTTGGCCTTTATGTTGGTCTGTGGTGTTGTGCTCTATTTTATCGGACAGTACAATCAGTTGTCCAATAAATTCTTTAAACCTTCAACAAAAGAATTGTTGACCCTAAAACGAGTACAAGATTTTGTACCAACAAAAACCCAAAAGGCGTCCTACAAATTTTTCTTGGTTGCCATTATTCTTTTCTTCGTTCAGGTGTCCAGCGGATTTATAACCATAAATGAATTTATTGATTATCTGGGTTATTTTGGGATTAACTTTTCCGAGTATTTTCCAGTGACCGTTTCCAGAAGCTGGCATTTGATGTTATCGCTTTATTGGATATCAACCTGTTGGATCGCATCCTCGATTTTTATTCTTCCCATATTGGCCAAAAAGGAAGTGAAGGGCCAACTCCCCCTTATCAACATTCTTTTTGTACTTCTTTTTATATTGGTTGCCGGATCATTGACTGGAATGGTGTTGGGTCCATTGGGACTTCTTGGAGATTGGTGGCATACTTTTGGACATCAAGGTTGGGAGTTTGTCGATTTTGGGCAGGCCTTTCAAGCATTGTTAATGGTCATTTTCGTGCTTTGGGGAATTGTGGTATACCGAGGTGTGAGACCTGCTTTTATTAAGGGAATGCCATGGAATCTGCCAAATTGGATTTTGTATTCGGTAGTTGGAATTCCGTTATTGTTCATTTCTGGATTTGTTGCCCGGCCGGAAACTAATTTTGTAATCGCCGATTTTTGGCGCTGGATGGTCGTTCATATGTGGGTAGAAGCGTTTTTTGAAGTATTTATAACCGTCATCGTAAGTTACCTAATGGTATTAATGGGTCTGGTGAACCGCAATGCAGCCATTCGGGTAATTTATTTTGCAATAATCCTATTTCTTGGAACGGGACTTCTCGGAATTTCCCATAACTTTTACTGGAATGCAAAACCTGTGGCTACTATGGCACTAGGAAGCATATTCTCCACCCTGCAATTTGTTCCCCTTATACTATTAACCGTTGAGGCATGGCGATTCAAGAATATGCCCCGGATTGCACTAAATGGCGTCAAGCCAAGTGAACTGGGTGATTTTGGGTTTCCAGAGGTCTTCTCCTTTTTAATAGCCGTAAATTTTTGGAACTTTTTTGGTGCTGGAGTATTGGGGATAATCATCAACCTTCCTATTATGAATTATTATGAACATGGCACATATCTGACCGTTAATCACGCACATGCAGCATTAATGGGGGTTTACGGGAATATATCGCTTGCCGCAATGTTGTTCGCTTCCCGGTTATTGTTTAAATCAAACCGTTGGAATAAAAAATTGGTTAAAACAGCATTCTGGTCCATAAATATTGGACTAATGCTTATGGTAATTTTGGATCTTCTCCCAGCAGGAATTATACAATTTAAGGAAGTGGTGGAAAACGGGTTATGGTTTGCCAGATCGGAACAGTTCATCGGGGGAGGTATCTTTAAATCACTAACCTGGTTACGAGCTATTGGGGCCTGTGTTTTTCTATTTGTGGGAGTAATACCGTTGGTATATTTTATGGGTTCAAGGGCAAAATCCTTAAAATCCAGTTCAGATTCAGTAACCCTTCTAGACGATGGGCAATAGAGCTAAGCATAGGCTATTGGGCTACTTGCTATATGCATCAAAGATGCATAACACAACTCTAAATTAAAATAAATGGAGAAAAAAACTTTGTTATCCTTGTGAGTTTGATAATTGCAAGTTTTAAGGTTATTCGAAATCACAATTTGCTTTTTGCAATCTTCAGTAGAAGTTGTTTGAAATTATGAGGCTGTTTTAAATTTTAATCACAAATTTCAAAATAGTCTAATAGTAGTATCGATTTTTATATTTCAAAAGTTATGCAATTATTTTCAATTATTATTGGACTTCTCTTAATGTGCAGCTGTAATAGGGATAATAAATCAAAAAAAGCCTCAGACAATGCCGTGCCCGAACGTGGAGAATTGAGCATAGAATCCCAATTACTTCTTGGCAATAGGCTGTTTTCCGAAAAGACATGTATTACCTGCCATGATCTAAACAAGAATAATATAGGGCCTTCCATCAGAGAAATTATGACTATTTATAAAGAAAAAAATGGGGACATAACCGCATTTTTAAAGGGCCAGGCCAAACCAATTGTAGACACCACCTCTAGCCAAGTGGCCATTATGCAAGCTAATATTGATGGATTTTTAAAAATTGTTTCTGATGAAGAAATGAAAACCATAGCCATCTATATGCTACATGTCGATGAATTAAACCAATAATGACTTAGATTCTAGAATATTGATTTCCAGTCCCTGTGGAGCTCCCCGGAACGTATAATAAAAATGGATTGCACACGGAACTTTCAATGATAAATTGAATGATGCTCCGTCTTTAGGAAAATTTAGTTTTGTAGCTGAATCAAACGTTGATGGAGCCGATATGGGCTATATCGTCTTTGATCAAGGAATTAAAGAAGAATTGAAAATCATAGGTTATTTTTATGACTGGAAACTCTACGATGAAGAGTGGATAAATTGAAGAATGTTGTACCTTTAAATACTGTATCTTATACCTTCGGCCACCACAGTATGGACACAATGTGGGCCTATAGCCAAGACAAAGTTTGGTTGTTCCTAAAGAATTCCATAGAAGAATAACAGATTGCTTCAAAATCCGGTTATGTTTACACTCGACGATTGTGCATTGATGCGAAACCACTTTTAAAAAAATAGGCAACTATTCACCCTTAGTTCAAAAGCTCCCCTTGTTCTGTACCAACACTAAAAGGAAACAACGCGACTTTGAGTAACGGTTGGTTAGCTGAGCGTTCTTTTTCTTTCGGTAAACTTGGGAATAATGTATTGTTAGTAACATTTTTGATAACTCTTTTGAGCAAGTCAGAAAAAACTTGTTGAATAAAAGTATTTTTATAAAAGATAAAATAATCTTTTACTATTTAATTATGTACTGTTATGATTTTCATGTAGTGATGCAAGAAGTACCGGGAGAGATAAGCCTTTGTTTTACCATTTCCGGTTGTCCCCTCCGTTGTGAAGGATGCCACTCTCCCTTTTTATGGAAAGAAGGGAGCGGATCCAAAATATCGACTAGTGCCTATAAGGATATTCTCCATCGCTACTTTGGCTTTGCGTCATGCGTAGTTTTTATGGGAGGCGAATGGCACAAGTACGAATTGATAAAAAAACTGAAATATGCACAAGAACAAGGTTATAAAACATGCCTCTATACCGGATACGAAGAAGTTGATAGCAAAATTATAAAACATCTAACATGGATAAAAACAGGGAGATGGAATAGGAAGTTAGGAGGTCTGAACAGCAAAACCACCAATCAAGTATTCAGAGAGGTTAAAACAAATAAAATTCTCAATCATTTATTCATTTCAAACTAAATAACAGTATGATACGGCTTACAAATAAACAAATTGTAAAAAAAAATGAAATTTATAACCCATTATTTGAAATCAACTAATGCGGCAGATGGCTCCAAGGTAGATTCAAACGCTAATGTAACTTCAAAAAACATTGCGACCATGGAAGCCGAACTGAATAAGGATATAAATATTCAAGTAAATAGGGCTTTGGTGAAACAAAAGATAGCATCCCTTTTCGGAGATGAACTGGCCGTGGAGTATACCCGACAAATAGAATCACATGAAATTTATGTACACGATGAAACCTCGTTAAAACCTTATTGCGCCTCAATAAGTATGTATCCTTTTCTCTTGGATGGCCTTACCACATTGGGCGGTGAAAGTCGGGCCCCAAAACATTTGGAGAGTTATTGTGGGGAGTTTGTAAATCTGGTATTTGCGGTAAGTTCCCAGTTTGCTGGTGCTCTTGCCACGGTAGAGTTTTTGCTATACTTTGACCATTTTGCCTCCAAAGATTATGGAGAAAACTATCTTTCAGAGCATGAAAAACTGATTGCTAACCATCTGCAGCATGTGGTCTATGCAGTAAATCAACCTGCCGCTGCCCGTGGCTATCAATCCGTTTTTTGGAATATCTCTCTCTATGACGACGTTTACTTTGAAAGTATGTTTGGGAATTTTGTCTTTCCTGATATGACCAAACCGAAATGGGAAAGTGTAAAACGCATACAGGCTTTCTTTATGAAATGGTTCAACGAAGAACGAAAAAAGGCGGTACTGACTTTTCCAGTGGTCACTGCAGCGATGTTGGTAAAGGACGGCATTCCGGTTGATACGGATTTTACCGAAATGTGTGCACAGGAACTAAGTGAGGGTAATTCTTTTTTTATCTACCAATCCGAGAACGCCGATAGTCTGGCATCCTGTTGTCGTCTGCGCAACGAAATCAGCGATAATACCTTTAGTTACTCTTTGGGTGCAGGTGGCGTAGCCACAGGGTCTATAAATGTCATCACCCTAAACATGAACCGATTGGTACAACAGGATGCAAATATTGTGGAAGAGGTCAGAAAAGTACATAAATATCAGGTCGCTTTCAGACAGCTTATGGATGAATATGAAAATGCGGGAATGCTTCCGGTGCATCAATCAGGATTTATTTCTTTAGAGAAACAATTCTTGACAATTGGAATAAATGGCATGGCGGAAGCTGCCGAAAGTCGTGGCATTGAGGTGGGCAATAACCCATCCTATAAAAATTTCGTCAATAAATATCTGAAAGCAATCTATCAAGAGAACAGAGCGGCCAAACAAGAATACGGCTATATGTTCAACACAGAGTTCGTGCCAGCAGAAAATTTGGGTATTAAAAATGCCAAATGGGACAGGGAGGATGGCCTATTCGTGCCAAGGGATTGTTACAACTCCTATTTCTATGTAGTAGAGGACGAGAATATTACTTCGTTAGATAAGATAATGCTACATGGCAAAGAAATCATCCAGTATCTGGATGGTGGTTCGGCCTTACATCTGAATCTAGAAGAGACCCCGAACAAAGATGGGTTCATAAAGCTCATACATGCCACGGCCAAGGCCGGGTGCAACTACTTTTGCTTTAATATACGAATTACCATCTGCAATGAATGTGAACATATTGATAAGCGCTCCCTAGATGAATGTAGCAAGTGCAACTCGCAAAATGTAGACCATGCAACCCGGGTCATCGGCTATCTCAAACGGGTTTCCAATTTTAGCTCGGGCAGGCAAAAAGAACATCGATTAAGACATTACCATTTGCAGCATAATGAACGCAATCCGGCAAATAAAAAGATGGAAGAAAAGGCAGAAAGATTGCAAGGACACCAAATTGCTGATTCTGTAAAAAATGAGAAAGTTCTTGAAATATGATGATTATCATCATATTAAATCCCAGGCACATGATTTAATCTTGTCGAAAATTGTTTGAAATAACGAATGATGGCAGTTTCATGGGAAATGGGCAACGTATAAGCATAAAATCCATTTGCCAATAAAAAGCCTTTTAGCCTGCAAGCCATGATTCGTTATTTCAAAAAAGACATTAATAAGTAAAGGTATAATTACTAAATTCTAAATAAAACTGGACGATATTTACCTAGAAATTATTTTGGTTAGTAGTAAATCGTTCCTCGTTGAAAGACCCTCCGATGAAGAATCGGGGCCAAAAGACCGTTTGTTCCAATACAGAGTTGATAATCATCTCAAATATATTTTGAAATATTGACGTAATAGACCTATAATACGATTTGATCAACTGAGAATAAATAAGGTTATTTTACTAAGAAAACTCCCCTTTTAATTCATGCCAAGAAAAGAATTGGTTATATTTAGTTAGCAGTAACGTCATCTATAATGATTCCCGTAAAAGAGGCCATTGAAGTCATAGACAAAAATATAATACCACTTGAGGAAAAGGAAAAAATAAATGTCCAATTCTCTAATGGCCATGTATTGTTCCAGGATGTTTCTTCCCCCATAAATATGCCGCCGTTTCGGCAATCGGCCATGGATGGCTATGCACTTTTACTACAGAATGACGTTACTTATACGATTATTGATGAAGTCAAGGCAGGGGATAATCACAACCCAGTTCTAAAGCCTGGTGAAGCTGTACGGATATTTACCGGAGCAGCTGTTCCAAATTCTGCCAATGCTGTCATCATGCAGGAAAGCGTTATCGTTGAGAATAATAGATTAATACTTCAAAAACCTGTGGTTTTTGGAGAAAATATTCGCCCGTTAGGTGAACAGGTAAAAAAAGGGGGCGTTGCTTTAAGGAAGGGAACTAAGATATCTCCTGCCGCCGTTGGGTATTTGACCTCTTTGGGTATAACGGAGGTAGTAGTTTTTAAAGGACCCTCAATTGCTATTGTGGTCACCGGAAGCGAACTCGTTGAAGCAGGGCATGCACTGACCTATGGAAAAATTTATGAAAGTAATTCCGGGATGCTCCTAAGTGCCTTGAATAGTATTGGGCATACCGATGTAATTATCCATAAGGTAAGCGATGATTATGCCCAAACATATTCCGTTTTGGAAAAGGTGATCGCCCAACATGATGTCATACTAATAACGGGAGGCATTTCAGTAGGTGACTATGATGTAGTGGGCAAAGTACTTCAGGGATTATCCGTGGAACAACTCTTTTATAAGATAAAGCAAAAACCTGGGAAACCATTCTTCTTTGGTAAAAAGAACAAGACCATTGTCTTTGGGCTACCGGGGAATCCAGCGGCCGTATTGAGCTGTTTTTATATTTATATATACCCTGCACTACAAAAGATAAGCGGGGATATTGGTTTTAAATTACCTAGAATAACAGTAAAATCAGGTTCCAATTTTATAAAAAAAGGTGATAATGCCCAGTTTTTAAAGGCAATACTGAAAGATGGCGAAGCAACTATTTTGAAAGGCCAGAGTTCTGCCATGCTACAGACTTTTGCATTGGCAAATGCGATGGTCTATATGCCTGAAGAACAAAAGGAAATTTCAATGGGAGATTTGGTCGAAGTTATTCGACTACCCATTTGAATCAAAAAAATATACTCTATGGATGGAGAATCCATTGGTTTGGATGCGCACTGAAATTACAGTTTTTAAAAGTTGAAGGCCAACAGTCGATATTTGGAACGATCCACCTATTGCTTTTGGAAAGTAAATTTCCAATGATGCCACGCATCATTAAATAATTAATACCATGATGGATATTACCTTTAAAACCCAGACTCTCAGAACTGCCACTGCGCAAGCAATAGTTAGGGTAAGTGTGCCCGAAACCATTAATGCCATTCAAAACAAAACCGTTCCTAAAGGTGATGTTTTTGCCATGAGCAAAGCTGCGGGCTTGTTAGGAATAAAAAGAACGCCGGATTTACTGCCGGATTGCCATCCCCTTCCCATTGAATACGCCGATATAGAATACAGTATAAACGGAATGGAAATTACCATTCTATGTACCGTCAAGACCATTTATAAGACTGGTGTTGAGGTGGAAGCAATGCACGGGGCAAGTGTGGTTGCATTGAATATGTACGATATGTTAAAGCCTATTGATAAAGGGATAGAAATCCATCATCTTAAACTTCTATTAAAAAAAGGGGGCAGATCGTACTTTAAAAACCGGCATGGTAAAGATCTAAAGGCCGCGGTTATTGTATGTTCGGATTCTGTGTCGGCAGGCAGAAAAGAGGATAAGGCAGGAAAAGCAGTGGTTAAAAAGCTCGAAGAGTGCGATGTTGCCATTTTGGATTATATCATTATTCCCGATGAAAAGGAACTCATTCAGGAAAAGGCCAAAGCCTATCAAGTACAGGGAATAGATGTTATTATTTTTACGGGGGGTACAGGTCTCTCCAAAAGAGACTTAACACCCGAAGCATTGATACCTATTCTAGATAGAAGGATTCCGGGTATTGAGGAGGCCATTCGCAACTATGGGCAAGATAGGACACCCTATTCCATGCTATCCAGAAGTGTAGCGGGCACCATTAAAAATAGTTTGGTCTTGGCATTGCCGGGTTCAACCAATGGTGCAAAGGAATCAATGGACTCTATTTTTCCTTCGGTGTTACATATTTTTGGTATGTTGAAAGGGGAGAGTCACGACTGAACTTTAATAAAGAAACGATGATAGCAACCAATTTCGATGAAAAGTATTTTATGTATGAAAACATGGCAATTTGGGAAATTAACTCTATGGAGGATTTCTTCAGCAGCCATACTATGATGTTGGAAATCTTTGAAAATGAATATGGATTTCCATATTCAAAAGAAACCGCCAAGGGAATTAGTTTATTAGACTCAGGTTTTGCAATTGTTGAAAAACTATTGGATTGTTTTAGGGATAAACATTTTCTTGTTTTCTCTGCTAATGATGAAAACCATACCGTTCTCAGAGGTTTGCAGGATAAAAAGGTAATCAATTTCGGAATGGATATTTATGTCCTTAACCCAAAACGGATCTATGTTTTGGAAATGGACAAGACCAAAGACCTACAGAAGTATGATACGTAAGAAATTTATTGTCAATCCATATGACAGACCGTTCGCTAGTCAAAAATAATTTGCGTTACCATAAAATAATTATGGTTTTTGTGGTGCTCATCTATATTTGGGTGCAATACGAATTCAGTTCAGGAAATTGGACTTATAACGATGGTACTCCCAAGATTGTTGGGGAACAGGTGAATGGGCGGGACGAAGGGACTTGGACCTGGTATTATGAAAACGGGAAAATGCAGATGCAGGGAACCTTTCATAAAGGGAAACGCAACGGGTCATGGATAATTTGGGATAGCAAAGAAAATAAAATCAGTGAAAGTTCATATGAGAATGATAAGTTAAACGGAAAGTTCACGCATTGGTATCCAAACGGTAAAATGAAAAGTAATGGATATTATAGGGACGATAGACTTATCGGAAATGTCACATATTACAATGATGATGGCAGCATAAGGGAAATAAAAAATTACTCCGGGGACGAGTAACCAAATTGATTACTCTGGCAGTTCAAATTCTGTTTCCCATTCTTTTCCCGAATCGATAGACTTTAGTTTTACGTTCAGAAAAGAATGATCGCCACGCCTTAAATGCTGTCGGCCAATAATCCTGCTTTCCCCATTGGGAGCATCCTTCGGGTTGATGATATCTCCAATCCGCGGCATAAAGGGATAGAGTATGGTGAGCTTTTCGTCTTCGGTAGAAACCAGTTCGGATGCAATTTCAAAAAGGATTTCCTCAAACTTTTCGGCAAGAATTTCGTCATTGATTTCCTTTTTGGCGCGCTCCGAAATATCGGAAGTCCAGTCGGAAAATTTAACAGTTGTTTTTTCTTTTAGTATTTCCCTGATATAAACGGGAAAAGGCGAACGGATATGCCCGCTGTCGTTGAACCAGTAATTAAATGCCGTTTCAATCATTCCACTATCAGTTATTGGCTTGGTTTTATTATTCATTTTTTAAATTGTATTAAAAAACTGGGGCAACCCAGTGCAATAAACGCCGGATACTTTATGATGGGGTAATTTGTTCCTATTTTTTATAATGTTTTTATGTTTTCAATTTCTCGTTATTTGAGCCACTTATTATCCTCGAAATTATTCCTTTTTGATCTGTGAATTCAGCTATTAGGACACCCGCCAAATGAATTACAATAAATGCTGTTAAATAGTAAATGCCAAGTATATGGATTTCTTCCATTGGCTTTTTTAACCCTTTGGGCCCTATTTCTATTATAAGTCCTGTCGTCAGTGAAGCAATAACGCATAAATAAAAAATGATATACGTCCACTTTTGAAATTTCACCTTTGCCGATAAACCTTTGCCTAGTGGATTTTGAAACTTCATATGTCCAAATGGGGGAAGCATAAAACGAATACTAAATAATCCGACCAGCATATAACCAATATAAATATGCCAATTCCACATAGGTTGTCTTATCCTTTTTGCTAAGTCTATGAGTTCTTCTTGAGATAAGGATTGGCCGGTACCATTAAGATAATCCTGAATGATAGCTGCTACATTATACTTGTTCATCCACGTTAATCGCAAAAATATAGTAATTAATAACAGTAGGAATGAAATAGCTATTGCCCAATGAATTATTCGATAGACTTTGGGATACTCCTTCTTCTCCATAACATACTTTTTTTCAATGATGTACCACGCAAAATAAAAACAATCAACCCCCGATGGATACCATACTTCTATTTTTTTGAAAGCGGGAAGGGTCGGAAAAGTCCTCGAACGAATTCATTCCGCCCCGAATCCTTTTTTTATTCCAAATGGATTCCAATATCAGAGGAACAATGTCTTCCCCGTTTCTCATTGCCGAAAGCAGGTCTGTTTCAGTTCCAGAGAAAAGGCAATTTTTTATTTTTCCGTCAGCCGTGAGACGCATTCGGTTGCAAGTGTCACAGAAAGGATTTGTAACGGAGCTGATGATGGCAAAAGTCCCCATATGGTTCTTCACCGAATAATTTTTGGCGGTATCGTTCACTGCATCCTTCAATTTTATGACATCATCTCCATACTGTTTTTCAATTTTCGTAATAATTTCCTTAAAGGAAACACCTTTGCTCCAGTCCCATTTATTCCCTAAGAAGGGCATAAATTCGATAAAGCGCAGGTGTACATTTTTATCACGGGTCCATGCTACGAAATCGCAGATTTCATCGTCATTTACACCTTTTATAACTACCGCATTAATTTTGACATGAAAGTTTTCCTTCAACAACAAATTGATATTCGAGGTTACCTTATCAAAATAATTCCTCCTACTAATGGAATTGAACCTTTCCTTTTTAAGCGAATCCAAGCTCACGTTGATGGACTTTATACCACTGGATTTAAAGGTACAAAGGCAATCATCTATCAAAATTCCGTTTGTAGTAATTGCAAGCTCAACGGGGAGAAGGGCGAGGTCAGCTATAATTTTTTTTGCATCTTTCCTGACCAAAGGTTCTCCGCCCGTCAGGCGGATTTTCTTTACACCGAGCGAAACAAAAACTTTCGCCATCTCGATTACCTCTTCGGCCGACATAAATTCTGAACGTGGGCGAAGAAGAATTCCTTCTTCGGGCATACAATAAAAACATCGAAGGTTGCATCGCTCCGTTAATGAAATACGAAGGTAATCGTGAACCCGGTTGAACTGGTCAATTATCATAATCAGAATTTTTCCATTTCCTCCCGAATCACTTCAAACTCTTCCTTAGAAATATATTTCAGGGCCAGGGGAAAAAGGGTTTCATCTTCACGATAGATGTGAAGTTTGATAAGCTCTACCAACTCTCGAGAAGTTTCATAGGCAGTATCAAGCACAAAAATCCTGGAACGCTCATCTGCCATGCGGGTTGCCAGACCAAGCAGATTGAAGGCAAGTGCGCCCAATTGAATAAATTTCACATGGTCATCTTCCATCACGTCAATAGCAGTAACCTGTTTTACCCCTTTACTATGCTCGCCTGCCAAGATCAATTTATTATGAAGGATGGGGAACAAAACTTTTTCTTCCTTTCTGTTGTGCGGAAGAAGATCTTCGTCAAAACATTTAAAAAATTTTGAAAACGATCCATTTATTTCTTTGGTGAGATTGTACCCATTAGTTTTGTAGGCAACAATTCCTTTTTCAAATTCCTCGACCACTTTTAGCAGCTCCCTGTGCTCGTCCATAAAGGTTATTATAGCATTGGCCATATTTGCTTCCTGTATAGTAACTTTCCCAGGTTCCTCGTAAGCGTTTGGCGGATCCATAGGTGAATCCTCCTGATCGTCCAATCCTTTCTCGCTCTGCTTTTTTACAGGATCGATTTTTTGCAGTTCTTTAAGATCAAGTCCATTATCTTTTTTTTGATTCCTTTTTAGGATTTCAGGGGGTAATTGCTGCTTTTCTGATTTTCCGGCATTGATCATAACATTATGTTTATTGAACTCAAGACTAGTTAACTATTAAATTTCGGTACTATAATTGAATAGAAAAATGATATTTATCACATTTGTCCTTTCCTATAAAAAAGTTCCTTCGCCAGTTTACGGACCAGTCCGATGAAGGTTGCTGCCCAAGCTAGGAGCGCTACATAGATAAAATATCTTGGGATAGGCAATAAAAAGTCCAGATCCATTGCTGTGGCCATCATATAGGTGCAAGCCGTGTACATGCCCAAAGGGAACACCGCTCCCCAGTATAAGGGATCATACGTTAGAGGGAATTTTTTGTAAAGATGTCTCCACCCGGCCAAAATAATCAACATGGGAATCCACCACGTTCCTGTTGCCCAATAGAAAATAGAAAATCCTTTAAGGAAGGCAAGCGTAGAAAGCAAAAATGGTGCATGTGGGGTGTTGATGATAAGTAAAGAGCCTGCCAATGTCGAAATAGCCATGGCCCCCATATTGATCCAGTAAGGCGGAGAAAGATCACTGGGAGAAAATTTAAAAAATGTATAACGATAAAAGATAAGGGAGATCATCCAAATATATTGCATGCCGCCCCAAAGCCACATGGAAAAAGCAAAGAAATTTATGATAAGTTTATAGGATTCAAAGTGCATGGACAGTTGTGCACTCAAAACTGCGAGTGCCTGTGTAGAGACAACGGCAAGTAGCCAGGCACCGTTTATTCCTTCTTCAAGTGGTGGTTTGTTTTTCTTGATGGTAAAGGTTGTGAAAATGGTATAAGTAATTATCAACCAAAGAACAATTCCGAGGTACCAAAGTATCACTGCAACCTGAAAATTTTCCCATAAAAGGATAAATTGCCCACCCAATATGCAGGTAGCCGCAACAGTTGTGAAAAAACCAACTCCTTGGGTATGGCTGAATAGATCTGCGAGAAATTCTTTCCTGAACAGTATAAAACGCAATAAAGTGAGACTGCACAAAATCACATAGGCAAAAATATTCAACCAAAACAAGCCCATGGCAATCAACGGCATTTCTAAAAAATCAGCGGCAATGGAAACTATACCCGTTGCCATCACCATTGCAAAATAGGATGGTGCTAAATTTTTTATTATTCCTTGCATACCGGTCAAAAAATTATTTTTTGTTTGATCGGACAAGTTGCCTGCAGCCTTTTGTAATTCTTGATCCATAGAAAAGTTTAGAGATGACATTCAACCTTCGCCATTTATATTTTGCGATTATACTATTTTTGATGTGGAGTTAGGTTGGCCTTTTTGATGGCAATACGTTGAAAGATGATGCAAATGATCGCTATCACGGCAAGATACATCCAACAAGTTGTCCATACCCCTGTCCCCTCTAACAGAAAACCGAAAAAAATGGGGTTGAAAAATCCACCTAGCCCACCGATTACACCTACAATACCTCCTACCGTTCCAATACTGCTGGGGTAATAATCAGAAATATGCTTATAAACGGCCGCTGTGCCTATCCCCATCATAATGCCTAGGATAAAGACCAAACTAAAGAAAATCCATTTATTGGCCTGAAAATAAATATGCGTAAAACCCTTTGCCAGCAATTGTCCCTTACTCACTATATCGCCTTTTTGAACCTGTGGTTCCTGCCAAAAGGAAGAAGTAGGGAAGGGAGTGAAGTCCTCGTCTGCATTGTGGAAAATACCCAAACGAACTTCAGTCTGGACGATGTCGCCACCTTGTGTCTGAAGTGTATATACAACGTCATCTATGGTGATGGCATTGGCAGAAACATCAGTGACAATCCCAGGTTTACTGGCCATAATGCCCTGCCCGGGTGCCCGGATTTCCATGCGTGGGGGGAAAAGAAAAAATAAACACACAAGACAAACTCCGAACACCCATATAAGGACCAGGCGTGCTCCCAATTTATCGGAAAGCCAGCCGCCAACTGCTCTAATCAGACCGGCAGGCAAGCTGAAAACAGAAACCATTATTCCCGCGGTAACAATGGACAGGGAATACATGTTCACATAATAGGGAATGAGCCATTGTGCCAAGGTTACAATGCTCCCGAAAACAAAAAAATAATACAGCCCGAAACGCCACACCCTCATTTCTTTTAAAGGTGCCAAACGCTGTAGCATTGTTTTTACTTCGGTCGTTTTTTTGTTTTTAGTGGCTAAAAGAAAAATAATGGCCATGGCCACCAGCATTGCAGCATACAGCTGCGGTAGAATTCGCCATCTTTCTGGATCAGCTCCGTGTTCCGTAAGTTTATTGAGGATACTTGGCGCAAACAATGTTGTCAAAGCCGCCCCCGCATTGCCGATCCCAAAAATTCCGAGTACAGTGCCCTGTTTTTCTTTTGGATACCATAAAGAAGTATAGGCCACCCCTGCCGCGAAAATGCTTCCGGCCATTCCAAAGCCAAAACTCAACAAAAGAAACGATGTAAAACTATTAGCCTGCGATAAAAAGAACATCGGGACAGCACAGAATAACATTATAGCCCCCATTACCCACTTGCCCCCGTATTTGTCGGTGAGTATTCCAATAGGCAACCGAAAAATAGAGCCAACCAATACCGGAACACCCAATAACCAACCTATCTGGACCGGATTCCATTTAAATATATCATTATTGACAAGAAAAGTGACCAGTACACCATTGGTCATCCAGGCAGCAAAACAAACCGTAAACGCAAGTGTGTTAAAAAACAAGATTCTATGCGCTTTACCTGTAGCTACCGTTTCCATGTATATTTTTCGCTTTTTAATTCACAAAAAGTTACCTGCAAAAGTGGAAAAAATGGTACCAACACTTTTTCCATTCACCCATTACCCGCTCCCAATAAAGGCCACCATCGTCATTTCACTTTGTAGGTAACCACCAAATATATTCCCCACAAGACGAGAAGAATCATTATGATAGCTACAATTCCGCTGGATTTGGCCATTCTTTTAAAAATAGGAAAATCAATATCGAACAATTGCAAACCCTCTTCGCCCGCTATCTTAGCTACTTTTCGCATTACAAAAATCGTAGCTATGAATACAACAAGTATTGCCCCTCCAAGAACATAGTACATTACCTCTATGTCCAAAGGAGTGCTGGCCGTACTTTGAGCAAAAGCATCCTGGTAGCTTAACGAAAGAGTTAAACACATTAAAACGGCCAATAATTTCAGTGAGGGATTAAGTGTGGCTTTCATAACTGATTATTTAGATAATTAATTATTCCTTGATTTGTGCCCTTGGCGATGTGCTTTCGAAACCCGGATACGTTTCCTATTCCAATTCCACATTACCTGCTGATAACTTCTCCATGTATAATCAAGTGGGTAGACCAAAAAGTGCATAAATCGTGTGAAAGGAATAATACCGATAAGGCTGAAAGCAGCAATCACATGGATTTTAAGCGAAAGGGAGGTTACGCTGGAAATAGCATCAATTTGTGGGTCGAAAACAAAAATTGAACGGAGATAAGGTGTAAGGAATGCTGCAAACCATGCCGAACCCCAACGGCTTGTGTATGCCACCACCAATCCAGAAATAATTTGCACCAACAGCACTATATATACCACAAAATCCATTTTATTGGTAACCATCTGCACACGTCTATCTGTCAACCGTCTATAAATAAGAAGCATTAGGCCGAAGAAAGCTGACAGACCAAAAACAAAAGCAGTTATTTCCAATATCAGAAGCCTGACGGGCTGTCCGGTCCATAACAAAACACTGGCTGGAAACAAAAAGGCAATCAAATGCCCGAAGAACAGGATTAACAAACCCCAGTGAAACAACTGGCTTCCAAGAAAAAGTTTTTTCCCTTCGAGAAATTGCGAGGAAAGTGAGGAAACCGAGAATGCCCTGTTTTTATATCGGTAAATGGACCCGATGAGAAAGATGGCGAGACTGGTGTAAGGAAATACAACAAATAACAAATAGTCCATAGTTAGTCGAGTTTTTGCAAAGACTCAAAATCCTGCGCCTCTGAGTTTTGCGTATGGTTAAAAGTTTGCAGTGCGGTTTGTTTATTGAAAAAAGAGCGGTGATATGAAGAAGTGAGAACTGTATCGCCCTCCACAACCATTTCTTTCTCACCGAAATCTTTTCTTAAGACTTCGAGCAACGCAGTAAAACAATTTTTATAAACGTTTCCGTGATTGAGTTCTTCTTGGATAATTGCCCTGTGCTTTTTTCGAAGTATTCTCATTTTCATGTCAACTCTTGCGGAATTAAATTCTGTAATCATCTTTTTTACACAGGGAATAAAAATTCTCCATACTAGATCTTCAATAAACCGATCATCTTCGGATTTTGTCATCAAAACGAGAACATTGCAGATATTATCAGGAAGGTCCGTCCCGCAATCATTGTTTATCTTTTGTTGTTCCCCTTGCATGTTCAAAAGAAACGCGCCCCTTTTATAATCTTCGCCAAACATCACATAGCCAAGATCAAGATAGCAGATAGGCTGCACATCAAATGTTTTTGTGAAGAGCTCCTCCCTTTCATCAAGAGGGCAATTGTTCATGAATTTGGAAAATGGATGTAGTTCTTTTCCTGCTTCAGGATAAAACCCGTCAAGAAAATCCTGGACCTCTTTTAGGTGAAGAACGAAATCTTCTTCAGGATATCTAAAAAGGTTTGCGAGTAACGAATAATGTTTCCTGTCTTTCATCTGTCATTAATTTTACCAGCCTCTCTTGGGTTTTTCTTTAAATCCAAATCCGGCCGAACCTTTTACGTCAGCCGTACTTTCAAGCATTTCAATTGATTCTTCCCTGTGTGCGGGCGGAATTACAAACCGCTCATCAAATGTTGCCAAAGACGTCAGCCTAAAAATCGCATCGGCCGTATCGGCTTCCAAACTCACTTCGCCCATTGCCTTATCTACGATTTCCTGCTCCACATCGCCAACGGTAATCTGCCTTCTGTGCCAGCGGACGGCCATCAAACGTTTGAGCACCTCAACAATTTTATCAGCATTCCCGGCCGTAAAAAGATTGGCGAGATATTTTATCGGTAGACGATTGTTTTCAATTCCTCCCCAAAGAAACTGGGTGTTTGATTCTTCATAAACTCCGTCCTTAACGGTTGCCATTCCTGGCATAAGCGCTGGGACATAGAATAAATTCGGCAGTGTCCTGAATTCAGGATGGAGCGGTAGAGCAATTTTCCATTCCTTCACAAATTTATAAACAGGGGATTTCTGGGCCGCTTCAAGGGTCGAGTCGGCAATCCCGTTTTTCCTTGCTTCTTTTATGATTTCCGGGTCGAAAGGGTCCAGATAGATTCCTAATTGTGCATCTACCAATTGGTCGTCCGGTACGGAAGCAGCTTCCTGAATTCTATCGGCATCATACAGCAAAACCCCTAAGTAGCGGATCCTTCCTACGCACTGATGCATACAGGCAGGTGCTTGTCCTGATTCCAGCCGTGGGTAGCACAAAATACATTTCTCTGATTTTCCCGTGTGCCAGTTGTAATACGATTTTTTATAGGGACAAGCAGTAACACACATTCTCCATGCGCGGCAAACCTGTTGATTGATAAGCACCACCCCATCTTCCCCTCTTTTGTAAATGGCACCGGAAGGGCAGGACGCAACGCAGGCAGGATTTAAACAATGATTACAGATTCGAGGCAGGTAAAAAAACGTCATTCTTTCCAACTGGAACATCACCTCCTGCTCTGAAGGGCTGAGGTTTTTAAAGTTTACATCCTGACGTGCATAATCTGGCGAGCCTCCCAAATCATCGTCCCAATTGGGACCTGCCTTGACATCCATGTGTTCTCCCGTTACAAGGGACACAGGACGTGCCGTAGGCTGATCATCGCCTTCGGGGGCCGTGAACAAATCTTCATACTTATAGGTCCAAGGCTCGTAGTAATCGTCCAGGACAGGAAGATGGGGATTGTGAAAAATATTCTTCAGTCCCCTTAACTTTCCGGCTCCCTTGAGCGATACTGAGTTTCCATTTTTCTCCCATCCCCCTTTGTATATATCCTGGTTTTCCCATTTGGTAGGATAGCCGGTACCCGGTTTTGTTTCAACATTGTTCCACCACATATACTCCGCACCTTTCCTATCTGTCCAAACATTTTTACAGGCGATGGAACAGGTATGGCATCCGATACATTTATCGAGATGAAAAACCATTGATACTTGTGACCTGATGTCCATAGTTCTATTTATTAGTATGTTAAAATTCTACTTTGTTCATTTTTCTTACAAGCACGTGGGTATCGCGGTTTGCACCAACGGGTCCCCAATAATTAAGGTGAAATGAAAACTGTGCATAACCGCCCACCATCAAACTTGGCTTTAGGTGCACCCGTGTAAAACTATTGTGGCCACCAGCCCTTCTGCCTCCCCTTTCCTGGGACTTTGGAACGGAGTAGGTTCTTTCGGGGGAGTGATACACAATACAAACTCCGTTGGGAATCCTTGAACTTACGCAGGCGCGAGTACAATAAACCCCGTGATCGTTGTACACTTCGACCCAATCATTGTCCTTGACCCCGATTGCTACTGCATCTTCCTCACTCATCCAGCAGGGTTCCATTCCTCTTGAAAGTGTAAGCATCCTTAGGGTATCCCCGTATGTAGAATGTATATGCCATTTTCCGTGAGGAGTTAAGCAGTTGAACATTTTTGCCTTTCCGTCATTCAGTGTTTTGCGGATGTCTCCATAAACAGTGGGGAGTGGTGAAGGTTTGTAGGTTGGTAGGTTTTCCCCAAAAGCGATATACCCCTCATGATCGAGATACATGGACTGTCTTCCTGTGAGCGTTCTCCAAGGAACAAGACGGTCCACATTATAGGTATAGGCGCAATAGGCCCGTCCATTATTCATTAATCCGGACCAAAGGGCGGCCGTGTTGTATCGTCTCGGCTGCGCTAGTAGATCATTGAAATCGATACGCACATCTTTGCTTCCGGCGCCAAGATCCGCAAGAACAAGCCCTGTTTTCTTTTCCATGTTCTCATATGCACGGACATTCAAATGTCCGTTGGTGAGGGTGGAAAGCGTAAGCACAGCATTTACAGCTTCAATATCTTCTTTTAGCGAAGGATACTCAATCCCATTGATTTTCTGGACATGGCGCTTGTCCTGGTGCATTTGTTCATACACATCATCTACCATAAAAGAAACGCCGTGCGCACCAATCGGTTTTGTTTTTAAATTCGGGCCAAGGGTAATGTATTTATTGTATATCTGTGTGTAATCGCGTTCTACCATTACGATCTTGTGCATAGATTTTCCCGGAACCGGTTCGCATTCCCCTTTGCCCCAATCCTTGATCGTTGGCTGGGAGATCTCGTCTATTGAGTCGTGGGAGAGCGGTACGTTCACGGTATCTTTTACCGGATGGGGCATATATTGCTGTGCCAATTCACTGACTTTCTTGGCGATCAATTGAAATATCTGCCAATCGCTTTTGGATTCCCAGACAGGGGCGACCGCGGGCGAAAGTGGGTGGATGAACGAGTGCATATCGGTTGAATTGAGATCCGCCTTCTCATACCAAGAAGCTGTTGGCAAAACAATATCCGAATAGAGAGCGGAGGTGTCCATCCGGAAATTGATATCGACCACCAAATCCATTTTCCCCTTCGGGGCTTCCCTCCAGATAATTTCTGAAACGTGCTCCTGTGCCACTTCATCGGCTATATCGTTGTGATGGGTGCCGAGATAATGGTTGAGCATATACTCGTGCCCTTTTGCAGAAGACATCAGCGCATTGCCTCTCCAGATAAACCAGTTGCGGGGAAAAGTTATTTCATTATCGCAGTCTGCAATGGCGTAGTTCAGCTTTTTTGATTTCAACTGGTCTACAATGTAATTTTGTATCTCCTCGTCGGTCTTAGCGCCGCTTTTCTCGGCATCTGTAACTACTTCAAGATTATTTTTATCATACTGTGGATAAAAAGGCATCCATCCATTTCTCACCGCCATCACCGCCATATCGGCCGAGTGCATGCCTCCGTATTTGCTGTTATCGGGAATGGAATTGTACTGTGCCTGATTGGCATCGTATCTCCACTGATCGGAATTGATATAGTGCCAGATAGGAGCCTGCTGCATCCTATTGGCACTCTGCCAATCTTTTGCCGCCATGATCGTTCCCCAGGAATCTACGGGGGCTAATTTTTCCTGCCCTACGTAATGGTTCATTCCCCCACCGTTCACTCCGTTACAACCGGTGAACAACTGGGCCTGGATCGCGGCACGGTACATAAGGTTTCCATGGAACCAGTGATTGATGCCGGCACCGGTAATGACCATACATTTTCCTTTGGTCGTCTCAGCAGTGTCCGCCCATTCACGGGCAAACTTAATGACTGTATTTCGTCCAATGCCTGTGAAGATTTCGTTCCACGCTGGGGTATATGCTGCTTTTTCATCCTCGTAATCCTTTGGATAATCACCTGCAAGACCACGCCCCACTCCATAATGCCCCATCATAATATCATAACTGGTGGCGACCGGAACTTTTTTACCGTCAATAGTCTCAATATATTTTACCGGAACCCCTCGATTGGATTTTTTCTTTAACCCAAACTCGGTGTATTCTACTTGCAATACATCATCGCTTTTACTTAAGAGTGTAAGTTCGGGGTCGTACTCCTTGTTGTCTACACCATCCTCATAAAGTAAATTCCATTTTGCGATATTGTCTTTTTCTTTATCCCAGCGCTGTCCCATACCTCCTTTCGGCATTACCGGTTTTCCTGTCTTGGTATCGAGATTTAAAAATTTCCAGTCTCCATTTTCCACCCCTTTATAAGCAGATATCCTATTTGCCCTTAGAAATTTACCCGGCAAATAATGATCTCCTTCTTTGGTGAGTTCCACAAGAAATGGACAATCAGTATAGCGTTTCACATATTCCATAAAATAAGGCACCTGCCTATCAACATGGTATTCCTTTAAGATGACGTGGGTCACGGCCATCCAAAAAGCGCCATCAGATCCGGCATGGCAGGGAATCCATTGATCCGCATGTTTTGCCACCATACTAAAGTCGGGCGACATCACCACCGTTTTGGTCCCATTGTGTTTTGATTCGGAAAAAAAGTGAATGTCAGGTGTTCGTGTCATCCCCAGGTTGGCACCCATAGAAACACAGAATTTGGAGTTGTACCAATCGGCACTTTCACAAACATCGGTCTGTTCTCCCCATACCTCGGGGAAAGCAGGTGGCAAGTCACAATACCAATCATAGAAACTTAGACACGTACCGCCCATCAATTGAAGATATCTGAAACCCGAAGCAAAACTAATCATGGACATTGCCGGAATCGGGGAAAATCCAATAATACGGTCGGGACCATATTTTTTTACGGTATAAAGATTGGCGGCAGCAATCAGTTCAATGACTTCCTCCCAATTTGTCCTTCTAAATCCACCTTTCCCCCTGGCTCTTTGGTAACGGGCCCTGTTGGTTGAATTACTCTGAAGGTTTGCCCATGCTTTAATTGGGTCGCCTCCAGCAGCCATTTTCTCTTCCTTGAACAAGTCCATCAATGCCCCCCTCATCAAAGGATATTTTACACGAATCGGGCTGTAGAGATACCAGGAATAGGAAATTCCCCTTTGGCAACCACGTGGTTCGTACGGAGGAAGGCCTTCTTCAAGCAACGGATAATCAAGCGCTTGTGTTTCCCACACAACGATTCCATCCTTCACATGGATATTCCAGGAGCATCCGCCAGTGCAGTTTACTCCGTGTGTGCTGCGTATCACTTTGTCATACTGCCAGCGGTTGCGGTAGAACTCTTCCCACTTGCGGGTTTTCGGAGAAATAATGTCTTCGATCCAACTCATCTTTTTTATTTTTAGACTTTTATTTTACTCTTTTTTATTTGCTCATCTTGAGTTCAATACGATTTTAGCTGTCGTTCAAATATTCTTTTGTTAACCGCATATTTTTTCCTGTGAAGCCATACCAATAACACTACACCGACCCAAATTAAAAAAGCGATAAACCCATATACCAATAATGGGCTTATCGCTGTTGCTGATTCCGTTCCACTTTCTTTTTCCACTTGGTTGAGAAAAGCAGTCACTGCGAAAATTTCAGCTCTGGTCATGGATTTGTTTTTGTACGCTTCTGTCATGGCAGGAAATGGAGGGGCGTTCAGAATTGCCGTAAGGCCAGCATCTCCACCCATTCGACTGAAAACGGTCGTCAAATCCTTTGCCAGCAACCCACCTGGGATAATTCTGTCCGTTGCAAGATTATGGCAGTAAATGCAGGAAGGTCCCCCATTTTCAAATCTTTGTTCACCGGAAAACAAATCTTGTCCCATTGCGATATCCGATTCCGTTGGTTCAAAAGGAATTACTTCTTCCTCTACGGTTTCTTGAGCGGTCACTTCCGATATTGCCGGACTTTTAATTTTTATGAAGTCAAAAACCGCATTTATTTCGGCATCGGATAACCCCTGATCGGGCATAACTACTTTATTGTATTCCTCAAATATTCTTACGGCCTCGGCATCTCCACTATTTATCAACGTTTGGGATGACCTTACGAACTTTGTAAACCATTCTATGGTAACCCTATCCTGTATATTGGCCAATCCGGGACCAACCAGCCTTTTACTGGTTGTGGTATGACAAGCAGCACAAGTAGATTTAAAAATTGCTTCACCATCCTGTGCTTCGGATAATAGACTTAGAAATAAAAAGGATATCAATAAAAGCGGAGTTGAAGTATTACGTCCCATTGCTATAACTGATTAAAATCACTACTATTTTAATAACCTTTTATCAGAAAAAATATGATAAATATCAGGGTTTCAGCTATTTATAACAATTATAAATAATAAAAGACCTTTTACTATTTTATAAGGACCAGAGGTAGTTTTTAGATATGGTTCTCCCTATTGATTCCAGTTCAAAAAAATACTAAAACCCAAAAGTTTATATGGGAGGAGTTCGTAATATTGTTTTTAATTTTTCCCAATCTATTGGAAAAAACCACAATTCTTCGCCTTTGGCCACCTATTGAAGGTTTTTTAATAACATTGGCACCTTTCCCCCAAGGTATTCTGTTTTGGGCAAAAATGTCATAATTCAGCTCAAAATGCTAAAATAACAGTTATGGGAAAGACTTAAAATAGCTACTAAAACTAAATAAGTATAATCGTATTAATCCCTCAGGGCATCAAAATCTTTTAAGGAAATTACAGTTCCATTGTTTTCAACTTCCTGCACAAGCTTTGAAATCGATTTATCCTTAAAATCGTTCAATATTTTATTCTTAAATGGGGATACAATATAATGTGCCGGACAAGGATTAATGTCATTACATTGGGTAAGTCCCAAAAAACATTCGTCGAACCTGTGGCTTCCATCGATCGAACATATGATATCCCAAAGCGAGTTCTCCTTGTTCCCTTCGTCCAAAAAAAATCCTCCTCCAGGGCCTTTTGTAGAAGATACCAGTCTATCTATTACCAAATTTCTTAATAATTGGGCCAAAAATGGTTGGGGTACTTCAAGCTCTTCCGCAATTTTCTTGGCACCTATCTTATGAGTTTTATCACTTTTTAAAGCCAAGTATAATATCGCCCGAATTCCATATTTACATGCGTTGGAAAGCATACTTATTGTTGATTTGTTCTCAAAGATAATAAAAAGATAATTTTATATGCTTTTATGACATTTATCATTTTTTACGGGGGCTGGAACATCTAACTTTTCCGGTTCAAAATTACTTTTAATCTTATGGATTTAAAAGAGAGAATAAATGAGTTAAGGCAAGAAAAGAATGCCGTAATTCTGGCACATTACTACCAGCGCGATGAGATACAAGAAATCGCTGATTACGTTGGGGATAGTTTGGGGCTTTCACAAAGGGCCGCTGAAACAGATGCATCCATTATCGTGTTTGCTGGGGTACATTTTATGGCTGAGACCGCTAAAATCCTCAATCCAACAAAAAAGGTGCTACTGCCCGACCTAAATGCAGGTTGTTCGTTGGCGGATTCTTGTCCACCTGAGGCATTTTCAAAATTCATAAAGGCGCACCCCGATCACTTGGTTATTACATATATTAATTGTTCTGCAGAAATTAAAGCAATGAGCGACATTGTATGTACCTCCTCCAATGCCCTTAAAATAGTGGAGTCAGTACCTAAGGACAAACCAATTATTTTTGCCCCCGACAAAAACTTGGGACGCTATATAAGTAAAAAAACGGGACGAGACCTATTGCTGTGGGATGGTTCCTGTGTAGTTCATGAGGCTTTTTCCGTAGATAAGCTCTTGGCCCTCTATAAGACCTATCCCGAATCAAAAATAATAGCCCATCCGGAATCAGAGGAGCACATCCTAGATCTAGCTACCTATATTGGCTCCACTTCAGGTATGATAAATTATGTAAAAACCCACCCCAAGGAACAGTTTATTGTTGCCACGGAAGCCGGTATATTACACAAAATGCAACTAGAGGTCCCCACTACCGTTCTTATTCCGGCCCCTGCAGAGGAAGATAACACCTGTGCCTGCAGTGAATGTGCTTATATGAAAGTCAATACTCTTCAAAAAATTTATGATTGTCTTTTAAATGAAACGCCGCAAATTGAAGTTCAAGAAGACATAAGGTTGCGTGCACTACAACCTATTCAAAGAATGTTGGAATTATCTAAATAAAATGGTAAATGCAAATTTTCTTGTTATAGGCTCGGGCGTGGCAGGATTGACCTACGCCGTAAAAATTGCCCAGAGGTTTCCCAATAAGACGGTAATTATAGTCACTAAGGCAGATGAGCAGGAATCCAACACAAAATATGCCCAAGGTGGTGTTGCCGTAGTATTGGATTTAGAGGAAGATTCTTTTCAAAAACACATTCAAGATACTTTGGTTGCGGGAGACGGATTGTGTGATGAAGCCGTGGTTGAAATGGTTATAAAGGAAGGTCCACAACGGCTCAAGGAATTAATGCTCTGGGGTGCCAGTTTTGATATTAATGATTCCGGTAAGCTGGATTTAGGAATTGAAGGTGGACACTCTGAATACCGTGTCGTGCACCATAAGGATATTACAGGGTTCGAGATAGAGCGAGCATTGCTGCAACAAGTTCATAAATTGTCCAATGTCACTGTTTTATCCTATCATTTTGCAATGGACCTGATTACTGAACATCATCTTAATACCCCGGAATCAAAAAATATAACATGCTACGGGGCTTACGTATTAGATCAAAAGACGGGAGATATTATTACGATTAGAGCAGATAGTACGTTATTGGCATCGGGTGGTATTGGTCGGGTATACGGTCATACCACAAATCCAATAATAGCAACAGGGGACGGCATAGCAATGGCCTATAGAGCAAAAGCTGAAATTAAGGATATGGAGATTGTACAGTTTCATCCCACGGCGCTGTATAACAATAAAGATGGACGCTCATTTCTGATTTCCGAAGCGGTCAGGGGGTTAGGTGCCGTTTTACGAAATAAAAACGGACATAGATTTATGCCAGATTATGATAAAAGAGCAGAATTAGCTTCGAGGGATATCGTATCCCAAAGCATAGACAAAGAGTTGAAAAAATCAGGGGATACCCATGTCTTTTTAGACTGCACCCACCTGGATATAGATGTCTTCAAAAATCATTTTCCAAATATTTATCAAGAATGCCTGATCAACCATATTGATGTTGAAAAAGATTGGATTCCCGTTGTTCCCGCTTCACATTACCTATGTGGTGGCATTGTTGTGGATAAGAACGGAAAAACTTCGGTCACCAACCTATTTGCCTGCGGTGAGTGCTCAAGAACAGGATTGCACGGGGCCAATAGATTGGCTTCGAACTCCTTATTGGAAGCTTTGGTTTATGCCCATAATATATTTGAATATCACACTGCACATCCGGTTGATTCGAGATGCACAACCATTCCTGAATGGAATGATGACGGCACAAGCATTCCCAAAGAATATGTTCTAATACAACACAATCTTACACAGTTGCAGGCACTAATGCGGGATTATGTGGGAATTGTAAGAAGCAATAGTCGTTTAACAAAAGCAGTTCGGCATCTTGACCTGATTTACAATGAGGTCGAGGAACTTTATAAAAGCGTAAAAATTAACACTTCGCTCTGTGAATTAAGAAACATGGTGAATGTAGCTCATTTAATTATTCGCCAATCCTTGGAACGAAAGCATAACAAAGGTGGTTATTACAATGTGGACAATGTACATACCGATAAGGATAGTCGGATAAAAGATCTATTGTAAATCTTTACAAAAATTGTAACCATGGAAAAGCATAAGCAAAGTACGGTACCTTTAATATATTCCTGTTCAGGTTGTAGCAATGTGGCGCAATTGGCGAACGATATTGCCGTAAAAATAAATTTCGATGGTATCGCTGAGATGTCTTGTATAGCTGGGGTAGGCGGCAAGGTCAAATCACTTGTTAAAAAGGCCAGGTCCAGTAGGCCGATCATTGTTATTGACGGATGCCCCCTTCAATGTGCCAAAGAGTGTCTGAAGAACATTGACATCGAACCCAATGAGCATATCATTTTAACGGACTATGATCTAAAGAAAAAATATAATACCCGTTTAAAATTAGAGGATGAAACAGATATTTTTGAGCAAATCGTAAAAAAAATAAAAAAGATGTAAACCACAGATACCATTGGCAATCGACAATTACAGTGAACTGTAGTTCACCTTTCCCTAAAATGGACTTCCTCCCCCTCGTTTTTTAGCAAGCAATTGTCCTTATAGGCTATTTGCCTGTCTTAATAAATTCTGATATTCTGACTTGTTAGGGTATAATGCTATTATTCTTTTGGCAGTTTGCAATGCGTTCTCTTTTTGTTTTTCCTGTAAGTACAAAAAGGCCAGGGCATAAAGTATATCCTCATTTTCGGCGTCGACCCATAGACCGCTGGAAAGGATATTTTCTGCTTCCTTTGGTTTTCCAACCTTTTGATATAACAAGCCTAAATTATATATGGCCCTGATATTGGACGGCATTAATCTATGTGCATGTTCCATTTCGATTACAGCATCATTCATTCGTCCCAATTCGGATAGTAGCAGCGCCAAGGAGTAGTAGGAGCCGCCAAATTCTGGTTCCTGTTCAATGATTTCCCTAAAGGCCTTTTCAGCATTCTGGGTATCCCCCAACCTATAATAGAGATTTGCAAGATTACTTCTGATCATGTTGTTGTCTTTGTCGATTTTTAAGGCCTCAACGTATGCCTCCATTGCAAGGTCTAAATCACCCTTCCTTTCGTAATAGGCCGCCTTCCTTCCCTGCCCTCCTGAAAAATCACCATTTATCCGCAAATACGCCATAAACTCCTTTTCAACTTTTCCATATTCCGTCTTGTATTCATTGGGAATTTGAAATTCTCCAACCGATGCAAGTGCATAAAATGCCTTTACCCTGTTGGCCCTTTTCCCGTCCTTCAATCTTGGCAATAAATATTCTGTATAATTCATGGAATTTATTTGGCCCAAAACATCCAAGGCAGCTCCTCGTACCAAGGGTGATTGGTCACTTAGAAGGGCTATAAAAGTATTGAGGTCGTCTTGCACCTGGTAATTTACCAAAACCTTTACCGCGGATGCCCGTGCCATTTCGGGCAGGTCTTGGTCGTGTGCAAGCTCCAATAGGCCATTAGCGGCATCCGGATCCCCAATAATTCCGGGAACCAGCTTTTCCGAAAAATGAACGTAGTCCGGCACTCCATAATTTTTCTTGAACGCCTGCCATGCCCATTGCTCAGTTTTATCCGTATGACATTGGGTGCAGGCATTTGGCGTACTATATTTGATACTTAGGTCGGGCCTTGGGATTCTAAAACTATGATCTCTCCTAAAATCGTTGCCCATATAAAATTTTCCCGGCATATGGCAATTGATACATTTGGCACCTTCCCCCCCGCTTTTGTGGCGGTGGTGATCAACATGATCATATTTGGGCTGATGGCACTGAAGGCATAGTTTGTTCCCTTCAAATTTTAATTTGAGGGAGTGACTATCGTGGCAATCTTTACAGGATACGTTGTTCTGGTACATTTTACTCTGTATAAACGAACCATACACATAATCTTCATCAGAAATTTGGCCATCGGGATAATAGATCGGTGATTCTATCAATTGTGGGAAATAGTGGTCCATCATTGTCCCTTCAAAATTAAACCCTTCAGAAATCTGCTCTCTTCGCATATGGCACCTGGCACATTCATCCACCAGTTTGTGGGCGTTGGTCTTAGCCGTCATTTGCATATACCCTGAAAGGGAGTCATAGGTAGAGCCCAAGGACTTCACTTCGTTTATATGCCTTTTACCTGGGCCATGGCATGTTTCACAACTCACGTTGATTTCAGAAAATTTTGTGCTGTACGATCGGTCGTTAGGATTATAATTTTTTCGGACATTTGTCGAGTGGCAATCCGAACACATATTGTTCCAATTCATCCCCCCCCTAGACCAATGCAACCATTCCGAATGAACTATCTTAAAATTCGGGTACAGATCGAACCATTTATTTTTCTGGGTGTCCCAAGCCGTTCTCAGGCATTGATATCTTCCTTTTGGGAACTGGACAATATATTGTTGAAGCGGCCTGATTCCAAAAACATATACAATTTTGTAATCGTGGTATTCGCCATCGGGACCTTCCGTATTTACATAAAACTCCTTTTCCTTTTGGAAGAACCGGGATGTTATGCCCTGGCTCTTAAACCGTTCCCCTTCAAATTTTGCCAGAATGGTTTTCCTGTTCGCGACCTGCATGGAGTTGTCATGGTCCGAACCCTTCCATGTTTCAAATTCCTTGACATGGCACTCCTTGCAGTTTTTGTTCCCAACAAAATTATTATCATCTATAGATTCTGTCGACGTAAAGACGTCATGGACGATTCCCTCTGTAACCGGAATGTATTTTGAGCTTTGGTCCCTACAGGAATATTGAATAAAAGAAAGGATAAGAAGTAGGTATAGTAAATGCCTTCGGCAAAAAATGAATATATTTTGTAAGTTGGCCATATTTATTCAAAAAATCATCTAGCTCGGATAAAATATGCAATTTCGAAATTACCACGGTCCAATCGTCTCAATTTTTCAAAATGGATATCATCAAACCAAGAATTAAGGAATCTACCCCAATGGGATACCTTTAAAAGTGCATCAACGCAGCCGTAATTCCGATTCCACTTACCGGGATTTGGATCGATTGCAATTTTACCATCTTCTTTTTTTTATTACTCCTAAATAGTTTTGTTTTTTTAGGCAAATATTTTTAATTCCATTCCAAAAGCCGTTTTTGACCTTCCAATTTTTTGATATCAGTAATATCTTGGGACATTTCAACTACTCCCTTATAATTTTTGTCCTTGTCGCGTACAGCGAAATACCTGATGTAAATAGTTCTTTCCTTAAAATTGATCCAAAAACTGGCCTCATCCTTGGTCCCTTTCTTGAATTCTTCCAGTATCCGAAGTACGGTCTGAACACTTTTTGGCGGATGGCAAAACCGAACCTCACGGCCAATAATTCCTTTACTTCGCGGAAAGACCCTTTCTTCCCCTCGGTTATAGAAAATTACCTTGTCGTTCTCATCAACATAAGTAAGGTCTACAGGTAATACCCGCAATAACAAATTTACTTGATCAGGGGTCAAGTATCCCTCATCGTAGTGGAAGGTGTCTTTTAATGAAAAAGTCAACTTTTGTTCACTAAAATCCTGACTTGGATGTACATATCCTTCATTTTCAAGAGGCGGGAAGGGCTTTGGGCGCTGGTGCAACATCCATCCGATTTCTTCATCACCTAGGTAGAATTCCTTCCATTCCTCTTCGGTCAATAATTCCATGGCCTTTGGAAACAACCGTACATCCTCAATCGTCAAAAGGCGTTTGATACCTTCAATTAAATAGGGGGTATTTTCCTTGATCAAAGAGGTATTTCGCTCTTTGTTATATTGATTTATCAAACGAATTTGGTGCCGTAAATTATCATGGAACGACCACATTCCCTGGCTAGGTCCCGTCCATCCGTGTTTTTCCAAATACGGAAATAATTGGTTTTCTTTCCGGGCAAAGCGCTTTTCAATAGTCGCCAATTCATTGAATATGTTAAAATACTTTTGAAAATCCTCAGTTGGATCTGCCTGGTACAATGCCATTAATAATTCCTGGATCAAAGAACTTTCCTCGTAATAGACTTTTAAGGGATGACCTTCCTGTAGTTCCTTTATCACTGGCATAAATGAATTCATAAACTAAATCTTAACCTGTTAGTATTGCCGTTGAGCTTGGTGTTTAATGTTTGTAGTATCTGTTATTACCATGTTCCTTTTGTTCAAGTTTATATTTCGGATTTTAAATACGGAGCCGACCTAAAAGTTTTATATAAGAATATTGACGAATTGTATTCTTCCTCTAATACACTATTATGACTTCGTCGATATTTTATACCAGATATATTTCCCTATACATTCTTGTTCAGACAATACCTTCAATTACCAAAATGAGAAAAATAAAAGACTTTCCTCTTAATTAATTCTTTCGATTCTCTTAAATATTATCTACACAAAGATTCAAAAGAAAAAAAAATTATAATATGATAGTTATCAGGAAATTCAGAAAATATTGGATTTAATTTTGCGCGTTTCTCTGAGTGCCTGGATCTACTTTTTCGATTACGCAGAATACTAAACTGAGTGACCCAGTTGCTGCATGTGATGTATTCAAGGGATTCAATTATCTGGATATTTGGTATTTCAAAATGATTTTTAACATTTACTTCATGTTAACGAAACCAGTAGAATGTCTTTGGATTTGAAAGAAGCCAAAATATAATAGTTACTTCATTACGAACAATCATGTCAACATCAAAGAAGCTTAAAACTAGGGGAACATGTTGCCAAAAATAATTGAATCAAGTATTTCAAAAGGGTTTATCTATCAAGAAAAAAAGTCGACAAATCGGACCATTTAAGCCCATAAAAATCCAAAATATGAGTGCAAATTGAGTGCAAATAAAAAAGCTTCAGAGATTTTAAATTCCTAAAGCTCCATTTTTACTAGTGATGGCAGAAGGATTCGAACCTTCGACCGCCTGCTTAGAAGGTAAATCACAAATTATCTTAAATAATATTGTTACCTTAAAAATAAGATAACGACAAAATTATATCTTATAAAACGTCCATTTGTTTAACCAAAACAAAAAAAGCGACTCCTAAAAATAAGATTTCTTGAGTTGTACAGTCCCTACGACCGAGCCACAGAAAAAAATCCTAGGTTCAATTTTTCATACCTCATAGTGCTAGATCCAAAGTATATTTAGAAGATTACAAATTACTTTTCTAAAAATTTACAACAGCATCCAATGCATCATCAGCTTCCTTGTGAATGAAGTTCGCTTGGTACCCTATCGTAGTTTTAAGATCACTGTGACGGTATAGCTTTTGAAGCATATGCGGACTAATAGAATCTCCGGCAATATTCCCGAAACTGTGACGGGCAATATGATTCGATAGGTTCTTTTCGATACCGCACTGCTTTGCTATACGCTTTAAATATTTATCGAACAACCTACTTGCGTTTCTGATTTTGACAAATTTATCATATTCATTTTTTGGGTTTACATTGTGCAAAAACGGAAAGATATAATCCGAAGATTTGCGCTTCCTTTTATATAGTTCAATAATTATCTTCGCTTTTTCAGGTATTTTAAGGCTAACCGGTTTTTCATTTTTATTCATAGTATAGAACAGACGCCCATCTTTAAAGTCGGACCATCTCATCTCTAACACGTCAGATATTCTGATTCCGGCAAAGTAAAAAGAAAATAACCATACGTTCCGGGTATGCCAGATACTTGTTTGATCCTCCAATTTCAAATCTTCTATCATTAAGACTTCTTCTTTTGTCAATCCTATTTTATGGCCGGAGGTAATTTTAATTTTTTCCTTCTCTCCTGCAAATGGATAATACTTTCTATCAACTTCACCATCAGTAATGACTTGATTAAAAAGGGTGCGAATAAAAATCAATTGGTTTGTAATTGTGCGTGTTTTTTGACCCAAATATGCAGCACAAAAAGATTTATATTTATTCAAAAAAGCCGTGTCGATTTCCTCAAAAGAAAGTGTTTTCTTCTTGGCATAAGCTTTAATGCTGTTAACCATGGAATTTTCCGGTTTACGTCTGAGAACCATTCTTTTTTTACGACGTTCCTTTATCTGTTCGATTACAGATTCCATAGGCTCACTAGAATTTAAATTTAAAAACTCTTCTATGTTGCAAAGAATGGACAGTTCTGATTTCGCAACGGAAAACGTTCCAGCTTTATACTTACGTTCGATTCGCTCTGCTGCAACTTCAAAAAATGAAACTCTATTTCCCTTGCGCTTTACTTTATTCGATATTTGTTTTGTTGATAGATTATCGTCGCTCGTTTCCGCATCAAGAAGACTGGCATGAGCTTCACTCAACTTTTTTTGCAGTAAATTATTTAATCTTGTCGAATTCGGATGCGACTTTTTTATATATCGATCTGTAGGATTCCAATCCTTTTCAAGAACGTAATTCCCTGTAAAGATATAACTAGGTTTACGATTTTTTATCAAGCGAACGGCAATAGGGGCTGAACCATCTTTCTTCTTTTTATGCTTGACAAGTACTATCTTTACTGACGCCATAAGCTTTACTGTTTAGTTAAAGATATATAAAACTTGTCAAAAAAGGGTAAAACATAGGTAAAACATTTACTGCTTTTTAGTGATTTTTTATGGTTTAACATAAAATACAAACCCCAATAAACACTAGCTTTTACTACATATCAGACCATATCCAACCATTACCCCCAAGGCTCATAACCCGAAGGTCACTGGTTCGAGTCCAGTTCCCGCTACTAAAAAAACCAGCTATTTCTAGCTGGTTTTTTTGTTCTAATCAAAAGTGAGGTTTGCTTTGACTTAATCAAACAATTTTGGAATTTTAACATTTTTTATCTACCTTAAGAATCATCTCCCGTGTAATCCAGACATTTCGAACTGGTCAATTTCATGGATCATGACCAATTGTTGTGTTTATGCAAAAATTGTGGTCAATCTATAAAGGAAGAATTCTACATTTTTCACACCTCTAAACTGAGCTCTAAAAGCTTTTATTTTAGCATTAAATGATTCAGCGGATGCGTTTGTACTTCTATTTATAAAATAGTTTAGGATCGATCTATAATTGAGGGATATAGTGTTGGCAATTGTATTGAAGGCCCTGAAGCCCGTGTTTTCTACGTCCTTGTACCAATGTGCCAGCTTTGTATATGCTATTTGTATAGAAGTTGCCGTATTGAATATGTTCCTTAGCCCCTGTACCAGGTCGAAGGCGACCTTTATATCGGGATATTGATCGAACAATATTTTGCTTCTTTCGGATTGGTTTTGCGTCCAATTGTTTGGCGATTTATAAAGGAGGTATCTACTTCTGGCCAATAGCTGTTTCCTTGTGTCCCCATTGCTGAACTCTTTTGGGGCGAATGTTCCGTTCTTTGCCCTTGCCTGTTTTATCTGTTCGTTCTCCTGGTCTATGGCGTCCCACCTGTGCTTGATCCTGATATCCTGAAGGGCTTCCAGTGCAAGTTTCTGTACGTGGAACCTGTCCGTCACCTGTATCGCTTTTGGGAAGCATTGTTTGGCGATGGTCTTCATGGAGTTGGCCATATCCAGGGTAATTTCCTTGACCTCGGATCTTTTCTTGGCCGATATCTTTAGCAGTTGCTCTATGATCGGCCCCACCTTGGTGCCGGAGAATATGGCCACTATAGCTCCTTTCTTGCCCTTGGCCTTTTTATTGGTGATAATGGTATAGAGTTCCCCCTTGGAGAGGGCCGTTTCGTCAATGGACAGATAAGGTCCTATATTCTCAGGAAATATGAGCCACTCCTTGGCATGTGGTCTCTCCTTCCATTGTTTGAACTCGCTTAAGTAATCACGAAACTGTCGCTGTAGTCTTTTGCCGTTGACCCCATAAAACCCGCCAATGGTATGACAGTCATTAGCTTTGGTACTGACCAAGTACTTTTAAAAAAGCAGCGAACTCTACGGTCATACGAGTCCCCTGTGCCACTAGATCCCAATCTCTTTGCACGGCCTGGCCCGTGGCCCTGTCCAGCCAACGGCGCCGCTTAATATGGAGATACACCGACTTTCCCCGTAATGGAAAGTCCTGGACGACGATCTCTTTGTGAAAACCATGGGCTATTAAAGTGCGATGCCTTTCCTCTTTAGGGGTATCCTTTTTTTCTTCAAAATAAAAATGAAGCGTACCACCTTCTGTTTTATGGGCGACCAGGTCGAAGTGGGTTATTAATAGTTCGGGCAGTATAAGCTTTAATAGGTCTATAGATAATTCCAATGTTGATCGTTTTTTTGCAAAGATCTTATTCTATTTTCATTTCACACACAACTTTTGATCTTGATCCAATTTCATTTCAATCCCCCTAACATATTTTGATTGACAATCAGGTAGATGAAGAATCAAAAAAATTGTCCATTGCATTCTTCATATGCCATAATATTCCTTAGGCATGAAAATATTAAGACCTTATTTAATTTTTGCTCTATCATTTTTTATTGCAGCTTGTTCCAAAGAAAGCACGGTTGCTGAAGAGTCCCAAATTCAAAATTTCACGTTAACCGTGGCAGCCAATGAGGGTGGCTCTGTTTCCACCACTGGAGGAACCTATAAGAAAGGGACAGAAGTTACCATAACCGCAACGCCCAACTCAGAATTTTTATTTGATAAATGGTCCAATGGCTCAACGGATAATCCTTTAAAAATCATCATCACCACGGCAATGGATTTGACCGCAACTTTTGAAAAGAAAAATTACACATTGACAATAAATATTGTTGGTGAGGGCACAATAAACGAGGA
This sequence comes from Arenibacter algicola, assembly GCF_000733925.1. Lineage (NCBI taxonomy): Bacteria > Pseudomonadati > Bacteroidota > Flavobacteriia > Flavobacteriales > Flavobacteriaceae > Arenibacter > Arenibacter algicola. The sequence goes on from NZ_JPOO01000003.1 coordinate 1,963,685, forward strand.
GGTTGTGAACACTAATAAAGTTGCAACAGATTATGAATCGGGAAGTACCGTTAAACTAACACCTGAACCTTCCGAGGAGTGGATATTCGTAGGTTGGACAGGGGCAGTCGAATCTACCGAAAGTCCTATAGAGATTTTGGTTGATAAAGCCAAACAAATTACGGCCACCTTTGTGCCAGTTCAATATAACCTAATGGTTACTTCAGGGCAAGGAGGGACGGTAGATAATGTTAGTGGTCAATATGATGCTGGTTCACAAATTACAATAACGGCAACAACTGAGAGTGACTTCATTTTTTCACATTGGTCCGATGACTTAGAAGAAAACCCCCGGACAATCACAATTACTTCCGATTTGGAGATTTCAGCCATGTTTCAAGACAAGTCTCAAATAGAAGATGGGTTTTATTTACATATTGGAACTATCATTGAAGGCGAATTTTATGGCTACGATTCAACCTTCGTTTTTGAATATTTAAATAATGAAGCAATTTCATGCGGAACGGCCTATACCGATTTAGCATCCTTTCCCATCTTTAAGGATATTGGTTATGTGCCAGGCCAACCTGATGAAGCACTTTCAGACGTTTTGATCTCTAGAAATAGAATTAATAGGGAATATTTAAATGCTGGCATATTAAATTCTTGGGTTTTAGAAAAAATTGATGAAAGCGAAATTCCAAATAAAAGAACGCATGAAGAAATAATGGCATTGGTCCAAGGCAAAGGCTTTTGGAGTGATCCCGTTTACTCACAGATAGACCCCTTGGTTCCCGAGTCCTATGTACGTGCTTTTTTAGCTGATGCCGAACGGCATGGGCTTGATCTCTCCTTTGTAGATGTAAATCAAATATTAATAGAATTTAGAGAAGAGGGTACAGCAGGAGCTTCACATCTTTCTTGTGTTGATGATGAACGAGTACACCTAAGTTATACAACAGCATTTTGGAAAAGCACCTCCTATTTTGATATTCAGAATGAAAGGTTGACCGTAATGTACCATGAACTCGGGCACGATATTTTAAACTCTGGCCATCCGTCCACAGGTGACATGAAACAATTCATGAATCAGGCATTAGGGGATGTCGGCCCTATAGTATGGGACGACTCAAAACCTATGTTTTCTTTCAGACGCATGGTAGATGATATGTTCTCGGGAGTGGGATTGGATTACCCATGTACCAATGGAGCTATTGATTACTCATCAAATTCCACTAAAAGTTCCAAATCCACGAGGTACTCGGGAGAATGCTTTCCCTTTAAAAAGCAAGACTTACCAATTTTTAAATAGACAAGTAATTACAAAGAAAATGAATTTACTGGCTTATAAGGATGTATTATTTGTAAGCCAATTAGATTAAGTAAAATCAACCGATATTAATGCATCCAAATTCCAGAAGAAATTCCTGTTCCAAAAGAGAAACCAATGCTTTCGGATCAGGATACGATTGAATATTTATTGGCGAATGTCTTCAACATAAAATAGTAGTAAGGCAAGAAACTTTTTTAAGGTTAAGTTGTGGTGCACCCAATGGTGATAATGGAATCTTGAAAAGACAGACCAACATCAAGGCCGGCAGCAACAGCTACAAGGAGATGCTAAAATGGATAGTGCACCTAAGGACCTTATAAGAAATCTTGTCCTATTGCTCGAGGTAGGATTTGTTTCCTATGGTAACAATACCGAACTGAAAATGGTCTTTATGGGCCTCAACACCAGTAATGTTGTGAATAAAAAGGACCAATAGCCCCGTAAGCGGCATAAATTATTAGCTGCTTATAAATCTGGGGCTATAGGAATTCAAGATGAGTTTTAATTGTTAACTTTATAAAGGCCAATAGTTAAACCACCGAAAATGAACCCACTGAAATTAGTCCTTGTTTTTTTATGTTTTACTTTTTCGTTCAATTGTCTTTGCCAAAATAGTACAGCTTCCATTAAGGTTACGGTTACGGATCAAAATACAGGAAAGCCAACGGCGGTACGAGCTAAAATCACCAATTCTGATGGATATGTGGCAGGCATACCAAAGGAGGCTATTTCTATTATGTACGGAAGGGACGACAAAGCGGAACGTTACGGTTTTCAACCAGATAGCACCTATTATATTGATGGCCATTTTAATCTTGATCTACGTCCTGGAAAGTATAAAATTAGCCTATCAAAAGGATTTGAATATCTAGATCAGGCGCACACTATAGAAGTAAAGGAAGGTGGAGGTAATGCTTTTAGCTTTGAAATGAAAAGGTGGGTTAAAATGTCAGATTTAGGTTGGTATTCCGCCGATGACCACATTCATATTCGCCGGTCTCCAAGGGAAAACCCACTAATCTTGAAATGGGTCGAAGCCGAAGGACTAAATGTGGGGATCTTACTTCAAATGGGAGATTTCTGGGCAACTTATTTTTCCCAATATGCATTTGGGGAAGATGGAACATATGGACAGAATGAAAGCTTACTATCTACGGGCCAGGAGGACCCAAGAACCCACCAAATTGGTCATACTATCGCTTTGGTAGCAGATGATTTTGTTAGGCAACAAAAAGACTATTACGAATACGATAAAATATTTGATAAGGTTCATGAATTGAACGGGATAACTGGCTATGCCCATCAAGGTATGTCCTTTAATGGCTCAAGGGGTATGACCTTAGATGTGCTAAGCGGCAAAGTGGACTTTCTTGAACTGCTCCAATTTTGTGTCAATGGGGGCCCTCTGCTTACCCAAAATTACTACCACTTCCTGGATTTGGGCTATAAACTTACGGCCACGGCAGGATCTGATTTTCCGTGGTGTGGTCTTGGCCCTTTATTTGGCACCGAGGATCCTAGTTGGAATGCCCGAATTGGCAATGTCAGGTTTTATACTTGGATAGATGGAAAATTTGAGTATGCATCTTGGAAGAAAAATCTAAAGGAAGGACACACCTTTGTTTCGTCCGGCCCAATGCTTGTTTTTAGTATCGATGATCATCTCCCAGGTGATGAAATTAAATTATCGGCACCCAAAAAAGTCTCCATTAAGGCAAAAGCTTTAGGAAATAAAGACCAAATTCCACTTTCAAAGCTAGAGATTATAGCCCATGGAAAAGTGTTGAAAGAAATAACGCCTAATGGGGATGTTCAATCTTTGGAAAACATGGAATTGAACTTTGAACTAGAAGTAGAAAAAGGAACTTGGATAGCAGCCCGCTGTTTTGCAGGCCCAAATCAAGTTGCCCATACTACACCTATTTATATTACTGTAAATGACGGGGGTTTTCACAACCCAGAAACATTCAATGATTATTTGTCATTAAATGAAAAGTATCTGGATGAACTGGAAACGGAATTGGAGCAACCCAACGATCGGGTAGATATGCGCGCCTGGTGGTATCGAGACCCGTTACAAAAAAGAATTGCCGAAACACGAAAAATCATTGAAACATTGAGGAAGAAATAAAAATCCGAATTAAATAATGATCTTCAGGAGTTCCTATTCGACACGCCCAGAAATGTTTTTTCAACGTAAACGTCATTTTTTTTGTTTGCTTACACCTGCGCTAACTCATTAGCTCAAAGCATATCGGTTTAGTGCCTAATAAAAAATAAAGCAAAGTTGTACCGACTTTTGCATTTAGATGCCAAGATCAAGGCGGAACCAAATACACCATAATTAACCATACATACACCCTAGGCTGAAATAACATTCACGTCAGATAATAAATAAAAAGCCACTTACCCTAAGAGGATTATGCTGTGGTGCAGCTGTGTTGAATTTCACGGAATTCCATGGTTAAACTAGGGGTTTACAACACAACATTAAATATTAAATGCTGATTAACAGCGATTTATATTTCCATTAAATCGTTTAAGTACTGGGTGAGGGGGTGGTGCAGCCGTGGAATTTTTTGCAACTTTGGTATTTTTTACATTATACTTTTAGGGGCCATATACTCATTGGTCCAGCATATAAGTTTACACTTCAACCTAACACAAAGCATTTTTAACCTCCAAAATAAAACTAAACAACTGACCAACAATTTATTATAAACATAAATTGAATATAAAAACCACACTCATTTCTATTACATTTTCTCATAAGGCCAATGGGTATCCACTCCTTGATTGCGAATGAGGCTTTGGAATTTCCGAACCTCTGCGCATCTTGATAAACCACTTATAATTAGTGAAGCCTACTAACAGAGTCCTTAAATAATTTTACAATTTTTTAACCCTATGTAAAAAAAATATAACTTAGGCCTAAAATGCTTTTGCTTCCTAAAAAATATTTTAGCTACTATAAACTGCGTCTCTATGAAAACCTTCTTAAAACACCTCTTAGCCCTTTTTATTGTAGTCAATTTGGGTAGTGCGCTCTACGCGCAAAACGAAAACCCAAGCTTCTCCCATACTATAAAGGAAGAATTGAAGCCATGGACGAACAAGCCATTTTACAATAATCCCAATAATTTTCAATTTGCCATTGTAAGTGATAGAACAGGGGGGCATCGTAAAGGAGTATTTGGAAAGGGAGTTGAAAAAATAAACCTGTTGTATCCGGAATTCGTTATGAGTGTGGGCGACTTAATTGAAGGATATTCCAAGGACAATACCTTGCTAGATGCGCAATGGAAGGAATTTGACAGTATCCTAAATCCGCTCTCCACCCGCTTTTTCTATGTGGCAGGGAACCATGATTATTCCAACGAGGTAATGGCAAAACAGTGGAAGGAACGCTATGGCAAGGACTACTATCACTTTATCTACAAAGATGTGCTTTTCCTTATCCTAAATAGTAACGATGGTGACGGGGTTATGATGAGCAAGGACCAAATTGCATTTTTAAAGGAAGCCATCGCCCAGAACACCGGAGTAAGGTGGACCATGGTTTTTACGCACCACCCTATGTGGGCCTACGGGGACGCCAGTGGGTTCGATGAAGTGGAGGCAGCCTTGAGCAATCGGAAATATACGGTATTCGCCGGTCATACCCACCGATATTTATTCGACGTAAGAAACGATCAAAATCATTATGTCCTGGCTACCACCGGCGGTGGAAGTAGGCTTAGGGGCCCCAAATTTGGAGAGTTTGATCACATAGGATGGGTCACCATGACGGACAAGGGACCCAAACTCGTCAACCTTGCCCTTTCCGGAATTCATGATCATAACGTGAGTACTATGCAAACAAAAGAGCAGGCCGTTTCACTCATTAATGCAACAGATTTTAAAACCTTGGTCATGGCCAAGGAAAGAGAAAGAAAAGCCATTCTACTGCTGAACAATACCTCCGACAAACCCATCCATTTTAAGGGACAATTGTACCATCATCATCAGGTACAGCCCGACTCTTCTCGTTTTCAGCTTAGTCTGCCGCCCATGACTTCCTCTGAAATAGTGATAAAAACTACCCCCTTGGACGTTTCCAAAGCATCCATTTGGGATCCTATGGAACTTGAATGGGAAATGGGTTACGACAATGAATTTATGGAACCGGAATTCAGTTTGAGCGGTACCGAAATAATTGAACTTATGCCCTCCCAAGCCGGTATATCCATGACAGAACAAGACATTTTTATACAGGAGCTACAAGTAGCTTTATCACATCCCTATAATAAAGTTTCCGCAAAATTTACCTTGGATGGTACAGAGATCAATGCCAATACTCCCGAATTTCCGGGGAATCTGACCTTGGATAAAACCTCAATTATTAATGTAAAACTTACGGATGCCGAAGGTTTTGAAAGTGCGGGCTTCCAAAAAACTTATAAAAAGGTAAAGCCGACAGCGGCAACAAGAAAACCAAGGAATACCAAAAAGGGACTCCAGTATACCTATTACGAAGGCAATTTTGATTCTATACCTGATTTTAGTAGCTTGAAACCATTAAAAAGCGGCTCTGTCACCGTATTGGACCCAGAAGAAATCGGAGAAAGATTGGACCACTTTGCCATTCAATATAAAGGCTTTATCAGCGTACCGGAAACGGGAATCTACACCTTTTATTTAAAGTCCGACGATGGGTCCAAACTTTATTTGGATGGTGAACTTTTAATAGATAATGATGGCTCGCACGATACGGCAACAAAAACAGGTATGAAAGCGCTCAAAAAGGGCATGCATCCCGTTCAAATCGATTATTTTGAAGACTTTTTAGGGGAGCATTTGCAATTGGACTTCTCTGGCCCTAATGTGGAAAAGTCGCCCGCAGTGTTTAGGCATTAAGGCCTACTTGTGGTTAGATAATAATCCCATAAATACTTCATTACCATAAACGACTATTGTAAATAGACAAAACACAATTAATCCCATTACATTTTCTCATAAGGCCAATGGGTATCCACTCCTTGTTTGCGAATGAGGCTTTGGAATTTCCGAACCTCTGCGGCATCCTTGTAAACCTCTTGTGGGCTGCTGCCCGTTTTCATTAAAAAGGGCACAAACATCCCTATGGCCTCCCCTATGCTCCATTCCACAGGGTGCAGTCGGTAGCAGCCGTTGGTAAGGTGGGTGGTGCCAATATTTTTATTGACGGGAAATATATTTTCCATCCTTTGCGGTATTAGGGCTCCCAAGGGTATCTGAAATGGAAGGGAAGCAAAGTCGATATAATTATCCCCTCCACTACTTGGGTGCAGATCAATATGATAATATCCTATCCCCACACTATCCCCAAAATCTTTGGCACGGGCTTCGGATTCCGTTACTCCCTGTATACTTGCTCTTTGGGCTTTCCCCACATGATGTTCGGTGATCCTAAACAAAGGCTTTATTCTTCTAGCTTCCCTGATATAGGGATATTTTGCCAGTCCGTCTGTAGTTCCCATTACGTCCGGCCTCAATCTAATTCCCGGCCAACCTTTGCCACCATCGGCCCTGGGGGCTTCGGTTTGTAGCCAATACAAGAGGGACAAACTTAATTGTTTGGCCCTGTCAATATGATATTTTAGTTCTTCATCACTCACATCCACCACATTGCCCAGAAAATAATCGTTCTGGGGGTAATTCACCAAGGTGATATCCCCTGTAAGAAAACCTTCTTTAAAATTATCCTTGGCCAATATTCTGCGATAGTTCCATAGGTTCAGTACCTCCCCCAAGCTATTGCCCTTAGGATCGAACCCTAAATTCTTTGGCTGAAGGGTGCGCGGGTTGGAATAGTTGAGCTCTAACAGTTTCCCTGCCCATGGTTTTTTCATTTCGGGCCTATAGTCGCGCCAAAACCCGTACTCCTCAGGTTTGTCTATGGTCCAATCCTCATTGGGTCTATAATCCATTGCAAAACAGACCGTAAAGGCCTGATTATTGGTTGGGTCGGCTATTTCCGCCGCGTGAAGCTCCCCGGTATCGGATTTGGCTTCCGCCCCGCACACATACTCGGTTCCTGTCATGGGCAATAAATCGCCCAATTCCGTAGCGTCCGCAAAGTAAGTACCCTTTAAATTCCTAATCTCTCCAGATCGAAGGTTTTTAACCCTAACCGATTGTACCCTATTCCCCTTGGTAGAGGCGTCCAAGGCCACCGTTTCCTTTAAAAGGACCAGTTTACCGGCACTGATGTAGGGATCGATCATGGTTTCCAACACCCGTAACGAAATTTTGGGCTCATGGCTAATTTCGGAAACCGATGCATTACCGGGATTGAACCGGTCGTTTTCTGCAAGCTCTGGTTTTATAGGATAGTTATTGCGATAATATCCCCTGACTTTTTTTCTGAATTCCCTATATAATGCTGTGGCACCAAAGTCGTTGATCCATTTATGCTCATCCGGTGGTACGCCCTGTTGTGTTAATTGTCCCCCTATCCAATCGGTTTCCTCGGTCATGATAACGGTAAGGCCATTGCGAAGTGCCCCCAAAGCGGTGGCACAGCCACCGGTTCCCCCACCAATTATTACAAGATCTGCCTCTAATGTCCTCCCTTCTACAATTATATTGTCGACCTTTTTAGAATTTGTTTTCCCATGGGATGCATAAATTGGGTTTAACACCACCAACCCACTGCCTGCAGCCAAATTGCCCAAAAAATTTCTTCTTTTCATAGGTATTAAATTGTGATAATAGCTGTACTGCTTTATATTGAGCAGTTAACAATATTAACAAGAAAGAAAAAATGGTTTCCCAATGTTCCTTTTAATCTAAACTGACTCAAACTATTTTGAGACTAGCTAAAAACGAATATAAAATTGGCTACTGCTTCATTTCTGAACGAACCGATTTAATCCAAGAAGTGTGCAACTGTAATAGTTCATTCAACTTTTCTGGATCGGACTTGGCCAAATTGTTCTTTTCACCAATGTCATTATCCAGGTTCACTAAATACAATTTATCTAAATCTATTTTCTCCCCTTTACCAATGGGCTCCCTTACATTACCTATAAGTTTCCAAGGACCCTTACGTATTGCCCATTGGGCCATTTTGTCATCATAATTATCCAATTGCCAGTGCACCACCTCATGTACGGACTCCTTTTTGTTATCCAGAATAATGGGCATAAGACTTTTCCCATCCAAATCTGCCGCCACTTTGGAATTGGTCAATTCTGCAAGGGTAGGAAACCAATCCATCTCCATACTAAGCTGATCCCTAACTTCATTTGCGGGGATTACTCCTGGATAGCGAATAATGGCCGGTACACGGATTCCACCTTCGAACAGACTAAATTTACTTCCCCTATAGGGTCCTGCATTACCCCCTCCCCAAAAGGCTCTTTCCTCCAAGGAATGTCCATGATCGGATTGAAAAACAACTATGGTATTATCCGCTATACCCATCTCATCCAGATAATCCAGAACTTGGCCAATTTTCTCATCGGTATTGGACACAAAGGCGGCATATTCTTTTCTAGGTGTTGAAAGATCTTTGTAATGGTCCAACCACTTTGTAGTTCCTTGGTAGGGATAATGGGGCGCATTGAACGCCCAATAAATAAAAAACGGCTTGTCCTGCCTGTGGTTGATGACCTGCTTGACTTCTTCCACCATTAGATCTGAAAAATGTTGACCATCATAATATACCTCCTCTGAATTTCTATATAAATCGTGCTTATTGGGGCCAGCCCAATAAAAAGTGTGGGAATAATTATCGATACACCCCCGCTGATGCCCGAAGAAATAATCGAACCCCTGTCCGTTGGGCAAGTTTTGCTCCCTGTGCCCAAGATGCCATTTACCAATTAAGGCGGTATAGTAGCCACTGGGTTTGAGCATCTCCGCCATGGTAATTTGTTCTGTTGGTAGACCGTATTCTCCGCTCCTTTCCGCGTGTTCCGGAATAGGGACATTGCCTTCCAGACCGGCCCGCAAATTGGTCTTACCTGTCATTAGGGCCGCACGAGATGGGGAACAGACCGGCGCTCCTGCATAGAATTGGGTAAACCTTACCCCCTCTTTGGCCAACCTATCCATATTTGGGGTATGAAGGTCGGTAGCCCCATAACTATTTAAATCTATGGACCCCTGGTCATCGGTCATAATAACAATTACGTTGGGTCTGCTTTTTACGGAGGTTTGAGAAAAAACTGCCTGGCAAACAATTAAAAAAAGCAATGTCAACTTAATGCCTTTAGGTTTTTTAAATACGCTCATTTGGTTGATTTAATTATTTTAAAATTTAGCTGTCGCATAAAGATTGTAAAAAATAAATAAACTCTAACAATGAAATGTGGATTTGTTGTGGTGTTTGTCTCCGGCTTAAATATTTAAGGAATTGCATTTACCAAAATACGAGAGGCTTTTAAAGAAGACTATGCGCTTTGGTTTTTACTTTTCAAGTGATTCTCAATCCGAAATTTATCTTTTTATAGTAAAGTGACCTTTGCGTTGACCCTGGGTGAGCCCAACCCAATAATCGGAAGAAGGTAAATTTGCTCTGTTGTATGTTCCTTACCGAGAAGATCTGGCATTAATTTTTTCCACACAAACCCAATATTTTATATCTTAGAAATCAGGAAGTTGGTAACAAATTTTGGTTGCAGTACTTCCAGCCACTCTAACCCAAAGAGATTAGAGGCCAAAAACGTAACAGACATTTAACGCTGGAACCCTTGGAGATTAGGGATGAAAATCTCTTTTACAGTAGCAACATAAAACTTTGTGCATCAACAAGCATTCTTACTTTGGACAGCCATATGGAACTACAACTATAAGATAAACGCTATGACAACAACACCGGAACACGACGAACGAATCGCCACTCTGACTTTTGCCTCGGTATATCCCCATTATATCACAAAAGTGGAACGCAAGGGAAGAACTAAGGAAGAATTACACCGGGTAATAACATGGTTAACAGGCTTTGATGACAAAAAACTGCAAGACCTGATCAACGCTAAAGCGAACTTTAAGGATTTCTTTGCGAAGGCAAAATTGAACCCCAACGCCCCTCTAATAACAGGAGTAATCTGTGGCTATAGGATAGAAGAAATTGAAACTCCCTTGACAAAACAAGTAAGGTACTTGGACAAGTTGGTAGACGAATTGGCAAAAGGTCGAAAGATGGAGAAGATCTTGCGTCAAGGTTAAAAATCAATACCCATTGCCCGCACAAAAAGTAACACTGTCACCACTAAAAGCTAAGTAAACTACCTCGGGGCAAGCCCACGAGACATTGAAAGGAAATTCAATTTTGATTTCGACGCCTGCCTGAATGGAACGGGCAGGCCCGCCTGAACAAATAGGGCAGGCAAGCGTCGGAGCATTTAAATCTCGATTATCGAGTAAATTATACAACCCTAAACCCATAAGGCATCGGATGGAAACTATATAAACTTTGAACGACATCATATAGAACCTTAAAAAAATGAAACCCATAGCCTATATAATTCTAATAGTTTTGAGCATACAGGTAACAAATTCCCAAGAAGTTACTATAGCCGACAGTTTGGAAATCGTGAATAAAATAAATGACTGGAACAAAGCATGGAAAACCAAGGACGTGGCATTGGCCTGCAAATGGTATTCGGAAAATGCCGACTTTACCAACGCATTTGGGTTTAATAGAATTGGAAAATCTGATATTCAAACCTATCTGGGAGAAGTGTTCGGGTTCGACTTTGTAATGGAGGGCAATACGGAACAGACCTCCTTAAAACTCAGAAGGATATCGGACAAAGCAATTTTGGCCATTACCGCAGTTGAAAGAACAGGACAAAAAACAGTGGGTAATAAAAGTTTGGGAACTAGGAATACCACCCATTATCGCTTATTTGAAAAAACCGACCAATGGAAAATTACGGCTCATTTAATCTCTGATGCCCGGAGTACCGAATCTGAAAAACATTAGAAAAAGTTTTTATATCCTATTTTAAATTAAAAGTTAGCCTATATGAGAAAAATAATTTCGTTTATGCACATTTCACTTGACGGTTTTGTAGCCGGACTAGGCGGAGAAATGGATTGGATTAAAGTTGATGAAGAAATATTTGACCATGTCGGTAAGCGCATAAGTCAAGGCGACACTGCAATGTATGGGCGATTAACTTATCAGATGATGGAAAATTACTGGCCTACCGCAGCGGATAAGCCAACGGCGACCAAGCACGACATTGAACATTCAAAGTGGTATGGCAAAGTTCACAAAGTAGTTTTATCAAAAACAATGAAAGACTCGGTCCTTCCTAGCGCACAGGCAGCTTTTGCCAACACTAGTATTATTAACGAAAACCTTATGGACCATATCAATGAAATAAAACAATCCCGCCAAGGCGAGAGTAAGGAAATCTTGCTTTTTGGCAGCCCCACTGCAACACATTCCCTTATGAAACTAAACCTAATTGACGGCTACTGGCTATTTGTCAATCCAATTATTCTTGGGCGGGGCATTCCATTGTTTGCCGACATCAAAGACAAAACAAAACTAAAACTATTGACAACCAAACAATTTAGTTGCGGGGTAACCGAACTGAATTATGTAGTGGACAATACATAGCAACCAACCGAAACTAACAAAGGGAAATTACGGTTACAATAAAATCATGAATGCAATAAATATTTTAAATGCAACAAATAAGTGTTATAAATTCTATTGAAGTGCCGGTGGGCTTTGAAGAAAAAGCAATAAAAGTGAGAGATTTACATTGAATATTTTAAGACTAAACCGGGCTTTGTAAGTTCAACCTTTTACAGAACGATCAACAAGGAGAATAAATTCAATTTTATCAACATAGTGGTGTGGGATTCGTACGAATCGTTTCAAGCGGTGGTAAATAGTGGATTTGCAAATGAAGAGGGGCTTAACGCAGACCATATGAAAGTGTTGGGCAAGGGCTTCCCTCCCCCTATAAAGGTATCACCCGGACAATTTGAAATTATACGGAACGACTAAAAAAATCTGACAATAACTAAGACTTCGTGTGGTCGGTACGGCCAAACATGAAGACCGTGTTGACTGAACCGGGTCCTGTTTTCCCTTACTATGGGGATTGCTAAGGTTTGAGGGAGTCTTTTACATATACCTTGTTGTCGGAGCTGGCCCCTTAATTTGGTGGTCACCTCTTTCGTAGCCCGTTCCGGTGCCCTTTTTGATTTCCTTGGCCCATTTTACTCTCCGGAACGGCCTTTTCCATCCCGCTATTTTAATTTTGGCCACGGGTATCCCGTTACGCTGTTTCGGGCGTTCTTCTTGGGGCGCTATTTTTCAGTCGATCGGACCATGCTTTGGGCGGGCCACGGCTGTCGAATACCGCTACGGTCACCATAATCCCGATCTGGCAGTAAGGACATCGGCAATGTTTCAAGGGAGGCCGTCCATTGGGCACGGGACCGCCCAGGACCTGTTGCAGCAAAGGAAGCAGTGCCTTCTTCCTGGAACTGCTCAGGATCCCATAATGGCGTATACGCACGAACCCCTTGGGCAGGATGTGCAGAGCGAACCTGCGGACGAATTCGGCATCGGTTAATCGCAGTAAGGATATCCTTCCCCCATGCCGGTAATCCTTGACGGTAAAAGTGACGTTATTATTATCTAGGCTCTTTATACGGTGGTCACTGATGGCAATCTTGTGGGTATAGCGGCCAAGATATTCTACTACTTGTGCCGGACCTAAAAATGGACGTTTGCAATAAATTACCCAATTGTGCTTGAACAGGTTTTCGTAGAAGGCCGTGGGTTGTGGTGGAAATTCCTTGCGAAGGGATGCTACAAAACGAGCTCTAAAAACCTTGCTCATTGCCTTTACAGGAAACAAATACTTTCCTTTGTTCCTAGCGGATTTCCATTTGCCCGACCTTGTGGTCCCTCCTCCGGGAACAATGCAATGCAGATGCGGGTGAAGGGACAGATTTTGGCCCCAGGTGTGCAGGATGGCGACCATTCCCGGGTCGGCCCCCAAAAACTTGGGATTGGATGAAAAGCCTTTGATTACCTGCCAGGCCGTCCCGAACAAAAGGCCATAGATCGTTTTGGGGCTATAAAGGCATACCCTGTTAAGCTGCGAAGGAAGGGTAAAGACCATATGGAAATACGGCACGTTCAGCAGTTCGGCCTCCCTTGCCCTTATCCATTGTTCCCTTTTATGCCCCTGGCACTTGGGGCAATGACGGTTCCGGCAACTGTTGTAGCTAAGGTGCAGCTTATGGCAGCCAGGGTTGTCGCAACGGTCTATATGCCCGCCCAATACTGCGGTGCGGCATTTGCGCAGGGCGTGCAGGGTCCTTGACTGCCAGCTATTGGCACAAAGGCCGGCGAGCTGTTCCCTGTTGCGTTCCAATACCTGGGCCACTTCGTAAGTGGCGCGTGACACCGTTACAGATTATAAAGCCGCTCCAACGGGCTGAACGGCCTTTGTCTGCCCAGTTGTGCCACATGCAGGTAGGCAAGCGTGGTCTGGATATCGGCGTGCCCCAACAGGTCCTTTACGCTGATGATGTCCAGACCCATTTCCAAAAGATGGGTCGCATAGCTATGCCGCAGGCTATGGGTGGTGACCTCTTTTTGGATACCGCTGTGTTTGCGTGCCTCGCGAACGATCCATCGCACTCCCGTGGTGGACAGTGCAACGGGATTGCCTTCCCTGTCATTGCCGTTAAAGCACCAGGTGACGGGCCTTTCCGCCCTGATGTACTTCCTTAGGCCCCGGACCTGCATCGCGCACAATGGGACATAGCGGTCCTTCCTCCCCTTGCCCTGGCGTACGTGCAGCATCTTTCTCTCAAGGTCCAGGTCCTTCAGCTGGAGGTTGCAGAGTTCAAAGCTGCGAAGGCCACAGCCATAGAGCATGGCCAGTACCAAACGGTGTTTGAGAAGTTTTGGGGCCTTTAGAAGCTGCCTTACCTCGTTATGGCCTAATACTACCGGTAGCTTCTTGGGCCGTTCTATAGAAGGCAATATGACCCGCATCTCCTTCATTCCCGAGATACGGTAGGCATATCTCAGACCATAGACGGTATGCTTGAAGAAACTCTCCGATGGCGTCTTGTGCTGGGATTTCAGAACGTGCAGGTAATCCAGGACCTGCTCCTGGTCAAGGTCCAGCGGACTGCATTTGAAATGGAGTGCAATGTGTGCCAGGCATCTGGCGTAATTGGTAAGTGTACTTTGGCTTTTGCCGGAAAGCTCGATAGATCGTCTTAACTTATGGTACAGTTCATTAAATCCAGGAACGGAATTACAGGCCCTATCAATAAGGGTACTACTTTTTTTTCATAACTTTAAACTTTATGATTAAACCTATCCTAAAGGTAGTGAACAGCAGGCTAATAACTGCTTGAAGCTACCTTTAGGTTTAGTTCAACAACGTGTTCCACGCTAAGCGAAATCTCCTGATTTCGAACCCAGTTGTGCGAAGTCTCCTGATTTCGAACTCCAATCCACCCATGCACTTCTTAAACCGTAAGGCTTCATTTCCATAGGGCCATTTAATCCAAAGTACTATCTTTAAAGTTTTATTTTAAGCCTAAGCGCAGAACATTATTTTACAAGAAGTACCTCCTATGAAAAACAGCACCCTATTAGCCCTTCTATTACTTATTTGCCACACCTCCTTTTCACAGGAAAAAGAAGAACCCAAAAAAGACAAATGGGATGTAAACACCCCTGCCCTGCCCTTTAAAAATGTATCCATTACTACCAATGAGGGCTCTTGGATAAGTCTGGACGTAAGTCCGGACGGGAGTCAGATCGTTTTTGATATGCTTGGCGATATTTATACCATGCCCATCAGCGGAGGCACTGCCACTTTAATCAGGGGCGGCCATGCCTTTGAAGTACAGCCAAGGTACAGCCCAGACGGCAAACACATCAGCTTTACCAGTGATGCCGGTGGGGGCGATAATATTTGGGTGATGAACACAGACGGTTCCGATGCCGAACAGATAACCAAAGAAGACTTTAGATTGGTAAACAATGCGGTCTGGTCCGTGGATGGGAACTATATTTTTTGCAGAAAACATTTTACCTCGGGACGTTCTCTAGGTGCCGGTGAAATATGGATGTACCATAAAAGCGGAGGAAAGGGCATTCAGCTTACCAAAAAGAAAAACGATCAACAGGATGTTGGGGAGCCTTGGGCTTCGCCAGATGGCAAATATGTATATTATAGCGAAGACGTTTATCCAGGTGGGGAATTTCAGTACAACAAAGACCCCAATAGCCAGATATATGTCATAAACCGTTATAATCTGGAAGATGGGGAAATAGAAAGGGTTACCGGTGGACCTGGAGGTGCCATACGCCCTGTAATTTCACATAAGGGAGATGTAATGGCCTTTGTAAAAAGAGTAAGGGAAAAAACAGTACTCTACCTGCACGACCTTAAAACCGGGAGGGAATGGCCTATTTACGATCAACTCAGCAAAGACCAACAAGAAGCATGGGCCATTTTTGGACCATATACAGGATTCAATTTTACCCCAGATGATAGCTCCATCGTTATCTGGGCCCAAGGAAAAATCAAAAAAATTGACATCAATTCTTTGGACGCTGCCGATATTCCCTTTGAGGCCACGGCAGAACACAAGATTGTGAATGCCCTAAAATTTAAAAACGATGCCGCACCGGATACCTTTACCCCAAAGGCTATCCGAAATGCCGTAACCTCCCCCGATGGGAAAACACTTATATTCAACGCGGCAGGTTACCTGTGGAAAAAATCACTTCCCAATGGTACCCCTGCCCGACTCACCACCGGAACGGATCTGGAATATGAACCCGCATTTTCAAAAGACGGCAAATACCTGGTGTATGTAACTTGGAACGATGAGCATATGGGAGCCATCCATAGGTTGGATCTAACAAATAGCAAAAGCAGCCCTGTAAAATTGACTACTGAAAAAGCCATTTATAGGGAGCCTAACTTTTCCCCCATAAACAATGACCAAATTGTATACCGCGAAGAAGATGGCAATCAGCATCAGGGCTATGTACATACAAAAGAGCATGGAATCTATCTTATTGAAGTAAGTGAATCCAGAAGATCTGGCATTAGCTCCACTAAAAAATTAGTGGTAAAAGAGGGCGAATTTCCGTCTTTCAATAAAGATGCTACTAGGATCTATTACCAAACTGGGGGGTATCTTTTTGGAAAACTGACCAAAACCCTAAAATCGGTCAACCTAGACGGCAAGGAGCCCCGAGAACTGGTAAAATCAAAATATGCCCAACGCCTTATCCCCAGTCTGGACGACAATTGGGTGGCTTTTACCAATTTGTACAAAGTATATATTGCAGCAATGCCCAAGACAGGGAATACCATTGAATTGGATGGGAAGGCCACCAATGTTCCAGTTGCGCAGGTAGCACGCGATGCAGGTATTAGCCTACATTGGTCTTCCAAAAGCGAAAAACTAAATTGGACCTTGGGCGATACCTATTTTAATACCGCCATCAATCAACGATTTAGCTTTTTGGAAGGTGCTCCTGATAGTATTCCGGCAATGGACACTCTAGGCCTTAAAATCGACCTAAGCCTAACATCGGACAAACCCAAGGGTAGAATTGCCCTAAAAGGTGCTAGGCTCATTACCATGAACAATGATAAAGTTATAGAGAACGGTACCATCATTATCCAAGGCAATAAAATTACTGACCTGGGTTCCAGCGATGTGGTCAACATCCCCGCCGATGCCAAAATTTTGGATGTTAGCGGTAAAACCATAATGCCAGGAATAGTGGATGCGCATGCACATCTTAGTCATTTTAGATTTGGCCTGAGTGCCCAAAAACACTGGCCCTATTATGCCAATTTGGCCTATGGGGTAACCACGGCCCACGACCCTTCTGCCAATACCGAAATGGTATTCTCCCAATCGGAAATGGTAAAGGCCGGCACCATGGTGGGGCCAAGAATATTCTCTACCGGGGTAATTCTATATGGAGCAGATGGCGACTTTAAGGCAACGGTAAACAATTTGGAGGATGCAAGATCGGCCATTCTTAGAACCAAAGCTTTTGGCGCTTTTTCGGTAAAAAGCTACAATCAGCCCAGACGGGACCAAAGACAGCAGATTATTAAGGCGGCCTATGAGAAGCAGATAGAAGTAGTGCCGGAAGGCGGGTCAACCTTCTTTCACAATATGTCAATGATTTTGGACGGACACACAGGTATAGAACACAATATACCGGTAGCACCCATTTATGATGATGTACTGCAATTATGGTCGGCCAGCGAAACGGCCTACACCCCCACCCTGATCGTTAATTACGGCGGATTGAACGGGGAGTACTTTTGGTACCAGACTACCAATGTATGGGAAAATGAGAAGCTTTTAAAGTACACCCCAAGAAGCGTTATAGATGCACGCTCCAGACATCGTACCATGGCACCAATAAAAGAATATGAAAACGGTCACATTC
This sequence comes from Arenibacter algicola, assembly GCF_000733925.1. Taxonomy (NCBI): domain Bacteria; kingdom Pseudomonadati; phylum Bacteroidota; class Flavobacteriia; order Flavobacteriales; family Flavobacteriaceae; genus Arenibacter; species Arenibacter algicola. The sequence goes on from NZ_JPOO01000003.1 coordinate 1,981,459, forward strand.
TGGTTGCACAAGCTACCAAAAAATTGGCCGATGCCGGAGTAAAAATAAACCTCGGCGCCCATGGCCAATTGCAAGGTCTTGGCGCACATTGGGAACTTTGGATGTTGGCCCAAGGGGGAATGAGCAATATGGAAGCTTTGAAAGCAGCCACTATTAATGGGGCCTCCTATCTGGGAATGGAGGAGCAACTGGGTTCCTTGGAAGAAGGAAAGTTGGCCGACCTTATCGTTTTGGACAAAAATCCTTTGGAGGATATTCAGAATTCCAACTCGGTTAAATACACCATGATCAACGGACGCTTATACGATACTGAGACCATGAACGAGGTAGGAAACTATAACAAGCCTAGAAGCCCTTTCTATTGGGAGATGAGCGACTACGCCCCTGCTTTTGATTGGCATGGGGAAACACATACTGGATGTTCTTGTGAGGTAGGAAACTGATATTGTAGGTATAGGATGGGCTATGCATTGGGTTCGTGTCGGCACGAGCCGAGCTGAGCCAGCAGTGGTTATGGCCAGAAAGCAACCCATTATAATAAATAAAGGCTTGTGGGCCCCACCCCTTCCGGCTTCTCCGATGTCGAAGCCACCTTCCCCTAACCAGGGGAAGGAACAGTTTTTACTTTTCTATCTGTTAATTGAACTAGCAGTTTAATATTAAGTAGGACCCTTCGCTAACAGTGGATGAGACAGAAGGGATTGCAAGCCAAAGATTAATACAAATGCCAATTGTCCCAAAAAATAACTCCGTTGAAGTGACCAATTCGGTCATTTCGAACGAGCGACAGTGAGGAGAAATCACACATATAGCTCAACCAAAACATGATATAATCTCCATACTTATCAACAAACCCATACCTCGACAGCACAGCCATAACTTTAAAAAATCCACTATTTCCGAAAATTTTCAATCCCCAAATAGGCTACATCCTTCTTTTTCAGTAATTTAATAGAAAACATTTTGTGACATGGCTACCTTTCAACTAGATATTAATAATTCTAAACATAAAGTAGAAGTTAACGAAGGTACTTCCCTACTCTGGGTCTTGCGGGAACATTTAGGCCTTACTGGCACTAAATACAGTTGTGGCATAGGTCAATGTGGGGCCTGTATGGTGCATATCGACAATCAGCCTGTCCGGGCCTGTCTTCTTCAAGTGGACAATTATGCGGACGGACAAAAAATTAAGACCATAGAAGGTTTGTCCCAAAATGGGGATCATCCACTACAAAAGGCATGGATCGAAGCCCAGGCACCACAATGCGGCTATTGCCAGTCTGGACAGATCATGCAAGCCGTAGGCCTTTTGGAAACCAATCCCAATCCCACGAGGGAGGAAATAAAAGCCCATATGAACGGTATCCTTTGCCGTTGCGGTACCTACCTACGCATAATTAAGGCTATTGAACTCGCCGCGAAAACTCCAACATCCATTGAAAAATAAAGCCATGATCCCAATAAAAACCGATATCAGTAGAAGGAAGTTTCTAAAATCATCCTCCGGGGTAGCCCTCTTCATTGGAGTAGCTGGTATCCTGCCGCAGTTGATATCCTGCAAAGACCCCAATAAAATTAAAAAACAACTAGCCCAACAGCCCATTACAGCCTGGGTGAAATTGTCCGAGGATGGTCTAATCACCATTTATAATCCGGCCGCCGAAATGGGGCAGGGATCCATGACCTCCTTACCACTTATTTTTGCCGAAGAGATGGATGCGGACTGGTCTATGGTTAAGGTGGAATTTTCACCCCAGGAATCGGAGACCTACGGTTCCCCGGGATGGGCCCCTGGAAGTAAGCTCATGTTTACGGTAGGCAGCAGAACAACTAATAGTTACTACAATGTAATGCGAAAAGCAGGCGCCCAGGCCCGCTATGTCTTAATGAACAGTGCCGCCAAACATTGGGAAGTGCCGATTTCGGAGCTAACAACATCCAATAGTCATGTGCATCACGGTAAGACAAATCAAAAAATCAGTTACGGAGACTTGGTGCCCTTTTTGGAAATGCCCGAGACCCTGCCCGACTACAGCGAAGCACAATTAAAAAATCCCAAGGAATTCCAGCTGATCGGAAAAGACATTCCCCGTACGGAAATCCCTGCCAAAGTGGATGGCAGTGCCATATTTGCGATAGACATCCGTCTGCCAGAAATGATTTATGGCGTTTTGGAAAGAGGTAAACTACACGGTTCCAAACCCAGCCTGACCAATGAAGCCGAGATCCTCGCCATGGAGGGGGTTTTAAGAATAATCCCCTTGGATTATGCCATTGGAATTGTGGCCAAGACCCTGGAACAGGCCTTGAATGCAAAACAAAGCCTAAAAATAGATTGGAGCGAGTCCAAGGCAAGCGGACACAATTCCCAAGAAGTATACGCTACCTATGAAAAAATAGCCTCACAAAATGAAAAAGGCAAGGTGATCATCGAGATTGGGGATGTTGCCAAGGCCAGAAGAACCGCCGCCAAAACTTATGAGGTGGACTATAAGAACGATTATGTATACCACGCCCAAATGGAACCTCTGAATGCAGTAGTGCAGGTTGCCGAAGATGGTGGCAGTGCCGAAGTTTGGGTAGGCAGCCAACAAGGGACGGATACCAAGTTGGGAGTACCTAAAATCCTGGGTATTGCCCCGGAAAAGGTAAACGTACACCTACAATATTTGGGAGGTGGATTTGGGAGAAGAAGCATGAACGATTTTGTAGAGGAATGTACCATACTCGCAAAAGAAATGGCACCACTTCCGGTAAAACTTATTTGGACCAGGGAGGACGATGTTACCTATGGGGCATTCCGGCCGCTTTCCCTACAACGACTAACGGCCAGCACAGATGCTGAAGGGAATATTACTGCGTTTTCGCACTCTGTGGTAGGGGACGGTGGAAACCTAGTGGCCAGTGCCGTGGCCAATGATCATTATGACATCCCCAACCAATTTGCGGAATGGCGGGAAGCCTCCAATGGCATTCGCCTAAAACATTGGCGTGCCGTGGGCCATGGCCCCAATAAGTTTGCCATTGAATCTATGCTGGATGAAATTGCCTGGAAGCAGGGCACAGATCCTTTGGAGCTTAGAAGAAAGTTAATGGCAAAAGCCCCTAGGGCATTGGCTACCTTAGAAAAGGCAGCTGAAATCTCCCATTGGAGCAAGCCTTCAGAGGAGGGCAGGGCCAAAGGCATGGCATTTGTAGAACATGGATCTTTGGGAACGGGGGTCTGTGAAATATCTGTGGACCGTAGTACTGGCATTATCAAAGTGCATCATTTTTGGATCGCCTTGGATGCTGGGGTGGTGGTACAGCCAGACAATGTAAAAGCCCAAATGGAAGGCGGCATCATCATGGGCATGAGCAGCGTGCTCAAAGAACAAATTACCATCGTGGATGGCCAAGTGCAACAATCCAATTACCACGATTACCAACTACTTAGGATTCAGGACATCCCTGATAGTATTGAAACTGTAATTCTAGAATCCTCTGAAATCCCAGAAGGGGTAGGCGAAACGGCTACACCTATGGTGGCCTGTGCCATAGCCAATGCCTTTCTGAAATTGACAGGGAAACCCCTACGCCACCTACCTTTCTCCCCAGAGCGTGTACTTCAAGCCTTGAACAGTTAAATCGTTCCAATAACAGCAGCTTAAAACCCTGGGGCATTATAAAATGGATTTATTTTGATCCCTAAATCGGAAATGTCCTCAAATAATTTGAAGGCTTTTTGTATTTTGGAGGGATGAAATTTAAGTTCGGCCTGCCTCTACTTTTTATCCTTGCTTACATGTACTGCCATGCAGGCTCAAACCTTAAAAATAACTTTGAACACAAGCGATACGATTATTCCTTTACCTTAAAACAGGCAAATGACTCCTTGGCCTCCCTTAAAAAACAAATAGGGAATTTTGCCAAAAAGAGTGACTACAAAAATGCAATTGCCCTCTCCAAGAAATTACTTGAAAAGGCCATAGTTATATCCGATAGCAGCCACATAACCAATGCCTATTGGAGACAAGGATATTATTTCAAAAGACTGGATCAATTGGATTCGTCTTATTTCTACATTGACAAAGCATATTCTATAAATCTCAAATTAAAGGATAGCATAGGTGCGGGAGACCGACTGCTGGACATGGCCAACATCCAAAAGAGTTTGGGCGATTACAACGGAGGGATGATCACTGCTACCGAAGGATTAAAATATTTGGAAGGTTCCAATGAAATAGAATCCATCTCCGGTCTCTACCAAAACATTGCTGTATGCCAAAAGGAGTTGGGACACCCTAAAGAAGCCTTGCGGTGGAGCGATAAAATTTTTAGTCTTCTAAACAAACAGCCCGCAGTTGATATCAGCACCGAAAATCTATACAACATTAAAACCACCAGGGCGAATATCCTGGCAACACTAAAAGATTACGGTACCAGCCTTAAAATTTTGGACAGTATTGCCGCGAACACCCAAGCTAGCAACGCCTCGCAATTTGCACGTGCTATTTGCAATAAGGGCTATTATATGTGGTTGGAAAACAAAAATAACCCTGAGAGCGAGCCCCTACAGTTGGAAGCCTTAAGAATACGGCAAGAACTTAACACGGTTCCCGGATTAATATCCAGCACTATACATTTGGCAGAATATTACTTTGAGACCAATAAGCCATTGGCGTTGGATTTTGCCCAAAAAGCTCTTGCCAACTCGAAAAAAACAAATAATTCTGTCGCTATTTTGGAAGCTTTGGATCTACTATTGCCCCTGAAAAAATCCTTGGACCAGGATGTTTCCGAAGAGGCCATATTTTATTCCAATGTGCAGAATACCCTTGAAAAAACAAAACAAGCCGTTCGCGCTATCTATGCCGCCACAAAATATGACAATGATGCATTGGAAAAAAAGAACCTTATGCTTTTGGCGCAAGTCGCTATTAAAGAGAAACAAAATATTTTGGCCATTTCTGCCACAATTATTTCATTGATCCTGATAGTCTTTGTTGTCCTGTATAAAAATCAGCAAAAAAAGAAAGAACAGCTGGAGATGGCCTATAAGACCGAGTTGCGCCTTTCCAAAAAATTGCATGACGAACTGGGTAATGACATTTTTTACCTTATGACACAGGTTCAAAAAGAGGGCCAGGATATAGCTAACCCACAGAAAATAATAATTTTAGAAGGTCTGGATAGTATTTACCAAAGAATAAGGGATATTTCCAAAGAATTTACGGCCATTGATACCGGAGATAACTTTGGCAAGGAATTCTTCTCCCTTTTAAATTCCTATAGCTCCACTAAAACAAAGTTGATCACCAAGGAATTACCCTCCAACTTCTGGGATAATGTTTCGGCAGAGGCCAAAATTGAAGTATATAGGGTTCTACAGGAATTACTGGTGAATATGAAAAAACACAGCAATGCCTCTTTGGTTGCCATTACCTGCAGTAAGAGCAGCAAACAGGTTGTTATAAAGTATGTGGACAATGGAGTGGGATTTTCCTTAAAAGGAAATTATTTGGGAAATGGGCTTAAGAATGTGGAAAACCGCATAAAAGGTATAAAAGGAAGTATTATTTTCGATTCGAAACCAAACGAAGGTGTCACTGCCACCATAACGTTTGCCATATAAAACACATATGCAATTCAATAGGATATTCGTTTCGGAAGACATAGATAGCAATAACCTAGGGGTTATTACTATGCTTCAAAATTTGGGGTATCCCCAAATTGGCCATTCACAATACTGCGATGAAGCCTTGCTAAAATTAAAAAGGGCTTTGTTGGATGGGAATCCTTTTCAACTTTTGATAACCGATCTTTCTTTTGATAATCCCAGAGATAAAAAAGGCCTACAAAACGGGCAAGATCTCATCGCCGCCATAAAAGAAGTCCAACCCGAAATAAAGGTGATTGTTTTTTCTGTGGAGGACAACCAAAACACCATAAAATCCTTATTCGAGAACCAAAAAATTGAAGGCTATGTCTGCAAGGGATTGAACGGTCTTAAAGAACTAAAGAATAGTATTGAAGCGCTGTCCCAAAACAAACCATTCACCTGCCCCATAGCCACGGCCGTATTACAACAGAAAAACCTTTTGGAATTGGATGACTATGAACAGCAGCTGCTCTTATTCTTGGCCCAAGGACACAAACAAAATGAAATAAGTGCCTTACTAAAAGCAAAGGGAATTGCACCCAACAGTATACGATCTGTAGAAGCCAACATTAGTAAGTTAAAGGATTACTTCAATGCTTCAAACACTACCCAATTGGTCTATATAGCGACAAGTATGGGGGTTATTTAAAATGTACCATCTTTTTACTTCTTTGTTGACCCAACATAATAATTAGAGGGTTTTCTCATTTCCATCCAAATGCACTTGGAAGAATATAATTAAACCTCGAAATCCCTATCAGACATTTTATGCTTCCCTAAAAAGGTAGAGGGGAAACAATTCACAATCAACCTAAACTGTCGGTCAAAGTAGGAAAAAATGTTAAGGCCGGTTTCACAACATACCCCACTAATACTATCGTCCCCTCCCATCCACAATTTGCTGGAGTATCCAATTCCAAATCTGTTATTTAAGGCGCAATTGTCTTGCACCTTGATCTTTTAAAGAATCTATTAAAAGGAGTAATATTCACATCGGCATTAAAATTATCCAAACTCTTATTTTCAGATTTTTTAGTTAAATTCCCTGGAGTTAGACTTATTTTTAATGTGCCTTCCATTTCGGGAACCCTAAAAGAAAAACAACTGATTTACCCGCAATGTGCTTTCCGTATTGGGCTGCCCTACTACCTTATAGTATTTTGCGGTTGACTCCGGAAACTTTATAGAGATTTCATTAAGTTTATCAGGATTAGCCACCTTGGCCAGGTTCAACTTTTTTAATAGGGTCCAATTCTCCTTATTATTGGAGGACCAAACCTCAACATACATCACCGATGATTTCTTTGCTCCGTTACGACTACCACAACTAAGCACCACTTCCTTGATTTTAGGATTTGACGCACTAAAATCAGCAATAGCTATGAGAGGTTTACTATTGAAAGAAGCATAAAATTTCGAAAAATAATAAGTATTGGCGTCATATTTGGCATCGTCGTTCAATATTCTTTCTGCCTCCCCGGTGTAAGAACTTAAAATTCCGGGATGCACCACTTCCAGTCCGTCGGGAACAAGGCCTTTGTCATAAAATACAAAGGTTGAAACCTCACTTGGCAGCCAATTATCCTTGTAAGCTATTGCCTTTACTGTTTTAGATCTTTCTCCCTGCAAATCCATAGTAATTCCTGATTCATAAAGTTCAGATTTTTCATTGGGTTCGGTTTCATCCAAGGTATATCGAATACTAACTCCATTCATTTTATGCCTCAATGAAATACGGTCTCCTGAATTTATTATATTCCTCTCCCCTATTAAGGTTGGTGGTGTCAGGTTCATTTTTTCTTCCGGGTCCGGAATGTACCCCTCATTTATGGTTGCGCCTGGTAATTCCTTAGCCAGTTGCGAAATATCGGCGTCGGTCAATTGGGTGTTCCAGACAAACAATTCCTTCAAACTTTTAATCTCCTTTAAATACTTTAGTGCGGCTACATCAACCGAGGTACCTGCCAAAGAAAGCGACTGTAATTTGGTGTTGGCAACAAGGGCTGCCAAAGCCTCATTGGTAACCTCTGTAAAATTCAATACTAAATGCTCTAAATTATTAAGCTCCCCAACAAATTTTAAGCTATTGTCATCCAGAGGCAAATTGGCTAGATTTAGGTATATCACCTGCTCCTTTATTTTAGCCAAATCGGTCAAAAATTCAGCTTTGTAACTACTTCTGCCATAAATGGCTACTTCAATAGCCGGCGAAGTGGGGGATTTTTGAACTACCGTCCTATAGGGGTTATTTAGATCATCTATAAGTTTAGTGTCCACAAAATCAAATGCATATGCCTCTTTCCCACTATCTCCTTTCAGCCATTTTTCGGTGAGCAGTTGCTTTAAACCGTCTTCAATGTTCAATTGGGCGAACGAAATTTCAGTATCCGCGCCATGGCCAATCCAGCTTTCTATAAGCTCAATTTCGCGACTGGTCAATTGGACCTTACCATCTGGCGGCATATGCTCTTCATCTTCCAACGGCAGTGCTACACGCTGCAGCAACAAACTTTCTTCAGGATTATGTGCCAACCAAACCTCACCATTCTCTCCGCCCCTGGTTATAGCTTCAACATTTGTTAAGTCCAACTCCCCCTTGCTTTTCTGTGGATTGTGGCAACCAGTGCACTTTTTTTCTAAAATAGGTGCAACATAGGCTGTATATATCGGCGTATTTTCATCAATTTTTTTAACCGCTGCACTGGTTATGGGTTCCATTAAAAAATGACTACCATGTGTTAGCCCGGCCCCAAAATGTCCACCAAAAACAACTCCCACAAAGCTGGTGTACAACAAGATTTGGTACACTTTTTTGTGTAGATACGTCAAAACCATTGCATACACCGCAAAACTGATCCCTATTCCAATCCATTTATGCAAGCTCATGAGTTCGGACTCATACCCTTCCAGGGAGAGCAATAGGCCCATTATGGTTGCCAGTACAGTTGTAAAGGAGGTCAGCAATAATAGAAAGTAGTTGATCTTTTCAAAGGAAGGGGGATCTATTTGTTTTCTAAACAGGTTAAGCAATACCATAAGCGCAATAAAGGCTACGGGAAAATGTAACAGCAATGGATGCATTCTGCCTAGCGGCTGTAACCAAAATGGAATTTCCAGATAACTTTCAAAAACCACTAAAAAGGCTAAAAAAATATGCAGAAAGAACAATGTGTTCAAAAAAAAGGGAACGGATTTTTTCATGTTTTTATGCCAAAATATCATTTACTACATGGCCATGTACATCGGTCAAACGAAACCTTCTGCCCAAGTGTTTATAAGTCAACTTCTCATGATCTAGGCCCATTAAATGCATAATGGTGGCATGTAAGTCATGAATGTGTACCGGGTTTTCGGTAATATTATAGCCCAATTCGTCGGTTTTGCCATAGGAAATGCCCGATTTTACACCGCCTCCGGCTACAAAAATGCTGAAGCACCTAGGATGATGGTCCCGACCGTAATTATCCTTGGTCAATTTTCCTTGGCAGTAGTTTGTCCTCCCGAATTCCCCACTCCAAATAACCAAGGTTTCATCCAACAATCCCCTTTGTTTTAAATCGGTAATCAATGCTGCAGAAGCCATATCGACATCTTTGGCCTGACCCTGCATTTCACCTACCAAATTGGAATGCTGGTCCCAACCCTGGTGGTACAATTGTACAAAACGTACGCCAGACTCCGACAGCTTTCTAGCCAATAAACAATTGGCGGCATAGGTGCCTGGTACCATACAATCGGGGCCATACATTTTTTTGATATGGTCCGGTTCTTTGGAAACGTCGGTAATTTCAGGTACCGCGGTCTGCATTCGAAAAGCCATTTCATACTGTTTTATCTTTGCCGGAATTTCAGGATCTCCAAACTCGTCATAACCCAGTTGGTTCAATGAAGCCAAATGATCCAACATGGTACGGCGCGTTTTTCTATCCATCCCATCAGGATTGTTCAAATACAAAATAGGATCCTCACTGGCACTTAATTGTACTCCTTGGTGGGAACTGTCCAAAAAGCCGTTCGACCACAGTTTTGAATATACGCCCTGTCCGTTGCCCTTGCCTTTTGACAGCAATACGCAATAGGCAGGTAAGTTTTTATTTTCACTACCAAGGCCGTAGCTGAACCAAGACCCCATACTGGGGCGATTGCCCACCTGGGCACCCGTTTGCATAAATGTTAGGGCGGGATCGTGGTTAATGGCATCGGTATGCATACTTTTTATGACGCAGATATCATCGGTAATCTTGGCTATGTTCGGAAACAGATCACTTACCCAGGTTCCTGAATTGCCATATTGCTTAAATCCAAACTTTGAGCCCACCAAGGGAAATGATTCCTGCCCAGCCGTCATGCCTGTCAACTTTTGATCTCCTCTTACAGAAGGAGGCAGATCTTGCCCGAACATATCGTTCAACTTGGGTTTATAGTCAAAACTTTCCAATTGGGAAGGGGCGCCATTCTGAACCAAGAGGATAATCCGCTTTGCCTTGGCGGCAAAATGTTTTAAACCTAAGGGCAATTGTTCTTCGACGACTTGTTTACCGGACAACAAATCCGGCATTAACAAGGACCCCAAAGCCACCCCCCCAAAGCCCAGTGCCATTTTACCTAAAAAATGCCTTCGGTTAGTGTTTAGATGGTGTTCAAAAATTTCCTTTTCCATTAGTATTATTTTTTGAGAAGTTGGTTAACTTTTAACTATAGTTTCCTCTAGGTTATATATCGTGTGAATAATTTGCATGAGGGCGGCTACCTTTACGACATCCCTATCTTTAGAGGCCGGAAATTCCCCGACATTTATAAATGCCTCAGCCTGTTTCGTCTCTTTCATGAAGGCGGATTCCTGTTCATTGTAATAGCCCAATAACATTTCCTTTTCTTCGGGCTTGATAGTCCTACATACTATTGTACCAAATGCTTTCTCAATTTTTTCGGCAACCGTACTTTCCTCTTGCATTAAATTTTCGGAAAACACCCGTGCAGATTCTAAAATAGTAGGGTCGTTGAGCGTAATCAAAGCTTGTAAAGGAGTCATTGTAGATTGTCTTTGTACCTCGCACTGATCACGTGTAGCAGCATCAAAAGTAAGCTGTACCGGCGGTAAGGTGGTACGCTTTATAAAAATGTATATACCTCTTTTATAAAGATTACTTCCGTGATCCTGTACATAATTGGCCAAAACACCTCTTCCCGAACTGGCAGCTTCCCACAATCCGTCTGGTTGGTACACTTTAACACTTCGTCCACCTATTTCAGGGTTTAGCAAGCCACTGGTAGCCAAGGCATGGTCACGTACCATTTCCGCATTAAATCGCAAGCGCGACATTCTTGACAGGTATTTATTCTCTGGGTCAACAGCCAGTTTATCCTTACTTATGACCGATGATTGCTTATATGTGGCAGACATGACAATTTTCTTGATCATGCGTTTCATATCCCAGCCGTTCTCCATAAAATCTGCCGACAACCAATTCAACAGATGGACATTGGTAGGCAAATCCCCTTGCATACCAAAATCGCCGGATGATCTTACGATTCCTGCCCCAAAAATCTCTTGCCACATTCGGTTTACAAATACCCTACTGGTCAAAGGGTTTTTGGCATCGAACAACCACTTTGTCAAACCTAAGCGGTTGCGCTCATAGGCACTATCATCATAGGCCAAAACCGATGCAGGAGCTTGGGCCTTTACTTCTTCGCCAACATCGTCATATACGCCTCTATTTAGAATATGTGTGGTTCTAACATCCGGCCTTTCTTCAATGACCATAACGTCTACATCCTCTTCTTCCTTTTTATTAATGAAAGGAAGTTCTTTTTGGACAAGCTCGTCAGTAATTGTAATTATAGGAGCCTCCGCCAATATTTCCCCTTTGTTTTGCCTAGGGGGCATTCTATCAAAAAATGCAAATGTGCTGAAATAGTCCTTTTGTGAAATAGGATCATATTTATGGTCGTGACATTTGGCACATTCCAATGTCAATCCCAAAAATGCCTTTCCAAAGGTATTGGTTCTATCGGTTACATTTTCGACCCTAAATTCTTCTTCGATGATACCAGCTTCCTGGTTAATTTTATGGTTTCTATTGAATCCTGTAGCCAAAATTGTCTCCATATTCTTCTGGGGAACCAGATCGCCCGCCAATTGGTAGGTGACAAATTTCTCATAACTGTAATTTTCATTAAAGGCGTGAATCACCCAATCCCGCCAAGGCCACATGGTTCTCAACTGATCGTTTTGAAACCCGTGCGAATCGGCGTAGCGGGCAACATCCAACCAGTGGCTAGCCATCTTTTCACCATAATGATCGCTGGCCAATAGCTCGTCGACAACTTTCTCGTAGGCATCGGCAGCATCATTCTGGATAAATTTTTTCTGCATTTCGGGTGTTGGAGGCAGTCCTGTTATATCCAAGGAAACTCTTTTTAAGAGTCGTTCTTTATCCGCCATGGGATTGGGAGTCAGGCCCACGTCCTGTAATTTTTGTAGAACAAAATAATCTATTTCATTATTGACCCAATCTGCATTTTTCAACTTGGGCAGCTCGGGTTTGTCAACGGCCACAAAAGCCCAATGAGGTTCATAGGCCGCCCCTTGCTCTATCCACTTTTTTAAAATTTGGATTTCATAGGAAGACAATTTTAAATTGGAATCTAAGGGAGGCATGAGCTCGGTACTGTCCTTTGCCGTTATTTTTTGATAGAGGACCGACTTTTCCAAATTATTGGGAACAATGGCGAATTCGTTTTTCCTGTCCTTGAGCGCCTTAAAGGCCCCTTCAGGAGTGTCTAACCGCAAATCTTCGGCTCTTTTATTGACATCTGGCCCATGACAGGCAAAACATTTATCGGATAGTATGGGACGGACATCAAAATTATAATCCACTACCTCAGGAATTTTTTTCGATGGAATTGCTGCATATTCACCTTTTTGTTTGCAAGAGATTAAGAAAATGAAGAGTAATCCGAGGTATAGTATAATTGACTTTCCCCTGGAATTAAATTTTTGTATCTCGGTATTGCATGCCAATATGGCCAACAAGAACATAATAAGGGTTTTCTTCATTTTGAAATCTTTTTTAAATTCTCATTTAGAATCAGTATTAACTTCAGTCATACTTTGACAAATTAAAAGATTCTGTTCGCAACTATAGTTTGCTGAACCACAGCTATGTATTTAAGCGTTAAAATTCAATGTTCTATTATAATTTTTAAAAAGGTAATGCACTCTTTCAAGTGCATTACCACAATTAACTCAAACTAACTCAACTTTACAAAAAATATACAATTTATTGTTCCAAAAATTAATACCCGGGATTTTGTTGCAAATTTGGATTTACGTCCATTTCAGATTGTGGAAATGGCCATAAATAATGTTTTGCTGGATTAAAAACACGCGGCACACCACTATCAGGCTCAACCAAGGTATTAAGATAGGTTTCGGCCAATTTCCATCGCTTGATATCTCCAAATCTTCTTCCTTCCAAAGCAAATTCGACCCTTCTCTCATTCCAAATTCGGGCTCTCATTTCGTCTTTTGTCAATCCATCCGGGAGGGGTGGCATTTCAATTCCTGGCCTTCCGCGCACAGTGTTGACCGCATCATACACTTCAGTCGTAGGGCCGCTAATTTCGTTTGTTGCTTCAGCGTAATTCAACAACACCTCTGCGTATCTAATTAATATCCAATCCTGTTCGCTCAAAGTAGAATAATCTACTGGAAGTTCTTCTACATCAGCTCCCTTCGTTGGCATATATCCTGTAGATGAGGGCGTATTATAAGCATATGAAACAACCTCGCCCGATGCTTTTATGGCTGGGTCATCGAATGGTTTCAACGTCAATTCAAGCCGTGGATCACGGTTTAATTTATAATTCGCAGGGTCATACAAAGGAGATTCACTAATCGGCAGGCCATCTGTGCATTCAAAGGCATCCCTCAATTCCTCGCGAGGATGCCAGGCTCCCCACCATTCCATTTGAATATCCTGTTGGCTAGAATTATCAGGATTTAAATATCTTGTCGAAAACATAATTTCAGGATTTCCGTCTTGACCGTAAACTAAGAACATGTTTTTAAAATCATCGGAAAGACTAAATTTTCCTTCGGTCATTACCTGATTTGCCGCTGCTGCTGCACCTGACCAATCACCCTGAAAAAGCAGCACCCTTGATTTAAGCGCCAATGCAGAACCTTTTACGGCATGTCCGGTACTACTGTAATCCGTATTGGGCAATTGAGCAATAGCAACATCCAAATCCGCAATAACCTGAGCAATTACCTCAGCCTTTGAACTTTGCGCAACCTTGGCCTCGTCAATGTTTTCAAAAGGTTCGGTATATAGTGGTACACCCCCATAATAATCGGTCAACGTAAAATAAAACAAAGCCCTTAAAAATAGCACCTCTGCCTTATAAACATCTATGGTACTGGCAGGAATAGGAGTTTTATCAATATTGGCCAAGAAAAAATTACATGAAGCAATGCCTCTATAACAATCGGTAAAGACAGATGAAATAAGTCCCCCCGATGTAGCTTCAATAAGGCCTAAGGCCATATTTTGTGCATTCCCGTCACCCCTACTGGCCTCGCCACCAAGTACGTCAAAACTCAGGTTATGAAAATTGAATGTATTAGTATTCAACCGTGAATAACACCCGGCCAAGGCCATGTCGGCATCGTTCTGTGTATTCCAGAATGTAGGGCTGGATATTTCCGTCAAAGGGTTTTTATCCAAAAAATCATTCTCGCATGACATTGTAAAAAGTGCTAATAAGACAATTGTGTAACTTATAACCTTGCCCCTATTTATATATATCTTCATAATATTGTATTTTAAGATTAAATTTTCAATTTAACTCCCATGGTGTATGTTGTCAGCTGAGGGTAAGCCGTAAACCAACCCGTATTGGCTTTTTCAGGATCGGATCCCGGCCACTTGGTGAAAGTAAATAAATTGTCGCCGGACATATACACATTAACGCCTTGCAAACCAATCGTTTGGCATAATTCTTTAGGTATATTATATCCAATAGACAGATTCTTCAATCTGAGATAGGACGAATCCAACAACCAGTAGGTGTTTGGTGTTCCTGTGACAGGTCCATATCCGGTAACAAACATGGCAGGATGAGAATTGGTAGAACCTTCACCTGTCCATCTATTGTTTACAAAATCAACGGTTGGGGGCGATCCCTGCATGTATGGCGTAAGTCCCCAAGCCAAGGTCTGGACATGTGCTTTGGATCCTTCGACTCCCTGAAAAAATAACGATAAATCAAAGTTTTTGTAAGAAAGGTCTACTGTACCTCCATAAAAGGACTTAGGGTATGCTCCTTCTATTACAACCCTGTCATCAGCATTTATGGTACCATTGTTATCCGCATCCTTAAATTTCAGGTCTCCCGGTTTTGGATTGAAAGGATGTATGGGAGCTGCATCGATTTCAGCCTGGTTTTGAAATATTCCGTCGAATTCCACCAAATAATGGGAGTTAAAAGGAAGACCTACCTGAGTAGTGGTATTTCCATAGGTCGGAGACAATATTTCCAATACTTCATTTTTGTAACTGGAATAATTAATACTAGCGCTATAAGAGAAATCGCCAAAACTTTTCTGGCTGCCTACCACAAGATCGATACCGGTGTTTTTCATTTTACCGAAGTTTACTGTTGGTGCCGACAGACCTATACTTGCAGGTACCGGAATCTGATAAAGGATATCATCGGTAACTTTGTTATACCAGTCAAAAGTAAAGCTAAACAAACCATTAAGCATACTAAAGTCAACCCCAATGTCGGTCATGGTGGTTGTTTCCCATTTCAGATTCCGATCTACCATGCGGTTCTGAATAACGCCTGGTTCGGAAGATATAAACGGGTAGGAAGTAGTTGATAAAACTTCTTGATAAGGATATAGTCCAACATTTTGGTTGCCCAATTGGCCCCAAGAAGCTCTTATTTTAAAATTGTCCAACCAATCCACATTTTCCATAAACGCTTCTTCTGAAACCCTCCATCCAGCAGATAAGGAAGGAAAGAATCCCCATCGCGTATCTGGTGAAATTCTAGAAGTGCCATCGTATCTTGCATTGGCCTCAAGTAAATATTTGCCCTGATAATCATAGGTGGCACGACCAAAATATGATTGTATCGCCCATTCCGTTGCCCCTCCTCCGGTAGATTGACCATTGGAAGCGCCGGCATCAAGTTCCTTTAGATCGTTGGTTGGAAAATTAATTCTCTGACCTCTAAGATATCTGTCTTTAAATCCTTCTTGATTATATCCTATCAATACGCTAAGGTTGTGATCTTCAAAGTTCTTGGTAAAATTCAAGGTCGAATAAAATGTAGACAACTTGCTAGTGGTCCATATATCATTTACCCCCAGTCGCCAAGTAGCATTATTATGGGCATATGAACCATCTTTAAAGTAATAGTTATCAACCGCATGCTCGTGATTCTTATATTGATTGTTGTCGATAGTAAGTGCATATTTGGAATTCCAAGTCAAATCTTTGGTTAGATTAATCTCACTGTAAAACTGAGGCAGAACATTGTACCGGGTCTCTGTCATAAGACCACTTGCATCTTGCGCATCAGGGTTTCTTACTGTCCATTCAGCAATATCGGAACTATATCGGGCCACATATCCTGTACTACCATCCGGTAAAGTCATCGTAGGCGTATAATTAGGAGCCGCACCGTATATGGCAAGTATTTGATAGTCCACGTTATTGTCCCAGTTACTTCTGGTTATGTCCTTGTTGACAAACTGTATATCACCCCCGATCTTAATCCAATCATTCAATCTTGAATCAACGGTCACTCGTCCGTTGAATCTTTGATATTCGTAATTACTTGTAATACCGGGTTGGTCCAGATAACCAAGGGATACACTGAAAACAGTGTTTTCATTTCCCCCACTTATGCGAAAAGACTGGTTATTCACAATGGCGGTATTAAAGGTATGGTCGATCCAATTAAAATTGGGATAATTAACCGGGTCGTTAGGATTGTTCCTAAAGCCATCAATTTCCGCTTGGGTAAAGTGTGGGGCTTGACCATTCCTTGCCCTAGCTTCGTTCCAAAATTGCATGTAGTCCGCTGAATTATATAACAATTCAGGTAATCTGCTAGCGCTCTGCGCCTGAATATTTCCGTGATAGTCAATTACTAGACTGCCTGCCTTGCCTTGTTTTGTTGTTATCAGGATAACCCCATTTGCGGCACGGGCACCGTAAATGGCACTTGACGCGGCATCCTTTAAAACGGAAACCGATTCAATGTCATTTGGATCAAGATTGGTCATGTCACCACTTATACCGTTTATTAGCACCAATGGATTACTTCCTGCTCCACTAAATGTGCCTATTCCCCTTATGCGCAAAGTATTGCCTTCATCTCCGGGTTTACCGGAAGACGATGAAACTTGAAGACCAGGAACTCTACCTTGGAGTAAATTCTCAACATTGGCAGATGGCCTTTTGATAAGTTCCTCGGAACTAACCGTTGCTACAGAACCTGTAAGATTTTCCTTTTTTTGCGTGCCATAACCAACCACAACCACTTCTTCCAAACCAGCGGCATCTTCCTCCATACTAACAACAATATCAGTCTGTCCACTTAGAGTAACTTCTTTGGTTGAAAATCCAATATAGGAAACAATCAATACAGCATTTTCGCTTGCTATTTCCATTGAAAATTTACCATCAAAGTCAGCTGTAACGCCATTGCTCGTTCCTTTTTCAATGATATTAGCTCCCGGTAAGGGGGAGCCGTCCACATCTGTCACAGTACCACTTACTTGAAATTGTAATTTCTTGTCCAAAATCTTAATTGAACTACTTTCCACGGAATTCGTTGGACTTTTTTTAACCACGATAGTTCCGTCATCTGTAAAGTTATAAGTAAAACTTAAAGGCGATAAGGCTTTGTCCAATAAGTCCCCAGCTTTAATTACACCTTTTTTTAGGTCAATATTAGGCGAGGTTTTGATTAGGTCATGGCGATAAATAAACTTATAGTCAGTTTGCTTATTTATTAGCCGAAATACCTGTTTGACGTTTAAGGTAACATCAGAATCGATGATGATCTCGGCATTTTGAGCCTCTCCATTTAAAGGACTGAGTGCAAATGAAATCGAACAAAAGAGGAAAATAATGGATTTCATAAAAAGGCGTAAAAGAACTTTGCCAAATAGGCAAGGTGGTCGGTTGGTTAATTTAATTTTCATAAATTTGTAATGGTTTAGTTAAACATAGTTTTAATTAATCTACTTGGACAAAGGCCGTTGCTGTGGAAGGTGCTGGCCTTTTCCTTTTTTATTTAATAATAATTGTTTTATTGGCAATTTCAAATTTTAACTGGCCCTCACTGGTAGCTTCAATAAGTTTAAGAATATCTTCTACCGCATTGGTTCTTTCCAATATTCCCGTAAAGACAAAATTCTTTTGTTTGGCATTCTCAAAAATAACCTCAGTATCATACCATCTTGAAAGTACCGTCATTATTTCCTCCAAGGGTTTTTCATTAAAGGCAAACAAACCTTTTACCCATGAAATTTCCTGGGACACATCAATTTCCTCAATATCTATTTTATCACTTTCATGACTAATTCTAGCCTGTTGGTTGGGCATTAGGGTTTCACTAAACTCACCTTTTTTTATTTTGATTTTCCCTTCAACCAAGGTGGTAGCCATAACCGGGTCATTATTATAGGCCTTAATGTTAAATTCCGTACCCAAAACATCAATCTCTTGGGATTTTGTAAGGACTTGAAATGCAGCGCCTTTGTGTGCGGTACTTGGCGAAACCTTAAAATAAGCCTCACCATATATTAGTTCTACCTTCCGGGTTAGACCTTCGGCAAATGTCACTGGATATTTTAATTTGGTTTCTGAATTCAGCCACACTTCCGTACCATCCGACAATTTGATAAAAAATTGGCCACCTCGAGGAATGGTCAAATAATTGTACAACTGTTCTTTTTCAACTTCATTATTATGCTTTTTTTCAGCATAGACCAATTCCTCCCCGTTACTACTTACCCCACCGGTTTGAAATTTTTTCCCTTTTTCCAGCGCCACCTCATCCCCATTTTCCAGGGTAAGGATGGCCTTATCCGTCCCAGCTACTATAGTTTGTGGCTGTTTAACATCTACTGTCGCAATTTTGTCATCAGTAATATAAGCTAGGTAAAAGACCGTGCCTATTACTAGTAAAACAGAAGCAGTGAAGGCTATTCTCTTGTACAGGTTCATTCTTGCTATCCGCTTGTCCTTTTTAAGCCTGTCCTTAATAGATTCCTTGGCTTTATTAACATCGTATTCTGTCATGGAAAGTGTACTTATATATTGTGTTTTAACAAGACTATTAAAGACTCGCAACCCTTCTGCCGTTTTTAGCAAATCTTCCAATCTTTCCAACTCGGAATGATTGGCCTCCTGATTTAGAAACTTGACGATTATTTTTTCTACTTCGGCCATCTTTAACTCAACAATTATGCATCTAATACGCTCAAATTTTACATACCCCTCTATTTTTTGTGTATTTTTTTTCGATATTCAAAAAAAAATTTTTGTAATATTGAGAATAACCAATTTTAATGGACCACCTAAAAAACCAATATTTAGCCGAAAGATTAATTTCTGGGGATTGCAAAGCCTACGATTTTTTAATGGATACATATTACCAAAGCTTGTGCGCCTATGCCCAGTCTTTGTGCCATGATCATGCCTTGGCCGAAGATATAGTTCAAAACGTATTTGTTAAGATTTGGGTTAAGAGAAAAAAAATTAATCCAGATTTTTCCATCAAGAGTTATTTGTATAAATCCGTCTATAATGAGTTTATTAGTCAATACAGAAAAACTAAACCTGTTCTGTATTTGGAGAAAAAATATTTTGAGGCTATCGATGTGGTGGCGGAAATAGAACCGGAAGAATTGGAGGGCTTAATAAAATTAATGAATGCCGAAATTGATAATTTACCGTCCAAATGCAAAGAAATATTTTTAATGAATAAGAAGGAAGGACTTACCCATACCGAAATCTCGGAATACCTCAACATCTCCATTAAAACCGTAGAAGGCCATATTACACGGGCCTTTAAAATATTGACAGAAAAACTGGGCACCAAAGTGGAAGCCGTGTTATTCTTACTTTTCGATTTCAAAAAACAAAAAAGAAGGTCTTCTTTGGGGTAAAGTCTTAGCAGTCTTTATAATTTGCAGCCGGAAATCAATGAAAACCCGGCATTGGTAAATTAAGATCGGCATTTTCCAAGATCAGTACCCAATCCTGCCCTCTTCCAGAAGTAGGCGGCTTATAGGTCTGAATACCATCGGTGTCCGATGTGCCCAAATGATGGGACACACCATATCTGGGATCGTACCAAATAGCCTTTTTATTTAAACCTGAAATCATTCCCTTGTCCACCGTAAAGGCCTTCCCACTGGGGGTATAGATCATTGCAAAAGAGGCATCCAGTGCCAATACCGCCCTTATGGGCTCACCATTTATTTCCATGCTATTTTTGATCAACTCGGGCTTGGGAGTCAATTTAGAAAAGGAACGTGCCTCCATTAAGGTTTTAAGATGTTTCATTTGAAAGGCCCCAGGATGGTCCAAGGCATCTTTCCACGGTATTGCGGCCCCAATAATTGGACTATTATCCGGCGAATACATCTGCCAAATATTATTATTCCCATAGGTATGTCCGCAAGCCCCTGCAAAAACAGACCAATAGGCCGCCTGCCGTGCGTCATAATCGTCAAAGCGATCCTTTGGATCCGTACCTTTAAAATAAAACCCTACCGGTATACTTTCGTATCTCGGTTCTCCGTCCAAGGTCGGTTTCATGGGCTCTAAAGCATAATCATGCTCCGCATAAAGTCCGTTGTCATGCCCATGTTGACCATGGGAAGATTGATACATATTAAAATCAAGCCACTCGGCATCATGAAAATAATCCGACGACATTCCGGGTCCCCTGGGATGGAAAGTGATAAGCTGTTGGTCATTACTTCCCTGCTTCAGCCCTAGCGCCATTGCCTCCACAATTTTGCGATCATTTTCCGTTCGTATATTTCTATCTCCACCCAATATCCAAATAACAGGTTTGCCCTTATATCTTTTCCCTAAAAACAGTCCAAATTCCTCAGCACTTTCTGCTGTAAAAATGATGTCCTTTTCACTTAGGGAACTCCAATAACTTCCCCAGGTGGGAAGCATTCCCATAACCAATCCCAAAGAACTTGCCTTATCCACTATGGCGTCTACATGCTTAAAATAAGCCTCATTGGGTCTTTTTGGGTCTTTATTGAATAAGGGCAGGTCCCCATTGGCATTAGGAACGGAAATACCGTTCAGTTCTGATAAAATAACTGCCTGTATAACCGTAAAACCTTTATCTGCCCTATTATTTAGATAATGATCTGCCTCCTTCATATCCAGTCTATGAAACAACTCCCAAGCGGTATCTCCCAGGTAGAAGAATGGTGTGCCATCTGATTTTTTAATAAATCTGCCGTTATCACTTATTTGAAGGGATTGCCCAATAACGGATTGAAAATGCAAAAACACCAAAACCAGTTTAACATAAAAAAGTAGTTTTCCCATAACATTACCTAGTAGAATTTTGTAATAACCTCCTAATATCTGAAAATTAAACATTTATTATACAATAAGTGCATAATCCCAAAAATATAAGTCCCCAGTTATTAGAAAAATTTCGGTACATACTTTTCAATAGGATTGTCCCAGCCAAAAAAACAACACTTTTTAATAGCCTATTTTTAAGTCATTGGTTTACTTGCCACAATCATCCTAAGGCTAAGGGCATGGGAATTTTAATTTTTCCTGCCGCCATTAAGACCAACCCTTCCCAACTAATTTATTAGTAATTGTTTCCATCACTCAAATAGGCGGGCAAGTAGTATCTGTGCACTACTCTTAGGTTAATTTTTAGGTTTAAAAAATGCATTGGCCGGAATAGTTTCCCGTTCCAGGCTTGGACCGCTCCATTCCAATTTCAGGGATGATTTTCCCTTCCTAGGGCTCTTGTAGTAAATCCTATAAGGATGAAGTCCGGCTTTTAGTTTAATGCTTCCGCTTTTGGGCGAGTTTTGAAAATATTCATAATCGGCATCAACTACTGCTGCATCGTGGATCCTAAGAAATGCCGCCGAATTTGCCGACATGTAAAAGGTATAATCACCGTCCGAAGGGACTCGGATATACCCCTCAAAGAACATGGCCCCGGAGCCATTACCGACATTTATCACACCGTTTAGCTGATCTACCTTACCTGTTTCAAACTGGTATAGCGTGGCCACTTCAGGTACCCAAGGAAAATCGCC
The DNA here is from genome assembly GCF_000733925.1 of Arenibacter algicola. Classification (NCBI taxonomy): domain Bacteria; kingdom Pseudomonadati; phylum Bacteroidota; class Flavobacteriia; order Flavobacteriales; family Flavobacteriaceae; genus Arenibacter; species Arenibacter algicola. Next base: position 2,003,457 of record NZ_JPOO01000003.1, read on the forward strand.
CTTAAAGGCCTTCCACTGAATGCCGCTTTTCATTTCCCCTTCTGGTATAGAAGGAACTGGAACATCATCATATGGTCTTAAAGCAGTACTATTTGGAATTCGGGACCCTAGGACCTTGTCCTTCATCTTTTGCTGCAAACTAGCAAGTTTAGGATCCTTGGCCAAATTTTGGGTCTGCTGTGGGTCCTTTAAAACATCATAAATTTCAAAAGGATCGTTATGCGATTTGATGTCGTAACGCAGTCCAACATAATTTTCAATGCGTACCATCTGCATTTGATTACGTGCACGTCCTTGATGTTCCGGTATAAAATCTGCATAGTCCGGTGTCTTTCCCGGCTGAAAGTACTCTATATAAATATTGCTCTCGGGCTGTGTTCCTTTTCCTAGTAAGGAAGGTAATAAGGATACCCCATCCGAAATAGCAGGTGCAGGAAGTCCAGCCATTTGCGCAAAAGTGGGCATCCAATCATAGGAAATACTAGGAGTTTCAATATGGTTACCTGCCGGGATATTCCCTGGCCATAATGCCAATGTTGGCATTCGTACTCCCCCCTCCAAACAATCGCGCTTTATTCCATCGAAAGGCCCATAACTCTTAAAAAATGTGGGATCTATAGGTTCATTGGCCAAATAGGATTCCTTGGACGGGCCATTGTCCGAGGTAAATACCACCATGGTATTTTCATCAATTTTTAAATCCTTGAGCAGTTGCAGTATATCGCCCACTGCATCATCTATCCGCCTAGTGTCCGTAGCATAACGCTTATACACCTCTGGCCAGGCCAATTGTGCTGTTGCGGGATCCCCGTCATCGTCATAGGTGGCATTGGCATAATCTGGATGCATCCAAGAATCCACTTCTCCCAAAGCGGTATTGATCATTTTCCCCGGCTCTCCCAACCATTGCAGTCCGCCATTCAATCCACCACCTGCCGGATAGGCCTGGGTAGGCAACTCAAGAACGGCATGGGGCGTATCATAGGCCAGATACATAAAAAAGGGTTTGTCGGCATCCTCACTTTTTTTAAAATCAACGATCCATTTCTTAGCAGCGGCCGTAAATAAGTCTGTAGTGTAACACTTGTCAAGGTCATCGGCTATATTAACCCTATTTTCATACACCTCTTTCTTGCCTCTATAAATGCCTTCTTTGGGATAGTGTTCATGGCCATCACCATGGCGTATATACCCCAAGTAATAGTCGAATCCTCTATTAAGGGGGTGTGCCGTCCAGTTAGGTGCCTTGCCTCCCTTGCCCTGCAAGCCCCATTTGCCTATGGCCGCTGTGGTATAGCCCGCGGTCTGCAATACCGACCCCAAGGTATGGTTATTGTCCAAGGCCTTGTCAAACTGATTGTCCCTGATATTGGCATGACCCTGACTACGGCCCAATAACAGCGAGGCCCTGGATGGTGCACATACCGGGGCGGCGGAATAATGCTGCGACATCAAGGCGCCTTCAGCTGCCATTTGATCCAGATTGGGCGTATACTCCCGTGGATGCGCCGCCCCTTTTTCCTTGGCCTTCATATTCTGAAAAAGTACCCCCAGATCCCCATAACCCAAATCGTCGGTAAGGATAAAAATGATATTGGGCTTTTTGTTTTCCCTATCAACTTCCGCTGTTACATTGCTTTGGGCAATTAGCCTATTTATGCCCACAATGAGCATTAGGGCGAATATAATTTTTGAAGTCACTGTTTTATGAAGCATGAGCGGTTTATTTTTCTTGTCCGATTAAAAATGGTTTGGGCAAATTAGCATTAATCTGCTTTATTGAAAACAAATGTGGTCAGCGATTTACCTAAGACCTGTATTTTACTTTTTCCAAATTGAGCATCTGGCATTTTACTAAGATTGTAAGATTCACTGGTAACATAACTCTCGATTTTGGAATTTGATGGTATGTCTATATTTAATTCTAAATGCACAGCAGCAACCTGTTGATTAACTACAACCAGTACTATACTGTCATCAGCATTTTTATAGGCGGATAGCAACACCCCATCCTTTAGGTTTTCCTCTGTACTATAATTATCGTAGGTAACCGAGATCCTTTTGGCCCCGGGCCTGATGAATCTAGAGTAATTGCCAAAGGCCCATAGCAATTTTGAGCCGTAGAAATTCCCATCCTCACTTTCCTTATCAACATAAATAAGTCCATCCTTAAAGTCGTAAGGACTCATAGCCAACCACCAGTGCCAAGCACTGGCATTCGCAATAGTAAGATCGGCATGGATGAGGCGGGCTACATATAGCGCCGTGGGCATGCCCAGATCCCTGCCTTTTCCCTTAATCTCCTCATTGTTCTCCAAAATGCAGTATTCGCTCATCCAATATTCCAAGGAAGGGTATTCCCCTAATTTTTCGATTATTCGTTCCCTTTCCTTTTTAAGCTTCGATATATCCCAGGTAGTAAAATAACTATGGGCCGCGATCTTTGGTGCTACGGATTTTAGATCCCCCACATAATTAGGACTTTCAGGACTAAAAAAAGATGCTATCTGATCGCTTCTATTAGGATGCTTTTCTTTATCCCCTGTTAAATAGTCAATTTGACCGGCTTCGGTAATTTCTATTTTGGAATCTATTTTCTGTTGAGCGAAAACGGAATCGATTACCCTTGTGGCATTGGCCAATTCATTATTGTTCCAAGGGGAACCTTCCTGTCCGCCTTTCCATTCCCATTGTGGTTCATTGAACGGACTTATATAATCAAAATCTACTGTAAGACTGTCCTTAAAATGCTTTAGCACCTTCGCTAGAAAGTTGGCATAATCCACATAATTGTCCGGGGATAAATTTGCGGCCAAGCCATCATTGGAATGTGCCTTATTGTTTCTGGTCATTTGTATGGGCGGACTATTGACAAATGCAATGAATTGATTTACGCCACTTTCCTTTGCCGCCTGAAGAAACCACTGTTGCCCTGCCTGCTTTTGCCAATTGTAACTTCCGTCATCCTGTAAAAAGCCCTCGGCTCTTCTCCATGGATCCTTTATGCAACTTTCTTCAGCTTGGGCCGTACTTCCTGCCCCGATATTAAATCGCCAGGCAGACAAACCGATTCCTCTTGGTGATCCATCCGGATTATTTTCCTTACTAAACAACCACTCGGCCATTTGTTCCTTTTTTTTATGGGGCCATAAACCCGTATACTGTGCGGCCCATGCATCGGAGGCCGCAAAATTGTAAATGGTCTGGAAATGGATATTCTTATTTATGCAAACTTCAATAGCCAGGTCTTGCTGTGCACCCGCCCAATTAAAGGCGCAACAAAGGAAATATATATTCAACCAATTTTTCATCTCTGCTATTTATGGATTTTATAGTAGAAAAAAATACCCCTTTTCATCCTTACCAGCTGGCATACATCTATGAATCGGGATAACACAAATTAATAAAAAGAACCCTATGCAAATGATAGGGCCCTTTAAAAACTAAACTAATCTAACTACTAACTATTTTTTATTCTACACTTAAATAGGTACCTTGATCAAAAGTAAACACTTCGGAAGGTGTCCTAGCTTCCTTAAAAAGCAATTTCATTTCGGCTACTATTTCCGGATAATCCTTGGCAATATTGTTCTCTTCTCCCAGATCGGCATCCAGATCATAAAGTTCCATCTGATCTTCGGTCGATTCAAAAACATTATACTTTACAGCTTTCCAATTGCCTTTTCTAATAGCTTGTCTGCCGCCTTTCTCATGAAACTCCCAATACAAATATTCGTGTTCCTTTTGCTCTTTTTCCTCTCCCAAAAGGGTAGGCAAAAAGGAAACACCATCTAAAGAAGGAGGTACTTCCATATTTGCAATACCTGCAAATGTTGGAAATATGTCCCAGAATGCAGAAACGTGATCTGTTCTGGTATTTGGTTTAACATGTCCTGGCCACTTAACTATAAGGGGAACCCGGATTCCTCCTTCATAAAGATCCCGTTTGGTTCCCTTAAATGGACCGTTGCTATTAAAATAATCAGGATCGGCACCACCTTCAGTGTGTGGACCGTTGTCCGAGGTAAACATAACTATGGTATTGTCGGCAATGCCCAACTGTTCCAATTTGGCCATGATCTCCCCAACTTGATTGTCCAATATATGAATCATAGACACAAATGCGGCATGGGTTTCTTTCTGTGATTCGTAAGGACCATTTCTGTATTCCGGTCCATCATCCACCCCTTCATAAGCTTTTTCTGGAGGAAATTTACCCCTGTATTTTTCCATGATTTCCTCTGGAGCTGCAAGCTCTGCATGTGGTATAATAGATGCTACATAAAGAAAGAAGGGATTATCCTTATTGAACTCTATAAAATCGAGCGTTTTTTCATGTATTAGTTGTGGTGCATAAATCCCTTTCTTTGTTCCTGCATTTTCTTCCAGAACTAAAGAGTCCGTATTGGCCCATAGGTGGCGGGGGTAGTAATTATGCCCCAAGCGTTGGCAATTGTATCCAAAAAAAGTATCGAAACCTTGGTTCAATGGATCCCCTTCCGAACCTGGATATCCTAGCCCCCATTTACCAAAAACTCCAGTGGCATAGCCAGCTTTTTTCATGGCCTCCGCCAAGGTGTAGGTATTATCGGGTATGGGATACTGCCCCTCTGGTTGTATTTCCTTATTGCCACGTACAAAGGTATGTCCTGTGTGCATACCAGTCAACAATGCAGATCTAGACGGAGCACATACCGTACTACCGGAATAATGTTCGGTAAAAAGCATTCCTTGCCTGGCTAATTTATCTATGTTGGGTGTTGTAAACTTTTGCTGTCCATAGGCACTTAAATCCCCATAACCCAAGTCATCGGCCAAGATGTAAATAATATTGGGTTTGGCTACATTTTCCTGAGTGCTGTCTGTTTTGGAGGCCTCAGTTAGCTGACCTTTGTTTTTGCATGCAAATGCACAGGAAATAAGGAATATAAGTAATCCTAAATGGAGAAATTTTTTAGTCATGGTGTTATTATCAATTACATTGGGGCAAGAATACCTAACCCCAAAGTAATTAAAAATTATGCTACTACCTATGGACTTATTATATTTAACTGGATATAAAGTTATATGCCAAATACCTTCCTAAATATGAAGCACTCAATACATCACGCCATTATTGTCGTTTTGGCAATAATCTATTCCATACACTCCTGCAAATCCCCCAAAGAGAACGAGCCAAACAAGGCTCTTCCCAATATAGTTCTAATAAATGTAGATGATTTGGGCTGGAAGGATTTAGGGTTTATGGGCAGTGAGTATTATGAAACACCCCATTTGGACGCTTTGGCAAAAGAAGGTATGGTATTTTACAATGCTTACGCAGGAGCTGCAAATTGCGCCCCCAGCCGCGCCTGCCTCCTATCCGGACTTAATACTCCGCGTCACGGCGTTTATACTGTGAGCCCTTCGGATAGAGGCAATCCAAAGACACGAAAACTTATTCCAATAAAAAACACAGACCACCTAAATGACAGCATATACACACTCCCCCACATGCTAAAGTCGGCCGGATATATTACCGGAAGTTTCGGGAAATGGCACGTAGGGAACGACCCTAAAGAACAGGGGATAGATGTAAATGTTGGCGGAAGTGCCAGAGGAAACCCAGGAAGCGGGGGCTACTTTTCGCCATATAAAATAGATCATATCACCAATGGCCCCGATGGGGAGTATTTAACGGACCGCATTACCAAAGAGGCCATCTCTTTTGTAGAAAAATACAAGGACACCACCTTTTTTCTCTACCTCCCCTACTATACCGTACATACCCCAATTATGGGGAAAGAGGAACTGATTGAAAAATTTAAGGACAAAAAGGGATCCAATGGACAAAATAGGGCCGATTATGCCGCTATGGTGGCCTCTATGGATGAAAACGTGGGCAAACTACTTTCCACACTAAAAGCAAACGGACTGGAAAAGAATACTTTGGTAATATTTACCTCGGACAATGGTGGAATCAGGGCCATATCCGAACAAAACCCCTTACGTGCAGGAAAAGGTTCTTATTATGAAGGAGGAATACGCGTACCTTTACTGATAAAATGGCCTGGAAAAATAGAACCCAATTCCAGCTCTGCCACCCGTGTAAGTAATCTGGACTTTTACCCCACCCTACAAAATATTGTAAGCCCAGAGAAAAAGGCTCTGCTACTGGACGGAATTGACCTTAAACCCATTTTTGAGGACAAAACCCAAGTGGAAAGGGACCTATTCTTTCATTTTCCTATCTACCTTCAGGAATACCAGGGTTTACAGGATGGTAGTCGCGACCCATTGTTCCGTACCCGTCCTGGCTCAGTAGTTATTTCGGGTGATTGGAAACTGCATGAATATTTTGAAGACGGCGCGTTGGAACTTTACCATTTAATAGATGACCCAAGTGAAGAAAATAATGTTGCCGAACAAAATCCGGATAAAACACAGGAACTCCGTAAGAAATTAATGGAATGGCGTGCCACAACCAATGCCAAGGTTCCAAGCCAAAGCAATCCAGAATACGATGCCGCTTTTGAACAACAGAAAATCAAAGAAAAAAGTCTGCGATAAAAATTCCTACTTTCTAGATTGCACGGTCATTTGTTTTAGAAAAGCAATTCATTATCTTAGAAGCTAAACAAATTACCATGCCAACCTACCACCTCAACGTCAACAGTTCCCGAAAAATGGTCGAGACGGAAGCCGACACCCCTTTACTATATGTCCTACGAGACTATCTGGAACTTAATGGTCCAAAATTTGGTTGTGGACTTGCACAATGTGGGTCGTGCAAAATCCTCGTGAACGGAAAGTCCACCAACAGCTGTATGATTCCAATATCCTCTATTGGGGATGCTGAAATAATCACCTTGGAAGGACTTACTACCAATAAAGGTAAGCTACATGCCGTGCAGCAGGCTTTTGTGGACGAGCAGGCTGCCCAATGCGGTTATTGCCTCAATGGTATGGTGATGACCGCGGTTGGACTTTTAAATTCCAACTCAAACCCAGATGAGATGGAAATCAAAACTGCACTGCAGGGTAACCTCTGTCGCTGCGGAACCCATACTAGGATCATCCGAGCTATTAAGACCGCAGCCAAAAGCCTATAATTTAAATCTGCCATGACAGCAATACCACTTACAACCAGAAGAAAATTTATCAAAGACTTGGGCTATATCAGCGTGGGATTTACATTGTTTGGAGCCTGCTCGGGTGTGGAAGACCCCATAATGGCCGCCCGACTAGATTATGATGGGAAACTACCAGGCAGCATGGGCCGTGCCAAAACCGTAAACGCCTGGTTGGAATTATTGGAGGATGGCACTATTAGGGTACTATCTGGAAAAGTAGAATTGGGACAGGGCATCCGCACTGCTATCCAGCAGGTGGCTGCCGAAGAACTGGATATGGATCTGGAGAAGGTACAAATTCATCTGGCAGAGACTGGTGTCACCCCTAATGAGGGCTATACCGGTGCCAGCGCTTCCATTCAGAACAGTGCCATGTCTGTTCGCTATGCAGCAGCTACAGCTAGACAGGAATTATTGCTCTTGGCGAGTAAAAAACTGAATACTGCTGTTGATAATCTATTGCTTTACAACGGCCTAGTTAAATCTAAACAAAACAAAGAATCCTTGACTTTTGCCGAGATACTTGATGGCGAACAGATAGAAAAAGAAGTAATGCTTCCAATTCCCATAAAAGACAACAGGGAACATCGCTATGTTGGCAAAGCCATACCAAGACCAGATATAGAAGAAATGGTAAGGGGGCAGTCGACCTACATTCAAGACCTACGCTTCCCCGGTATGGTGCATGCCAGAGTAGTGAGACCTCCGGGATATACTTCCCAACTGATTTCTTTGGATGACACCGGTTTAAAATCAGAAGTTTCAGGAATCATTAAAACGGTAAGAAAAGGAAGTTTTGTGGGCGTAATTACCGAAAGGGAATACCAAGCTGTAAAGGCAGAACAATATCTGAAGGACCACTCGATATGGACGGCCCCCATACCCTTCCCTAAATCTGAAAATCTCTACGCACATATTAAATTGATTGCCTCCAGCCCGGAAACAGTGAAAAACGAAGGTGATGTGGCAGCAGCATTTGAAGGCAATGAAACCCTTAAAGCAACATATACCAAACCCTATATTAAACACGCCTCTATGGGCCCCGCCTGTGGAATAGCGATGTTTGACGGTGAAATATTGCATATCTGGTCCCACAGTCAAGGAATATATCCCATGAGGGAAGCCCTGGCGACCATGTTGAATATGGAACCCGATAAAATTCATATTACGAGTGTCCCTGGAGCGGGGTGTTTTGGCCATAGCACTGCCGATGATGCCGCCGCCGATGCAGCACTATTGGCCCTGCAACAACCCAACACCCATGTTAGGGTACAATGGTCCAGACATGATGAGCACTTGTGGGATCCCTATGGTCCGGCCATGATCACCGAATTGGAAGCCAGTCTGGATAAAAACAATAAAATAAACTCGTGGAAAACCGAGGTGTGGACCGACTCCCATAGCACACGCCCGAACAAGGATGCCGGAACGGTATTGGCCGCCAGGTATTTGGAAAACCCATACCAGATGAAGTCGAGAGGGTATTTGGGAGGAGGACATAGAAATGCCGATCCATATTACGGCATTCCCAATATTACCGTGAATGCACACTACTATGATGGACCCTTTCGCACATCCTCTTTGCGTAGCCTAGGATCGTTTACCAATATTTTTGCCATAGAATCGTTTATGGACACTTTGGCCGAAAAGGCGGGCCAAGACCCCTTGGAATTCCGACTAAACCACTTGGAAGATAAAAGGGCCATAGGAGTAATCCAAAAAGTGCAAGCCCTTACCAGCGCACAAAATAACGAGGATGGCAAAGGGATTGGGTATGCCTTTATGAGGTATAAAAATACGGACGCCTATATTGCCGTTGCGGCCAAGGTTACGGTGGATAAAAATAACGGTAATGTGGGTCTTATTAAAATGTGGGCAGCTGTAGACGTAGGGGAGGTAATCAATATGGATGGACTCACCAATCAAATTGAAGGCGGGATGATCCAAGCAGCCAGCTGGACCCTAAAAGAGGAGGTAACGTTCAATACAACAGAAATAACTAGTACAGATTGGATAAAATATCCCATTCTAAAATTTTCTGAAGTCCCTGAAGTGGAGGTGGCCATTATAAACCGTCCAAGCGAAGACGCCAAAGGTGCCGGGGAAGTCCCCGTTCCGCCAACGGCTGCGGCAATAGCCAATGCCATCTATAATGCCTCTGCCATACGTATTTATGATCTACCGATAACGCCAGAGAAAATTTTGAAATCCTAAACAGGGAGATGGTCTAGAAAAATCAAGACAGGAGACACCTCTATTTTAGGAATAGCTTTTGATATTACTACCCTAACACCATTAAACTAGGACCTTACCAGGTAATTTCGCTTTCCCAGACTTCAGTCTGATCAGCTTAAAGGCCTGCCCAAGCAGGGATAAATCCGCTTAAAAGACAAAAGGAGCATTCCGTAATTATATAGGAACACTCCTTGGCAGCTATAAAAGCTTCCACATTATGTCAAGGAAGATATTAAATGGGGGAACTTAGTTTATTTCATAACCGTATTTATAATCTATAACAATATCATCGGCATATAATTTACCGTCTTTTTCCTTAACTTTTGCGGATGCCGGTATCATAACCAATAAACGCGAGGACTCCCCTTCAATATTAAAAGTAAAATCGAATTTCGTCTTTTGGGAAATAAACTTACGCTCAACAGCATCGTAAATCTTTAAATCTTTGTCTCCAATTGAGATGATGACCTCTTTACTTTCCGCATTGGGATTGTAATATAAATAACTTGGGTATGCTTCTTCACGATAAAAATCGGTAGCCAATAAATCCAATTGAAGTATATTTTCAATATTGGTTTTGGAAATAATAGCCCCGGCAACACCCACATGACCACTACCGTAAACACTGAATTGGGAAACTTTCGGATTGTCCTTATTCCATTTCATTCCATCACCAATAGCTACTGGTGCCGCTATATCCAAATACAACCCCTCTTCTTCATAATGCGAACTTTTTATAAGGCCTTCATAAGCAATTACGCCTTTAGTGTGTTCTTTCTCTTCAGGTATCGTTTGATGGTCATCCGGTATTTCGTATGGGTAAAACAACCTAGAAGCATTTGCGGCATTTAGCATCCATTTACCGATGGTATTGGCGTACCGTTGATCATAACGCACCAAAGGAACCAGTGGCCACATAGCGTCATAGGTATTCATTAAAAAAGCAAAACCTCCATTATGGGTTGTACTGCCCACTAGCCCGGAAACGTCATATCCATTCCAATTATCCACAAGTACACCCCAACCCTCCCGGCAAGCGGAATTGCCATCAAAGGTCCAATCCAAAACTTCTGAAAAATCATAATTGGTCCCTTGCTCCGCATTCATTCTAGCGGCAACATAAGCCCCAAAAGGCATCAAAATTTCATAGAAATAGTTTTCCTTCTGATTTAAAAGTGCTTCCAAGGATGATTTGGCCCCCTCCAAATATTTTGGATCATTAAATTTTTGGTAAGCTGAATAAAGTACAAAGGCATGACCCGCCGCCGCATCTTGCTGAGTACATATCCATGTCTTATTGGGTTGCATGGTAGCATAATCAAAAAAGGAATAATCGTAGTTACCGTTTAGTACGGAGTCCGCTTCATAAAACTTATCTGCCACTGACTTTAATATGGTATCGTATTCAGTTGCCTGTGGATAAAGATCGGCAACGGCATAGAACATAACATTTGGATAAACATCATACCACCAATCCCTGGCATAGCCACCACCAAGCTGAGCCACTTCGGGTCCGGTATTGTTCATCATTATGTTCCAATTGGTTTCACTATTGTAGTAGTTCTTTAACATCCTTAAATAGTTTTCACCGTTTTGGTTGGTCTTGTCAATGCCCACCAAGCTTGCCCCTAGTACAGACCCAATACTTGCAAGCGATTCGTGAAAAATACCGTCATAATGTTCCTGGCCCTGTCTAACATCGCCCATAGCAGTATAAATCCCGTAGGTTTCTTGGTCAAAATTTTTTCTAGAATTATCCTTCCAAACTAAAGGCCAATATTCCCCTGTTTGATTTTCATCGTATACCTTTTTGTCATAATCTTTTGCCAAGCTGTTAAAATCCAAAATTTTGAAGGGCTTTGGCAGGTTAGGCATGGAATCGATCCTTAGAACACCAACCTGGGCTATCGGATTGGGAACCTCAAACAGATCGGCTTTACTTGCATTTTTACATGAATTAAGTCCAAGAGTTAAAGTTAATAAAAGGACTATATAACGATTAAATATTTTCATTTTCTAGTTTATTTTGTTGCGTTAATAATTGTTTTGCAATTACTATGGCCAATAGTTGCAATGTCCCTATTATTAATAGAGCATATCGTAAAGCGATATCGGCATCACCAAAAAATGCGATACCTAGGAATGTACCAGCTCCTATAAGCCTGCCCACGTACAATCCAAATTCATGATTTAGTATATAGGCAAATTCGTTTCTGTTCTCCAGTTCGGAAAGTAAATCAATAACTTTAAGTTGAATTGGAAAATAGGCTATATCCAAAATAGGTCTAGCGATCAAAAGTAGAAATATAAAAATGATCACTCCAATGGAACTAAACAATAAGGCATTGAACAAGGAAGCCAAAAAGAAACATATTAGACCAAAACTAAAAATAATGTGGCGGTGCTTTGGCTTGGATAATTTCCCTAAAATAAGCATTATAATGGCTGCTATTATTGCTCCTATGGATTGGGCCGTGCCCAATGCCCCTTCCGATGCAAAAAATTTCATCATTAAAATGGCTGGGGCCGTAACTATAAAACCCTGGGCCAACCCTTTTAACAAGGCCATTTGGAGCATTTTATTCCAAAGTTTATGAAACTTGAAATACAGGAACTTCTCGTTCTTCGGCTTTTCGTAGGTTCCAAAATGAAAAATAATTGAAGCAATAATGGTAAAAATAAAGACAGCAACCGTTACAACCTTATATCCTGAATTTACCCCTTCATTAGTACTACCATTGCCAGTCATTAGATACCATCCTATAACAATAGGTACCAAAACTGCGGTGGTGGTATAAAAGAACGTGTCAAGTCCATAATAAAAATTTCTAGTTCTATCCGATGTAGTCGCAAGTACTAGATAATCCCTATTGGACCAATAAAGACCAAAAGACATCCCCATTATAAGTCCAGCCGAAACCAATCCTGAATAAGAAATCTCTTTTAGCGACATCATAAAAACCATGGATACCCCGCTTAGCAACATCCCCAAAGAAAATAATCTTTTAATGTTTACACGGTTAAGTAAATACCCGTTAATATAAAAAGTAATGGGTATACCCGTATATATGGCCAATTGATACAACATCACCTTTGATGGATCATTGGAGTTCCTCATGATGTAGGATGCCACAAAAATATCTATAACAGGCATAACAAATGCATAGACCAAATTTGTTAGGATCAATATTTTAGCACTCCTTGAAAAATCCTTTATTCCAATTTTAGCAACAACTCCCATTATTTCTTAAGTGATTTTAGTATTGATTCGATAGAAAGAGTTGCCAGGCATACGTGTTCATCCGAAGCTCCGTAGTAAACACTTATTTCGTCCCCATTCACCAAATGGCCGTTGGTAAAAACTACATTGCCAAAAAAACCTGTTTTTTCATACTCGGCCAATGGTTCCATTATAGGTTCCTCAGACCTTGCAATTACAATTGAGGGATCCTTTAAATCCAGCAACAAAGCCCCCAAACAATATCTATTTTTTTCCGTTGCCCCATGATAGATAGCCAACCACCCATCTTTGGTTTTAATAGGTGAGGCTCCAGCCCCTAGCCTTTTGCTATCAAATTTGGAGGTTCTGGTTTTGGAAATGCATTTGTGATTTCCCCAATGAATACCATCAGGCGATTCAGCTATCCAAATATAATTACCGCCCAATTCCGGACTACTAGGCCTATGCAGCGCATAGAACTTATTATTAATTTTTTCTTCAAAAATGGTACAGTCCTTATTGTGCGGACTAAATATCATGCCTTTCTTATCAAAATCCTTCCAATCCCTGGTAGTTCTCAACCCTACACCCACCCCATTGGGGCTGACCATGGTATATGTCAGGTAATAGACCCCATCAACTTTTGAAACCCTACAGTCTTCAATACCATAACTTTCGTATTCCCCTTCACCGAACAGTGCCGGATATTCCTCCAGCTCTGAGAATGTTATTCCATCATCGCTAAAAAGTAATCTAAGATGGGAAATGGTAGTTAGGTAATCCACTCCGTCATAATTGATGACCCTGGCATCTGAAGCATCCAACTTGGGGTCATCCAGCTTAAAATCCAAAATTTCTACCTTTCCAAAATCGTTATAAAAAGGGACGGATATTAGACCGTCTTTTTTGACAGTTCTTTCGGCAACACGAACTAGTAGTCCAATTTTTCCATTAAATTCGAATGTCCCCGGATTAAGCAAACATTCAATAAGCATATTCTTATTGCTTGGCTTTAAATCTTTGGGCGACAATAATGGATTTTCACTATATCTATTTGCAATATCTGTCATATTCCGTTCAGTTCTAGGTTGGGTAAAGTTTTTGAAAAGAGAAGTAGTATATAGAATTCATACTACTTCTCAACTCCAACAAAACTTAACAATCAACTCAATAATTTATGTTTTTGATTTGTTTTAATAACCTGGGTTCTGGGTAATTGTTCCTCCAGACTTATCAATATCCCTTTGTGGTATTGGGAATAAATAATTATAGTCTTGGAAATTTCTCCCCAAATCGGATAATACGGTTTTTGCCGTTCCCCATCTTTTTAAATCATTGAACCTATGGGATTCAAAACCTAGCTCCACTCTTCTTTCAGACATTATCCATCCTAAAATTTCGACTGCATTTGTTGACGCAGGTCTATCTGTTAATGTACCTAGAGGTACTATAGAACCGTCTGCAGTAGCGCTGTTCCTAGCCCTAGTTCTAATTTGGTTTATAATGTCGACCGCTCCTACATAATCCCCTGTTTCATTGAGTGCTTCTGCTTTCCATAGCAGGACATCGGCGTAGCGGATATAGACTTTATTGCCATAATCTATCATATCTGTGGTAGATCCTATTATCTTGAAAGAACGTTTATCGTCAGGATTGGCAGTAGTGGTATATAGCAATCTTGGGTCATTTGCTTCAAAGGCCGCCACAAAATCATCCGTTGGTGCAAAAAATCCCCAACCAATAACAAATCTCAATCCATTAGTATTGTTAGGCGTTTCGTCTGAACGATGATCGTAGGCAAAAATCACTTCATTGTCAGCGAATTCCATTTCGGCGTTAAAACTATCAAAATAATTAGCATTAAGACTGTAATTTCCAAGGGCATCCAATTCCGCAATCGTGCTTAGCACCGAGGACCAATTCTCATTAAATAATGCAACTTTTGCCTGCAATGCAATTATGGCTCCTTTGGAAACTCTCCATGGTTCTGCCGGATCGGGGTACTTGGCGTTGGTTGCCAATGATTTTGCCAGGGCAATATCGGAGTTCACCTGGTTCATAACCTCTTCTTTTGGTGCTCTAATGGCTACGGCCAAGGCTTCCTCAAAAGAATCTGGAGTTGCACTAATTAAAGGTACATCGCCAAAATTATTCACTAAATCAAAATAGTAGTAGGCCCTTAAAAAATGTGCTTCTGACAAAAGTTGATTTTTTCGGGCATCGGTCATGCCTGCCGATTGGACGGTAGCCGCATCGGATAAAAACCCTATTGCCAAATTGGCCCTGTTTATTCCAATATAGTCATAAACCCAAATTCCGTTAAAAGCTTGGTTTTCCGGTGTAAAAGTGTAGTTGCCCACTTCATCCATCCAGGGCTGATCTCCATCCGGATTCCATTTTTTATTCATGTCATTGGATGCGATATCCTGCAATACAATGTCATTTCTAAATACGGTCCCCAAATCCCATCTCCAACCTGGAATAACACCGTTCAGAGTGTTTTTTAAAGGTTGGTATATTGAGCTTACCGAAGCTTCAAGGGTCACCAAAGCCAAGTCATTGTCCACGATGTCCTCCGTTAGTAGCCCAATTGGCTCTTTTTCCAATTCATCCATACAACCCACTGCAAGTGATGATATGAAAAGGACAATTAGTATTCTGTTAAATATATTTTTCATGATTACTATTTTTTTAAATTAAAATTTAACGTTTACACCAAACATGAAGGATGTAGAAAGTGGGTAGGTACCCTTATCTACTAAATCCGATGCTTCGGGATCCAAACCTGTATAATTGGTAGAGGTAAGGAGATTTCTACCGGATATATAAAGTCGTGCGCTGTCAAACCCTTGAACGCCATCTATGGTATAGCCAATTTCAATATTTTTCAAACGGAAATAGGATGCGTCTTCAACAAAAATACTTGAGACCTTGCTACTACCATTATCCTCAAAAGCAACCCTTGGAATACTATTGGTGCTGCCTTCTCCGTCCCAAGCCCCTAAAATAGCCGCGGTGTAATTAAAAGGCCTTGTATCAAAATCTATGATCTTTTTCCCGTCATTATACCTGTCAATACCCTCTACTCCCTGAAAAAGCATGGACATGTCAAATCCTTTGTATTCTCCTGTTAGGAAGATACCATAGGTAAGATCCGGGATAGAGGATCCTATAAATTCGCGATCAAAATCCGGACTTATTTTCCCATCCCCATTAATATCCTTGAACCTAATGTCCCCTGGTTTGGAATTCCCTTCCAAAAATAAATGACTATCTATTTCTGCCTGATTCTGGTAAATCCCTTCCATTCTATATCCGTAATAAGCATCCAAAGGCTGACCAACTACCGTTCTGGATTCGTTATTGACTATATTGGGCACATTTGGATGCAATTTTTCAACATTATTTGTTACTGTTGAAAGGTTAGCGTTGATATTATATTTAAACTCTCGTTCTGAATTTCTAAAATTGACTGAAAATTCAAATCCCTTATTGCTCACCTCACCGGCATTGACTATGGTTGGCTGCAAATCGCCAAGGAAACCAGGTAAGCCTATAGGTAACAATATGTCCGTTGTGCTTTTGTCAAAATATTCCGCTGTAACACCGACTTTGTTATTAAAAAGACCCAAGTCGATTCCAAAGTTGGCCTGAGTGGTAGTTTCCCATTTTAGATCGGGATTACCATAGCGTACTTTTCTAACAATGCCTTCCGTTTGTTCTATTAATTCAGCGTAAGTGTAATTGTCTATATTTTGATTCCCCAGTTGACCCCAACTAGCTCTTAATTTTAAATCGGACAGCCAATCTACTTCGCTTAAAAAATCCTCCCTTGATAGTGTCCAACCTCCAGAAACCGATGGAAAATATCCCCATCGATTATTTTCGGCAAACCTTGATGAGGCATCCGCTCTTAAATTGGCGGTTATCATGTATTTATTGTCATAGGAATATGTAGTAGACCCAAAATAGGAGAACAGAGCAGATTCAGTACCTGCACCTGCGTTATTTTCGTCCAAGCCTTCACCTCCATAGGACAAATATCTAAACTCGTCTATGGAATATGGGAAACGCGCCCTGCTGGCAACGATGTCCGACTCTGTCTGTGTAACATATTCGGTACCGACCATAGCACTGAAGTCGTGTTTTTCACCGAACGACTTATTGTAATTTAAGGTATTACTAAAAGTTAGGGCCAAAGATTCCCCTCTTCTTTCACTTAGATTATTGGGCCTGTTCCTTCTTCCCAATCCTTGATCTATTGCACTTCCACCACCATCATCATCTCCGTAATTCTCATTAAATGTTTTGTCATGAAAAAAGGTAAGGTCTACCCCTACATTGGATCTAAAGGTTAATTCTTTATCCTTTAAAAAAGAATACTGACCATATATGTTGCCGAAAGTTTTGAATATTCTGGTCTGGTCATCTGAAAAATAAGCTTGCGCAATGGGATTTCCGACCATTTCGTACATAGTTCTGTTCAATCCTTGATCATAACCGGTAGCTGTAAAGAAAGGCATATCGGTAAAAGGATCTCTTTCGGAATAGGTTGGATCATTTACATCTTTAAAAACGGGTATTACGGGAGCCCTTAACAGCGCAAATCGTATTAAACTTTCTCCTGTAGAAGGAACTTTGTCCTGGGTTGATGAAGACAATTGAACATTGGTCCCAATCTTTAATCTATCCGTTAGGTCGGCGTTGATATTAGATCTAAAATTCAATCTTCGGAATTTGTCATTATCATAAACCACTATACCATTTTCCCCATAGTATCCCAAGGATGTCAAAAATTGAACATTTTCACTACCTCCGCTGGCAGACAACTGTAGGTTTTGGGAACTTCCTCCCTCGAAGAGTTCATCCAGCCAATCGGTATCACCAAAATCTGCCCTGCCCCTATCCGCAGTATATGGATTTGCTCCGGTATATGTATTGTTCCAAGCTTTCTCAGTAGTGTTTATATATTGTTCGGCATTGAGCATGGTAGGTAAGTTTGAAGCGGATTGAACACCATACCAGTACTCGGCCTCAAGCTTCATTTTTCCTGCTGAACCACTTTTAGTGGTAATCAGGACAACACCAGCAGATGCCCTTGAACCGTAGATGGATGCAGCCGCAGCATCTTTTAAAACCGACATGGTTTTTATATCGGACTGGTTCAAAAAGGTAATATCCCGAGACGGTACCCCATCCACAATATATAATGGATCGTTATTTCCAATAGTACCTACTCCACGGATACGAACTTGAATCCCACCACCTGGGGCTCCGCTACTGGAGGCAACCTGTACCCCAGCAACTTGCCCCTGTAATGCTTGGGCAACATTGGAGGTTCTGGCTTTGTTCAAATCATCCACATCCACTACGGAAATTGCCCCGGTTAAAGTAGATTTCTTTAAAGTGGAATACCCTACAAGAACAACTTCATCCAAAGCATTTGCATCTACGGACATGGTAACATTAATTTGGGTTTGTCCATTGACCGGAATCGCCTGGGTCTTATAGCCTATATAGCTAAACAACAATACCGCATTGGTATCCACATTCGAAATGGTGTAATTGCCGTCAAAATCTGTAGAAGTTCCTATGGAGGTTCCTTCTATAATTACGTTTACCCCTGGCAGGGGACCTTCATCATCCGAGACGACGCCGGTAATGTTTTGTGCCAGCAGGGAGCTTCCAAAAAGAATGGCTCCGAGAAAAGTTAGCTTACTAATACAATTTTTCATCATCATAAGAATTGTTTTAAATTTGGTTAATCAAGTTGAGCACTTTTTTTACTCCTAAAAGCAAGTCGGAATAAATTATAACCTGCCTATAAATAGCCAGTTTCAAGTTGAAGTAAAATTAGAAGTAGGGTACACCAAAATGTGTACACTATTTAATCAAAAGTGTACACCAAATTGTAAAACGTTTAAAATGAGAAGATTACATATGTTCTACAAACTAGACATAGCCTTAAGCTGATAATTTTTTGGAGTGATACTATACATTTTCTTAAATTCCCTATAAAAATAGGAACGGTTGTTGAACCCGGATTGATAGCAAACCTCCGAGACCGTAAGTGTATTTTTTCTCAAGAGCGCCGCCGCATGTTTTAATCTTACGGTTCGTATAAGGTCCCCGGGAGAAAAGCCGTATATATATTTAATTTTTCTATAGAGCTGTGAACTACTAATTCCTAATTCTTTCTCTATGAACAAACTTTGAAGGTTTTCATTTTCTATATTGTTATGAATAATTTTCAAAACCTTTTTCATGAAGTCCTTATGTTCATCATGCTCTAAAACATTCGTAAAGCTATCCATTGGTGTTTCCTTGGATAGATATTTTAGCATCACCTCCTTTTCTTCCAGGAGATTTTGAACTTTCACCTGCAAATAATCTGGATGAAAGGGTTTGGGAATATATGAATTTGCTCCACTTTCCAATCCTTCAATACTATGAATGACAGAATTTTTGGATGTAAGCATAATAAAAGGAATATGACATGTAAGGTTGTTGTTCCTTATTTTTTTACATAATTCCATTCCATCCATTTCCGGCATCATAAGGTCACTTATAATCAGATCTGGCATTTCCTTTTTCATTAATTCCAAAGCCTCGGCCCCATTATTGGCTGTTAGAACATTATATTTATCTATCAATAGTTCTTTTAAAAATACCCTTACATCTTTTTCGTCCTCAACAATCAAAACAATTTTACGTTTATTTTGAAGAACATCAAGTGATGTTAATTTATTTGAAATATCTTCAGAATTGCCAGATCCATCTTCCAAAATGTTTTTTAGGTGATAGGATATATTTACCTGCCCGGAATGCTCTTCCAATTCAGTATCCTTAAAGCTCCCCTTGTTACAGGGAAGCAAAACCTTAAATGAGGTCTCTTTCTTGACTTCGCTCGTAACCGTAATCTCACCTTTCAAAACTGTCACCAAACTTTTTACATATGCCAATCCTATCCCAGTCCTAAACTTATCGGTATCCGTATCCTTACTCTCATCCAACAATACAAATCTTGTAAATACGCGCTCCAATTTTTCTTTGGCAATACCCTCTCCAGAATTGGATACTATAATATTAAGAATATCGTAATCGTCCTCAATAAATAACTTTAGATTAATATTTCCATTTTCTGGAGTATATTTAAAGGCATTGGACAAAAGGTTAAATACGATCTTCTCAATTTTATCCTTGTCGAACCACCCCTGCAATAAGGATGGCATTTCCAATTCGTATTCAATATTTTTCTGAATGGCCCATTCATCAAATAATTCGGCAATTTGCTCTATTAAATTCACTAGATCGAATTGCTTTACTCGCACCTCCACATAATTGCTTTCCGCTTTTCTAAATTCGAGTAATTGTTGTGTTAAAAAGAGTAATCTAGATGAGTTCCTTTCTATCATATTTATAAACCTCTGGTTCTTTTCACTTAAACCCACCATTTCTGATAGTTTTTGAACAGGTCCGGTAATCAAAGTCAAAGGAGTTTGGAATTCGTGTGCTACATTGGTAAAGAAAGTAAGACGGTTTTGATGAATTTCTTCTTCTCTTTTTTGATTGATAATATTTTGTTTTAAAGATTGTTTTTTTTGATAGTAACTGTAAATCAAAACAAGCAATAGAAGGAAAAGTAGCAAATAGACAGCGTATGCCACATTTGTTCGCCAAATAATGGGATCGATCTTAATATCTATTGCTTTTGTGGGATTGCTCCAAATACCATCGCTATTGGTCCATTTTAACAATAGTGAATATTTACCAGGTGGTACATTCGTAAAGGAAATATTTCTTCGGTTGTTGATGTACACCCATTCGTTGTCAAAACCTATAAGCTGATAGGCATATGTGCATTTTTCACTGTGAATAAAGGTTAGGGCTGCAATGTCAATGTCGAAATAATTCTCATCGTGCTCCAAATTAATAGATGGAAAGCTGTTGCCGTTTGGGGAGACCACCAGATTTTGATAGTATGGCTCCTTCATATTTTGACCACTTATTTTATCAATAAGAATATCGGGAACAAACGGATCTTCTTCTATTTCCGAAGGCAAAAAATAGTTAAATCCTTTAATTCCCCCCATAAATACGTAATCAGAGTCGGCACCTTTATAAAAGGCTCCATCCGCAAACTCATTGTTTTGTAAACCCTCATTTTCGGTAAAATTGATAAATCTGGATTCATCGACTACAAAATTGGAAAGACCATAATTAGTGCTTATCCAGAGGTTTGATTTTTTGTCGGAAATAATTCCATGGATAGTATTATTCGGCAGGCCTTCATTTACGGTATAACGTCTAAAATATGCTTCCCCATCACTTCCTATTTCCTGCAATAAATTCAACCCGAAACTTGTCCCTACCCATAGATTATCTTTTAAATCATTATAGAGGCATAAAATATCATCATTGGATAGGCTGCGCAGTTCGTTCCTTTTATTTTTGAAAACCTGGAATGAGTCTGATTCCTTATTAAAAAGGTTCAACCCCCCTAACCGTGTACCTATCCATAGTTCCCTGTCGTTCCTTGGAAGGATTGAGAAAATAATATTACTGCTTAGCCTGTTTTCTTCATATTCCCCTGCGACATACTTCTTGAATTCAGAAACTTTTAGTTTATCTCCATAGCGCTGAATCTTCAGGCGAATCATTCCATAACCATTGGTACCCAACCATATAAAGCCATTTTTATCCTGAAAAATAGCATAGGTCGACTTAAAGTATTCACACTGATTACTTTGCAAGATTTGGGACCAATTTACAAGTTTTGACCTTTTCAAATCAAAAACATCAATTCCCTCTCCATCCGTTCCGATAAAAATTAAGTCATCTTGTCCTTTATGCAATGCATAAACTGAATTGTTGATCCCGCTATTATTTTGATTATAATTTTCATACGGCAAGGACTCATTTGAATTCTCATAAAATTGGGGAGGAAAGCGGAACAATCCTTTTCCTTTAGTGCCTATCCAAAAAGAATTTCCCTCAGACTCTGTAAATGTTCTAATAATACCATCACTGAATTCCGGAACTTGCGACTTGGTAACTAAATGAAAGGATTTTCTGAGCGGATATAACTTAAAAATACCCTCCCCATCGGTACCTACCCAAATAACGTTTTCATTACCTTGAAAGACAGTAGTTATCTTTTGCTCTTTAAGATATTTTTGCCAAGGAAGATTTACTCTTTTTCCTAAACTATCAATAATTAAAAACTCCGATTTATTGGACAGTAGGAGTCCCTCGGATATAGATCCTATTATGTTTTTAACATTCCTTTCATCAACTTCAACCGATCCTTGATCCAACAATGAGGAAATGTCCATCTCACCTGTCTTTGAGATAATACATAACTTTTCATTTTGTAGGATTTCGAACCCATTTACATTTTCAGCAACCAACTCACTATTTGATATCCTTTTTTGAGCATTTTCCCCGGGAGTTATTTCCAATTGGTACAATTCACTATTGTCATATAGAAGAAGTAGATCCCCTGAAGGTGTGAACACCATCTTTTTAACCGCCTCGGAGGGAAGATTAAAAGAATTCAATTGTATAAAACCATCCTCGAAAAAGTAGCCTATACCCCAGTCCTTTATTGCACAGAATACTGTTTTGGAGGAATCCAAAGCAATCGTAAATTCTGATTCCGAGACTGGAGGGTTGTTTATTCTTGAAAAATAAAAACGCCTAAAGGTATTTGTTCTCTTATCATAACTATTTATTCCATGAATGGTCGACACCCATATTTGACCCGTCTTGTCCTCAAGAATATTAAGTATTACCTGATTACTTAAGCTATTCTCATTATTCAATTCGGGGCGAAATATTTTGAATTTACTCCCGTCATAGCGATTTAAGCCATCCCAGGTCCCAATCCAAAGCAAGTTGTCCGAATCTTGAAAAATTGCATTGATGGAACTGTTTGATAGGCCGAGGGAATTATCTATTTGCTGTAATTTGTATTTTCTTTCTGGATGGATTAGAGCACTTTTTGGGTTATTTTGGCTAGCTGCAGAGGAATTATTCCAAATTTTAATCGTAGAATTATCGGAATTAGAAGTTGCATTTTGAGCAAAACCGATCGTTGTGCAAAAAATAAAAACGAATAGGGGGGTTGTTCTTACATTAAAAAATCGCATAAAACAATATAAACTAAAAATGATAAGGAATAAGGGCAAGAATTAAGAAAATCGTAAAATAGGCACGAATATAACCTGATTTTGGCTTTAAAACATCCCCACAGCCATTTTAATGAAAATCTTCAACAGTTATCTTTGCCCTACCAACCAATTTCTTATGTAACAATGAATAAGCCATTTAACAAAAAAATTGGGCGGGATTATACCCCGCCTAATTTTTAAGAGTGCCCTAAATGAGTGTTTCTAATACTTCTTGCTCTGTTCAACATACTTATCATCCAGCTCTTTGGAATCCTTATATTTTACCCTAAGCTGGGCGAGTTTTTCCTTGAGCTCTTTCACGATTTCCGCATATTCCGGATCATCATAAACATTGTTCAATTCCTTTGGATCTTTTTTGCGATCATATAATTCCCATTCATCTACATCATAATAAAAATGGGCCAGTTTGTATTCCTTGGTCACTATACCGTAATGGCGTTTTACCATATGCACACTGGGATATTCATAATAGTGGTAATAAACGGCTTCCCGATTCCATTGGTCAGATTTTCCTTTTAACAATGGCATAAGGCTTTCACCTTGCATATCTTCCGGTGCAGTGATTTGGGCCGCCTCCAAAAAGGTTTGGGCAAAATCCAGATTCTGTACCATTTCCTCCTCTGTGGTTCCCTGTTTAATTTCATTGGGCCAACGGATCAACAAGGGAGTCTTAAAGGACTCATCGTAAATAAAGCGCTTGTCGAACCAACCATGCTCCCCTAAATAGAACCCTTGGTCTGAGGTGTAGACCACTATGGTATTTTCGGCCAAGCCATTCTCGTCCAAGTAATCCAGTACCCTGCCCACATTGTCATCCACAGAGGAAATACTTCCCAAATAGTCCTGCATATACCGCTGGTATTTCCATATCATTTTTTCCTCGTCCGTCATGGTAGGCCATTTCTCTTTAAATTCTTGGTTTATTGCGTCTATAATAGGTTTGTACTGCCTCTTTTGTTCCTCGTTTCCGCGATTGAATTCATTGTTCACATCGGCTTGGGACCCTTCAACAAATGGCTCCACGTCTCCCATGGCCTCCAAGGTTTCTGGCCATATCTTGCTGTCATGACTATATTGCATATGGTACAACAAATTCATTTCGGCAGTTTTGGCAGCGGTACCTCTATTGGAATAATCATCAAATAAAGTTTCCGGTAGGGGAAAGGTTTTTTGGGTGTACTCCTTAAACTTATCTGCCCTTGGCCACCAAGGTCTGTGCGGGGCTTTGTGCAAATACATTAAAAAGAAGGGCTTGTTGGGATCGCGTTTTTTATCCAACCATTCCAAACTCATATCCGTAATGATATCCGTTACATAGCCAGTAATAGTGGTATCTCCCTTTTGGGTAATAAAGTCGGGGTTAATATAATGTCCTTGGCCCGGTAAGATCATAAAATCGTCCACTCCCTTGGGATTGTTCCCAAAATGAAGCTTCCCGAACATGGCCGTTTGGTACCCCGCCTTCTGAAAAATTTGCGGAAAGGTAACCTGGGTGGTATCAAAGGGATTGTGATTATCTATTTTCCCATTAATATGGGTATGTTTTCCGGTAAGTATAGTGGCCCTGGAGGGTGCACAGATAGAATTGGTAACGCTGGCATTTCTGAACAACATGCCCTCCTTGGCCAAACGATCAATATTTGGGGTTTGTATCAAATGATCGCTATAGGCACTAATGGCCTGATAGGCGTGATCATCGGACATGATAAACAGGAAGTTGGGCTTCAGTGGCTTCTGCTCTTCTTTCTCTGCACAGCTATGCAAACTCAAAAGACATAATGTAAAAAGGGAAAATAATGGTAGTACTTTCATAAAGAATGATGGTTTAAATAAGATCACTAATATAGGAAACAAAAAATATATTTGATTTTGACTTAAGGTCTTACAAAAATTAAAGAACCAGCCAAAACTGTATGCCCTTCTAACGGAACCTCTTTAATTTCTTCCTTCGGAAATCGAATAGATACACGGTGAATAAGAATGGGATAATTTTATGAAACAACCTTTTTATGTTGAAAATACGGTACTCTTTAGATTTTTTCACCATTAAATAAACCAATTAAAAATCAGCATCATAAATGGTAAAGCTTCGAATAGCACCTTTATGTTCCACGCTCTTATAGGAAAGCCTAAGTTTATTTGTTCTGATTTTTTCAAATGTCTGAATTCGTTTCCTTCCAACACTTTGTCCTTTTGCGATACTTACCCATTTCCCCTTAATATAGGCTTCCACATTGTACTCCTTTATAAATTGTCCTAACCGCAGTTGTTCTTCAATTACCAAAAGGTTGATGGTTTTCTTTTTAGGAAGATTAATAAAAATTTCACTGTTCTGTGAAAGATCTGTTGATTCTGCCCTGCCCATGGGGTTGGAATACACTTTGTCTATTGATACACCCAAATCCTTTAATCGTTGTACTTCCGGTTCAGGAATTAATCCATTGGTATCCGGTGTCATATTGATTAGGATATTGGACCCTCTGCCTATGGTTTCCAGATATACTTTTTTTAAGTAGTCCAAACTCCTTAAAGTACTATCGGAATTAGGGGTCCAAAACCACTTCTCCCTAGGATGTATATTGGCCTCAGCTGGTATCCAACCTGCATTTTGCGGCCCTACCCAGTGGTCAAATCCCTCCCCGGGCTCCAGAACATTCCAAAGCGGGTAAGCAGCCCAACCTTGCTCGCTGCCCGACCATCGCACATCTGGTTTTGTACCGCCCATAACCACCGCATTGGGCTGCAAATGTTCCACCATAGTTCTAATGGCATCGCCATAAGCGGTACCTAATGGCTTCATGGTTTTGGGATCCACAACATCCCAGCCGAAAGGATCATAGGCACCATCAAACCACACATAAGATACTTCACCATAGTTGGTCAACAATTCCCTCAATTGTTCCAGAAATACAGGGAAGTATTGATGAATATCACCTACCAACTTTCTTTCCCCTTGGGGATCGGGAGTACTGGTTACCCCAAAATGTTTATCCCCTCCAGATATATATAGTCCAATTTTAATATAATTGTTCCTACAGGCCTCAACAAATTCCGCAACAACATCTCCCTTACCATTTTTCCATGGTGATTTTTTAACGGAGTAATCAGTGGTTTTCGTGGGCCATAAACAATACCCATTATGGTGTTTGGCAGTTAGAACAATGTGTTTTGCCCCAAAGGATTTGGCCGTCTTTACCCATTGTTCGGCATTTAATTGCGACGGATTAAAAAGATCCGCAGCCGGCACACTCATAAAATCCGATGCTATATACGTAGCTGGACCAAAGTGAACAAAAGCACCCATCTGTCTTTCTTGATAGTCTAATTGCTGGGGAGTAGGTTTTCTGCGTATCCCTATATTGGAAGCTTTGGTATTCTCCAGATTGTTCTGGGGCGATATCAGAACCGGAGTCCAATCCCCTTCATGTTCTGGGGGCTCTGAGGAATCTTCATCGGTTTTTTTAAAAAAATGCTCAAATAATTGTCTGGGTGCCCCATCATAGGTTGCCCATTGTAAATCTCCTGCTGTAGTCTGGTCACTTCCTGTAAAATAAAGAATAGTTCGCCCTTCAAAATAGCACAGTTCAACATCGGAAGCATTACTTTCACTAATACTTGGGTCTATTAAAGGAATATTTTTATGGGTAGGATCAAAGCTTATAAATGGTCTCCCAGCCGGTGCATCCTCCCAATGAACCAAATCTTTGGAGCGTGTAATTCGGGTTTCATATCCAGGCTTCAAAGCCTCCAAATAAAGTGTATAATACCAGTCCCCTTCGTAATATAGGGCAGGGCCGCCCACATATTTATCCACACCATACAGGGCTTCGGGAATTGCTTCCCATTTTGTAAGGTCGGTCGATTTCATATACCTGAAGGTAAACGGCTTCCACCGCTTATCATTGGTTTCATAAAGCAGAATAAACTCATTTTTGCCCCGGCAGACTGCAGTGTTAAAAAAAAATTCTCCCTCGGCCGCCCGCAGTACCACTTGGGGTTTGGTCCAATTTTTTAGATCTGAAGAACTTGTCATGGTAATCTCTGTAATATGCCGCCAAGGCTTGCCCTCTCCGTAGTTACCGGCAAAAACATAAACACGATCGTTCCAAACCAGAGCGGTACCAAACCCGTGGTTCTTTAATGGCACCGAAACAATATTGCCGGATTCCACCTCCCTGATACGTACCTCATCCTCATGAAAATAATCCCCTGGCTTGGTCCCTGCAATGTCCCAAAACCGCTGGTTATTCTCCAAGAGGTAAAGTTTGTTCCCAAAAACAAAGGGGGAGGTTTCTACCAAGGGAGACCCCAGTCGCCCCCTCTTTTGAATAGGATTTTGAAAGGTATTTTGGGCCAACGAAGTACCGCCCAGCAATGCCATCATTAAACCACAAAGGATATGTTTAAATAAGACCATAATATGATTATTTATAGAAAATAAAGCTAAGGCTAAAACCAGTAATTATCTACATAGATTTAACCTTATAACAATGTATTTTTTACCCAACCATATATACTATTGGCCTCTATCAAAAATTAATGGTCCTCCAAAACTATTGTAAACCAATACCTTTTTTAAACAGAAAAAAGGGCGTCTAAAAAGTATTTCAACCCCTCCATAATTAGCGTATTTGAGAATAGTTCTCCGTTACCTACCCGAATAAAAAAGAGGCTGTCTTGACTTTTTAGACAGCCTCTTTCTTTTAGAGATAGACCATTTGGTTTTATCTATCCCAACCTCCTCCCAAGGCCCTATACATGCCTACCTTGGCCAACATTTGGTCCTTTTTGGTCTCTACAAGTTCCTCACTGGATTCGAGGGCATCCCGCTGGGTCAAAAGTACCTCCATATAGTCTGCCCTGGCCGACTGAAAAAGTCGAATGGAAATATCGATAGACTCCGTAAGTGCTTGAACCTGCCCTACTTTTAAGTCATAGCTCTTGTTAAGATTATCAATATTGGACAGTTGATTGGCTACCTCGATATACGCATTTAAAATAGCCTTTTCATACTCATACACTGCCTGTATTTGCCTAGCGTTGGCATTGCCATAGGCTGCCTTAATTGCATTTCTATTGATTAAAGGAGCCACTACATCCCCCACTACGTTATACAACAAAGATTGTGGTGTACTAGTCAAAAATTTCGGTTTAAAGGCCTCCAATCCAACACCTGCCTTTATCCCTAAGGAAGGGTAGAAATTGGCCTTGGCCACTTTAACATCCAACTTAGCTGCAGCCAGTTCATATTCTGCCTGCCTTATATCCGGTCGGTTCTGCAACAATTGGGATGGTATGCCAGGATTAACGGCAGCAATCTCTTTATCTACAAAACCTTCGGAATTCCTCAAAATAGGCTGTGGCGACCTACCGATTAAAAAATTAATCTTATTCTCAGTCTCTACGATCTGCTGTTGTATGCCGTATTTTTGACTTTGATTCTTTAGCACCTCTGCCTCAAACCTTCGTACGGCCAACTCCGTTGCCCTCGCCGCTGTTTTCTGAAGCTTCACCATGGCAAGGGCATTTGTTTGAATGGCCAAGTTTTCTTCAACAATAGCCAATCGACTGTCCAAAGCCACTAGCTCGTAATAGGAAGCGGCTACTTCGGAAACCAGGTTGGTCACCATAAAATTCTTTCCCTCAATAGAGGAGAGATATTCGAAAACAGCAGCTTTTTTAGCGTTTCTCAGCTTTTTCCAAACATCCACCTCCCAAGAAGCGTAAGCACCGACCATAAAATTTGATAGAGGTTCTGGAAACTCCTCCCCCTCCTTAATTTCAAGTTGCTCCTCTACAGCACCATTTCTAGTATAAGCACCCACTTTTTCAACTTCAGCTCCGGCCTGAATATTCACAGAGGGCAGATATTCCCCTTTTCTGATCCTGACCTCATTTTTAGCAATCTCTACCTGTTGAAGCATTATATTCAGCTCCTGATTTTTCATCAAGGCTGTATCTATCAGCGCGCTTAGATGGGGGTCCGAAAAAAAATCCTTCCATTGGATACTTGCACTGTTCAGGCTATCTTCCAATTGATTTTGATACCTCTCCGGCACATCTGAATTCTCTTCCAACATCGTTTTTGATGGTACACAGGAATACAATGTTATAACGGCGAGTATATTTAGCCCGCACACCCCGATCTTTTTTATGGATAATATTCTCCTATTTTTCATCCTCTTGTCCT
Source organism: Arenibacter algicola (assembly GCF_000733925.1). Lineage (NCBI taxonomy): Bacteria > Pseudomonadati > Bacteroidota > Flavobacteriia > Flavobacteriales > Flavobacteriaceae > Arenibacter > Arenibacter algicola. The sequence goes on from NZ_JPOO01000003.1 coordinate 2,032,407, forward strand.
TTGGTTAGTTTTTTCAAAAGTTTAGTAATCTCCCTTATTTTGGCCCTAGTCCTACTTTCTCCCTCACTGGTACGCATTAATTCTTCGGAAAAAGGTTCACTGGCCTCATCTTTGATCAGATTCCTTCCTTCTGCCATACTGCCAAAAATGTAATAAAGTCCTGGTATAACCAACACCCCGAATAGTGTACCTATGAGCATTCCGCCCAAGGCCGACCCACCGATGGTCCTGTTTCCAATGGCTCCAGCTCCGGTAGCAACGACCAAGGGAATCAAACCAGCAATAAACGCGAATGACGTCATTAAAATGGGCCTAAAACGGGCGCGGGAACCTTCTATGGCCGCTTCAAGAATACTGGCACCCTGCCTATGTTTTTGCACGGCAAACTCAACTATAAGCACCGCGTTCTTGCCCAATAGACCCACTAACATAATTACCCCTATCTGGGCATAGACATCATTGGCCAAGCCCATCATTCGCAATAACGCAAATGAACCAAAAACACCGACAGGCAACGATAGAATAACGGCAAAAGGCAATAGAAAGCTCTCATATTGAGCCGCTAGCACGAAATACACAAATATCAATACAATGATAAAAATGTATAGGGATTCATTTCCTCTTTTGGCCTCATCGAACGAAAGCCCTTCCCAAGCAATGTCATAGCCCCTGGGCAGGGTTTGGGCGGCGACCTCTTTTATGGCATTGATAGCGTTCCCAGTAGTATATCCGGGCGCAGGAAGCCCATTGATCGTGGCCGAATTATACAAATTGTAGCGCGTAATCTCATTGGGGCCCAAACGTTTTTCCATGGTCATAAAGGCAGAATAAGGTACCATTTCCCCTTCTTCATTTTTTACGAACAATTTTTCCAAATCAGATGGAAGTGCCCTATACTCAGGGGCCGACTGGGTGTAGACCTTAAAGAACCTTCCGAACAGTATAAAGCCCTGTTCATAGGTACTTCCGATCAAAATATTCAGGTTTTCCATGGCCTTACCTATAGAAACCCCTTTTTGCATAGCAATCTTATTATTGATTTTAAGTTCGTATTGGGGATAGTTGGCCGAGAAAAAAGAGAACAATCCTGTTAATTCTTCCCTTTTGGCCAAAGCGTCCATAAAATCATCATTTATCTTTCCAAAACCATGATAATCCGTGGAATTGGTCTTATCCAATAAACGCATGGAAAATCCGCCCGAAGAGCCAAAGCCGGGTACCGCTGGCGGCTCAAAATATTCAATCCTAGCACCAAGATTTTGGGTTTCCTCTTCCAATTCCTCCATGATTTCATGTACGGAATGATGGCGCTCGGACCATGGTTTTAAATTGATGAGACAGGTACCGGCATTGGATCCCCTACCCTCCGTCATAATCTCATAACCCGCCAAAGAGGAAACAGATTCCACCCCGTCCATTTCTTCACAGATCTGCTGCAATTTACGGGCAACATCATTGGTCCTTTCCAAAGTGGCTCCTGGTGGCGTCTGTATAATGGCATAAATCATCCCTTGATCTTCATTGGGAATAAATCCTGCTGGCAGCGATTCGTTCGTAAAAAATATCCCCGCGCAAAAGGCTAACAAAATTCCAAATGTGACGATCCTTCTGGTTACGATTTTATCCAATAGTTTTACATAGGTTCCCGTAAGACGTTCAAAGCCCTTATTAAACCATGCAATAAACTTATCCACGGGCGATTTCCTCTTGGGTTTCCCATGATTGTTTTTTAACATTATAGCACATAATACTGGGGTAAGGGTAAGGGCCACAACCGCCGATATTACAATGGATCCGGCCATAGTAATGGAAAACTGTCTGTAAAACACCCCTACGGGACCGGTCATAAAGGAAATGGGGATAAATACGGACACCATAACTAAGGTAATGGCGATAATAGCTCCACCAATCTCACTCAACACCTCTGTGGATGCCTTATAAGGGCTTAGATTCTGCTCCTCCATTTTAACATGTACCGCCTCGACCACAACGATGGCATTATCAACAACGATACCAATGGCCAGTACCAAAGCAAATAAGGTAATAAGGTTAATGGACAGCCCGAATAGCTGCATTACAAAAAAAGCACCAATCAATGATACCGGCACCGCGATGATAGGGATCAGAGTAGAACGCCAATCGCCCAAGAAAAGGAAAACAACTATGGCAACCAAAATAAAAGCATCGCGAAGCGTATGGAGTACCTGTTCGATTGAGGCATCCAAGAAGTTGGCAACATCATAGCTGATCTTATAGTCCAATCCGGGAGGAAGGTCTTCTTTAAGCTCCAGTAATTTTGATTTAACCTCGTCAATAACATCCTTTCCATTGCTGCCCAAAGTCTGTTTTAAGATAATGGATGCTGATGGGCGACCATCCAAATTGGAATAAATATCGAAGAATTCGCTACCAAGTTCCACATCGGCCAAATCACCCAAGGTAATGGTCTCCCCCTCCGCATTAGCACGAACTATAATATCCTTGTATTGTTCCGGTTGATTGTATCGCCCTACGTAGGTAAGGACATATTCCAAAGACTGGGATTTAATTCCGGAACTTTGCCCGATCCTTCCTGGCCTGGCAATTATGCTCTGGTCCTGCATGGCCTCCATGATTTCTTCGGCAGATACATTGTAGGCACGCATACGATCCGGTTTTAACCACACCCGCATGGCGTACTTTCTACTACCCAATATCTGCGCACTGGCAATACCGTTGATACGTTGTATTTCGGGTATAATTTTAGTATAGGCATAATTGTAAAGAAACTTTTCATCGTTATGCTCGTCTTCGGCAAACAGGTTTACGTACATCAACATACTGGGTTGTACGGGGGTTATAATCACCCCTTCCTTTTGCACCAATTCGGGTAGGTTCGGCATTACCTGATCCACCCTTGTCTTTACCATTACTACCGCCGTATTGGGGTCGGTTCCGGGTTCAAAAATAACACGAAGTGTACCTTCCCCCGCACTAGTGGCATCCGATGCCAGATAGCGCATGCCCTGAACACCGTTAATGGCCGTTTCTAATGGAATAAGCGTTGAATTTACCAATACATCTGCGCTTGCACCTGGATACGCTATAAATATATTAACGGTAGTAGGTGCTATTTCGGGGAATTGGGAAATAGGTAATTGTTTAATGGCCAAAAGGCCGGTAAAAACTATCATGACTGATATGACTATGGCCAATACCGGTCTTTTTATAAATTTTTTAAACATTTTTTGTGAAATTAGGTTAGGTATAAAAATTAATTACCGAAGGGGTTTTTCTTGTCCTCCTTGCCCTTGGATGGGATAAAGACCTATACTTTGTGCAATTAATCTTTAAGTTTCCTATAGGTTATAATTACTCGGCGTAAAGTGATAAGTTGTTTATAACCGATTTTGGTTCAATAAATTCGGTTTCTACATGGTCCCCGTCCTTTACCATACGAATGCCGTCAAGAATTATTCTATCTTTCTCAGAAAGTCCCTTTTCAATGATAAAAAGATTAGGTAGTTCTCCGGCGATAGCTATTTCCTTCTGTTTTACTACTGCCTTATCATCAACTACAAAAACATATTTTTTATCCAAAACCTCAAAGGTGGCCTTTTGCGGAATAATAAGCGCGTTGGTATGGGGTACCTGCATAATTATGCTACCTGTTTCCCCATGGCGTAAAATACCCTCGGGATTGTCAAAAGTTGCCCTAAAAGCAATGTTACCGGTCTCATGGCTAAACTCTCCTTCAATGGTTTCAACAATACCAGTCTGATTAAAGCGTTTATTGTTGGCCATTAAAAGTGCCACCTCTTTTTTACTATTTCGATCAACACTGGTAATGTAATCCAAATACTCTGCCTCGGGCACATTGAAATAAACCCACATTTTACTATTGTCCGATAGGGTAGTCAACAATTCCCCTTCATCCAAAAGACTGCCTTCCCTAACATGCAAGTGATCCATAATACCATCAAACGGAGCTTTAATATTAGTGAACCCTAGATGGGTCTCCGCAAGCATAACTTCTGCTTTGGCCTTTTCAAAATTAGCCTTTGCCATGGCCAGCTCATTTGCAGAAACTACATTGCCATCGGCCAATAATTTAGTATTCTCATATTCAATTTCGGCCACCCGAGCTTCCGCCGTGGCCTTTTGAAATTCCGCCTCATATACATTGGGCATAATATGGAACATTTGTTGACCCTTTTTTACGGATTGACCTTCATCAACCGAGATTTCCTGTAAATAGCCCTTTTCCAGTGCACGGACCTCAATATTTCGAATGCTATGTATTTGGCAGACATAGTCTTTTACAACCGCGGTATCTTTTTTTATTGGACTGGTCACGAGATATTTGGTTTCCTCTCGTTTTTCATGTTTTTCGGAGTTACAGCTTAATTGGCTCAGTAGTAAACACACGCCAATAATCATGGGGGATTTCCTCATAATCTTAATTTTTTAAAATGAATAATTGGTTTTTTAGCAAATAAAATGCCCAGTAAGTCCTTCTAAAATAGCTTCGGGCTTACTCAATTTTGATTAAGAACAGTACTTAAAAAAAAGGGGGGACAGCCCCAATAGAATTAGGTACTGTCAGATTTCCTAAATTCTGAAAACTTGGAATCTAATGTACCGCTTATAAGGAGTAGTAAAAGCGTGGGTGTCAATGTAAGCGAGGTCATTTTCCAGATTGGAAGACAAATACTCCCATATTTGGGCATAAAAAATGGCAGTTGCTAGACCACCATAAATTAAATTTGTTTCCGGAGATAAAACAATTTCATCGCTCTCCTCCTCCTCTTCCTCGAAATCCGCAACTTCCGCCACAAGTAGCTTTTGAACTTCAAGTACAGAAGTATCCGCAAAAACAACAGGGGCCAATTCTTCCTCAAACTCACAGGGAAAGCTTTCGGAAGCTGCTAAATTTAAAATTGAAAAATAACGATCAACTTCAAAATTTGTATGGGCATAAATAGTGTTGAATCCATTTATTAAAAGGATACAGGGAAGTAGAATATATTTTTGTAATGCCCGATTCATACGGGAATCAAAACTAGAACTTGAATTTAACACTCACAAGTGGTAGTTGTTAAAATTAAAACGAGACACATTATTTTTATGAAAAACGAAGGCCTTTCATCTTGAAAATCAATTAATACTAATTTCAGATTCCAACTTTTAACAATTAATCATAATAATCTATCAAAAGCCTACTTATCCAATCCAATAACCCAAAAACAGTATTATCACTCTTTTTTCACTGCCCATTTTATTCCTTCTATAAGATGCTGACGTCCAAAATCAGTATTTAATGAACGTATATCGTGCCCCAACTCAGTATAGAAAAATCTTCCTCCGCCCCAAACCCTGGTCCATGCTATAGGATGATCTTTTCCCATGGCCACGCCTCCTCTAGTCTTGAAGTACTCCCTAACTGGTTCGTAAGTTGACTCGTCTACCCGGAGTAACACCTGAACACCCGGCATACCGGTAACAGACTGGGTATGGTTGGTCCAATCCGCCTCGTACCAAAACTCTTTGCCCATCCCCTTAACTGCAGGATGATCCATAGCTTTTGAATCGACCACCACTTTCGCTTTTAGGAATTCAGAATCACTATTAAAATCACAACCGCCCAATTCCATTATCCAGGGCCAATTTTCCTGATGCACCAACAATGCATGTAAACCAACAATTGCTCCTCCGTCTTTATACCATTCCTCTATGGCATTGCGTTGATCTTCATTGAAAACTTTGTCCAGTACATTTGCATTGTTAAACAGCAATACATCATAATAGCTCAGCTTTTCCTTGGATATATCATTTCCAGTTTCACTTACATCTATCTGCATATTGTGTTCGGCACCGAGCCTTACGATCCACCCATTTACAATGGGAATGTCAGGATGACGGAACCAACCTGTACCAGAAAAAAGTAAAACCTTTAATGTTGTTCCCTCTCCCATGGCATTGCGTTCATGCATTTTCTTTTGATGGTCAACATCAAAATGCTCTTGCGCAAACAATTGAAAGGTTGACAAAAAGATTAACCATAAAAAGATGGTTGAAACAATATGGGTTCTTTCGCTTTTCATAATTCTTTTGATGTAAGCAGATGTTTACTTAACATCTGTTTCAATAAAAATAAGTGTTTTAAATAAGATATTACTTATGATTTCTAAAGATAAAAATACTTCATTCATAGACCTTAAAACTGCTAAAAAAAAACAATACGGATATAGAAGATTTGCTATATTGGGAACTTTAACAACAATCAAGTACCAAAAATAACCTGCCATAAACTCAAACCGTACAACCTAATGTTTAAAATTAATCATAGCATAATTCTCAACACTTGTGCAATCCTTTTTTGCACCATCACTATCATAAGTTGCCAAACAACACCGAAAGAGGAGCTGCCCCCCAATATTGTATGGATCACTTCTGAGGATAATTCCAAACACTATCTAAAGCTTTTTGACGAGAATGGTATTGCCACCCCGAATATTGAATCCTTGGCAGAACATGGCCTGATATTTAATCGTGCATTTTCCAATGCCCCGGTCTGCAGTGTTGCTCGGTCCGCGATTATATCCGGTTGCTACGGACCGCGTATAGGAGCTCAATTTCATAGAAAGATCGCTACTGTCCCCATGCCCGATTCACTAAAAATGTTTCCTGCCTATCTAAGGGAGGCAGGTTATTACACTACCAATAATAGCAAGGAAGATTATAATATATACAAAACCGAAGGAGTTTGGGACGAGTCTTCAAAGAAGGCAAGTTGGAGAAACAGGGGTGAAAATCAACCTTTTTTCCATGTTTTTAATATTGGGGTCTCTCATGAATCCAGTATGCACTTTTCCGCCGAAGACATGGAAACCAACACTCCTGAAACGGATCAAAACTCTTTTGAAATTCAACCCAACCACCCCAATACTGATTTATTTAAATACACCAATGCCCTATACCGCGACAAAATTAGGGAAATGGACCGCCAGGTTGGGGAAATAATCAAGGAACTAAAGGAAGATGGCCGCTTGGATGATACCTTCATTTTTTACTATGGGGACCATGGAGGTGTACTACCGGGAAGCAAGGGTTACCTCTATGAAACGGGACTCCATGTTCCCATGGTAGTCCACGTTCCCGAAAAATACAAACACCTTGTAAATAGTCCTGTTGGCAGCTCCGTAAACGGTTTTGTAAGCTTTATTGATTTGGCACCAACAGTATTAAACCTTGCAGGCATTGATATCCCGAAAGAAATAGATGGAAAGGCCTTTTTAGGCAAGGATATAAATGCTGAAGAGTTAAACTCACGGGATGAGACCTATAGTTATGCAGATAGGTTCGACGAAAAATATGATATGGTAAGGGCCGTACGAAAAGGGAAGTATAAATATATTAGAAACTATCAGCCCTTTAATTTTGATGGCTTAATGAACAATTATCGTTACAAGCAATTGGCTTACCAAGAATGGCAGTCTTTGTATGACAAGGGAGAGCTCAACGAAATACAGTCGGCCTTTTTTGAAAACCGTTCGCCAGAAATGCTTTTTGATATTGATACCGACCCCTATGAAACCAAAAATCTGGCCAATGATCCAGAACATAAGGCTACACTATTGGACCTTCGAAACAGACTCAACACATGGTTAAAAGGAATGCCAGATCTTTCTTTCTACCCTGAACACCATCTGATCGGCGAGGCGTTTAACAACCCGGTGGCCTTTGGACAAAAACACAAAAAGGAAATTGAAAAATATATGGAAATTGCCGATCTAGGCCTTTTGAACTTTAGGGAGGCAGAAAACTCTTTAACCCAAGCCTTGGATTCATCCGATCCCTGGGAAAGATATTGGGCCATTATTGTCTGTAGTACATTTGGGGAACGGGCTATTGGTATGGAGGCAACAATAAAGGAAATCTCTACCATAGACTCGGAACTCATCAACAAGGTGCGTGCTGCCGAATTCCTGGGTATCGTAAAGAAATTGGACCCATCCTTGGTAATGACAAATGCTTTGTACGCTTCAGAAAAACCAAGTGAAGCCCTACTGATCTTAAATTCGATCGTGTTGATGACATCGAGCAATTACAACTATAATTTTGATATTGAGCGCGATAAGATGTCCAAAGTGGTTACCGAGGATCCTGAGGTTATGCGTAGATTGGAATTCCTAATCGTCCAATAGAAATATCAATTGATTTTGTTGACTTGGTTAAATTAATAAAAAAGAGGCATTATCACGGTTTTACAATATTTCCAAATGCCGCCAAAGGACAACTTACGGTAGTCATATACAAAGGATTTTGTGTGTGTCCTGAAGGATGAAAACATTCATAGGGAGCTCCGTATTCCGGGCCCTTTCTAAAATCGTTCTGACGTAGATCATCTATGTACTCCTTGGCCAATTGCTGGGCAAGTCTAAAATTGGTTTTGGCTATGGCATAACAAACCCATCCTGTGGGAGTGCCCCAATAGGCCCCATTCTGGTAAGTGTTTTTCTTTACCATTGAATATTCCCAGGCTGTGGAATCACTATAGTCATCCGTAGTCAAAATATGTCTAATATTGCCATTATAGGACAAGTGGCCATTTTCATAGGCTTGGGATAAGAATCGGCTTGTTTTTTCCGTTTCCTCTTGGCTCAAGATATCGTAATATAGGGCCAAGGCCGTAGACCATACGTCAGGCTGATTTCCTTTTCCTGTTGACGCTTTTAGCATACCCCTTTCATCCATAAACAATAGCGGTATTGCCTCTTTGATCTTCCCGGCGATTAATTGATATTTATCCGCTTTTTGTTGGTTGTTCAGTTTTTCAAACAATTCGGAAAGCTCCAAGGCCGCCTTAAATTTCAATATGGACGGATAACAAAGATCGCCCGTAATGGTCATAACATCCCTAAACCCAAAATCGATGCCCCTAAAGTTGTCAGTGGTGGTAACAATATGATCTTCCAATCTCGATGGTGGCACATTAAATGCAATTTCGAGTCGGTCCATAAGGCTCATTCCATTTATTTTCTGTTCTAAAATGGTTAATTCCGACGTGGTTTTAATAAAGTAAAAGGCCATATGCACAAAGAAAAACTGATCGCCATAGGGTGGGGTCCTACCAAACTCTGGAGTGCCCTGTTCTTCAAAACTATAGGTACCCGGAAAATATATGGGCAGTCCGTCGTCCATACGGATATGATCTGCTATGGCGCCAAAGGGAATTAAAGCCCCATTTTTGGTAATCCATGTCCTATCCGCTTGGGTAGACGCTGTTAACAGTAAGATATGTCTTTGTTCCTCCCTAGAAATAAATCCAGACTCCAAAGACATGGCATAATCCCTGATCCAGAAGGCCGGATAACTCCCCCTACCTCCTGGCTTAACAAGTATTCCCCCTGTATTGTTATTGCCCATTTGATCCGCAACCCGTTCTCCGGGGTAAATGCGGGAACTATCAATAATGGTTTCGGTTAGTGTTTTTAAAAATTCTAAATCCCCATCATTCAAAATAGCGTCCTTGGGCGTAACCATGGATTGTCCATGTCCAAGTAATATTATTGTTAGGAATAATAAGGGGAAAACTGTGCGCTTCATATGATTTGTTAGAGTATTTAAATTAAATTCCATTGACCCCTGAATTACAAGGATCAAACTCCAAATAGAAATTATATTCCCAAAACTTATTAGGGATTGTATCACACTAAAAATAAGCCAACTAAAATTTATTATCTTAACCTAAGAAAAGGGAATTTTCCTAAATTTAACCAAACAATTTTTATCCGTGTGCAAATCTTGGAGAACAAGCGTCACCAAGCTGCCCCGCTAAATTTATTTAGGCAACAGATAATGACGATATTCTGGGTTTGGCACATATCAAACAAAAAAGAATAAGCATGCAGACTATATTGGGTGCCGGAGGACCAATAGGTATTGAACTGGCCAAAGCACTAACAGCATATACCAGCAAAATAAGGTTGGTAAACAGAAATCCCGTAAAGGTAAATGAAACCGATCAGCTATTAGCTGCAGACCTTTCGGACAGAAAAAAAGTCTTTGAAGCCGTCCAAGGTTCTTCCGTTGTTTATGTCACGGTCGGATTTCCTTATAATCTTAAAATTTGGCAGCAAAACTGGCCAAAATTCATTAAAAATGTCATCGACGCCTGTATAGAAAACAACAGTAAATTGGTGTTTTTTGACAATATCTACATGTACGATGCCAATTTTTTGGATGGAATGGATGAGGAGACACCAATAAATCCTTCTAGCAAGAAAGGCAAAGTACGTGCAGAAATTGCTGCCATGATCATGGACAAAGTCAAAGAAGGTCAACTAGAAGCTTTGATTGCCCGTTCAGCGGATTTTTATGGCCCCAGTATCAAAAATTCCAGTATGTTGACGGAGACCGTATTTAAACCCTTAAGTACAGGTAAAAAAGCCAATTGGATGGCTTCCTTAAACCACAAACATTCCTTTACATACACGCCTGACGCGGGCAAGGCCACTGCCCTTCTGGGAAATTCAGCGGAGGCCTACAATAAGGTTTGGCATTTACCCACCGCAAAGAATCCGTATACAGGAAAAGAGTGGATAACAGCCATTGCAAATGAAATGGGGGTAAAGCCCCGATTTCAGGTTGCCAGTAGCTTAATTGTAAAGATACTAGGGATTTTTATGCCCATAATGAGGGAAATGCCCGAGATGATGTATCAATACGACAGGGACTACGTTTTTAATTCGGATAAATTCAATAGCCATTTTGAATTTAAAACAACTAGCTATTTGGAAGGCATCAAAGCAATTGTAAAATCTGATTATAAAAAAGAACCTGTAAAAAATGATTCCTGATTTTATGCTTTTTATCAAGTTTGGGTGAAGAATAATTACGGTGCCATTCACTTGTATGTTTGGCTCTCAATTTTTTAACAATTGTAGAATGGCACCGTTGCAATCCAAAATAATCCTTAAAATTTATGGTTGAAAAATTGTCTATATTCCGGGCAAGATTGCCTGTGGCACTATATTCTTAACGGGCTTTATGCTTTTTAAATAGGCGTATATAGCCTTTAGATCCTCATCTGGCAATTTCGAATATCCTTCCCATGGCATTGGGGGCAATAGTGACCTACTATTGTCCAGTCCTTTGTATTTCCCCTCTTTTATGGACTTTACAAATTGCTCCTCGGACCAAAACCCTATACCCGTAGCATCCGGGGTTAAATTACCGGCAAAGGAGGTGCCCCAAGGTCCAATTGCTGCAGTTCCGTTCATATTGAAAAGCACGTATCCCCCTACCGACTGGGGATCATATTCAGGCAAAGTTTCATTGGAATCATGTCCAGACAGCAATCTGTTGGGATCCGGTACAGGACCCCTTGGGGTCATAACTTTTGGGGAGTGGCAATCGTTGCACCCTAAGGTAGCCACCAAAAACTCCCCGCGTTCTATCCTATCGGCGGCGCTGGGCAGATCTGCTTTTGCCAATTCCTTTTGTTTGGGAGAGTTGCAAGCGATTGCCATTATACCAAGAACGACAAACGCAAAAATTGTTTTTTTCATGAACTTTTAATTTTGATTTTACATTAAGGATATTTGGGCATTTAGTTTTTAATCCGACGCCCATATAAACATGGTACAGAGATTTAAATACACTTGACAAAGGAATAAAGAAAGTGTGATGCCGACAATCACATATTTATGTGAAAATTAATAGCCAAAAACCAAAGAAGGAAAACTCCGAAGAAGTACAACAATAAAATTGCTATCTTACCATATTGAACAAACCTCTATCAATGAGCCGTAATATCCCACTTCTCCAAGACAATTTTAACGGGCTACAGCACCTTGGTGTGCCCGTTTCAAATCTTGAGGCTTCCATAGCGTTTTATAGATCGCTAGGATTTAAAAGAATTATGGCCTCACAAGTAGATGTGCCTGAAGAAAATGACACCATACTCGTAGCCATGATGGAACAAAAGGGAGTAATTATTGAACTATATCAGGTGACCAGGAAGGAGATGGACGAACTTAGATCGAGGAAAGATGGCCATGTAGACCATATTGCCTTTGATGTGGCCGATGTGGACAAGGCTTTTCACGAACTAAAGGAAGCCGGTTTTACCATGGTAGAGGAGAAACCCGTTTTCCTGGACTTTTGGGAAAAGGGCTGCAAATATTTCGCAATAAGGGGTTTGGATGGGGAAAAACTGGAATTCAACCAGATTATGTGAAACTTCTTTACTCTCCGAATTTATTTGAGTGAAACGCCCTTAAAAATAGGAACCAAAAATTCCTAATTGGAAATATTAGTCTACTCGTATTGACATAGATAGGAAGTTTGACCTACCGATTTCACTTTAAAAGAAGTATTTGCCGCTACTTTAAAAGAAGTGCCCGACTTAAAGGATTTCCATTCCGTTTCATTTGGCAGTAGGGCTATTAGTTCCCCTTCTACTACAATCATATTTTCTTTTGCGGAAGTGCCAAATTCATATTCGCCGGGCTCCATTACCCCTATGGTAGATTTTCCTGTAGCGGAGGTGTACCCTAACGATTTTACCGTTCCTTCAAAATATTCGTTGCTCGAGATCATATACTTTCTTTTTATCAAATAGGTCGCAAAGATAAAGAAAGGAAGTTCAGAATAGCAATATCCTCTATTTTTTAAACCTGCCAAGCCACTACTTTGGGGTATATAATTTCAATCCTTAAAAATACTACTCATAATTAGAACCTTATTATTGACAGGCATAGCAAGGGCCGTTTTTTAGATTTTTCAGATACAAAATACTGTTTGCCAATTGATTATTAGTTTATACAGAGCTTACAGAAAGTAGGCGCAAAAATTTAAACACTGGCGTAACAACACAAAAATTCCCTACATTTAAACAAGCAATTCCATAAAATAGAGAATTTATTTAAAAAATAAGAATGAAATACATTTTCACTGTGGCTATACTATTATCCACAATTAGCCTATGTTCCTTTACCTACAAACCCACTAAAACTTCTGTAAGTATCCAAGGAGAGCAGTTTTACATCAACAATCAAATAACCTATAAAAATAGATACTGGAAAGGCAATAAAATTGAAGGCTTACTTTTTAATTCGCGAATGGTCCAAGGAATATTCGATGATCTTAATAGCAACACCCGGGATAATTTTAAATATCCGGATTCGGGCAAATGGGATGCGGATAGGAACACCACAGAATTTGTCAACGCCATGAAGGATTGGAAGGCCCATGGCCTGTTATCCTTTACCCTTAACCTGCAAGGCGGAAGTCCGTTGGGCTATGGCAATCACGGGTGGATCAACTCAACCTTCGACAGTTTGGGCAACCTAAGGGAAGATTACCTGACTAGACTTGAAAAAATATTGAATAAGTCCAATGAACTTGGCATGGTAGTTATATTGGGCTATTTTTATTTTGGTCAGGATGAACAATTAAAAGATGAACAAGCTGTAGTAAATGCAGTTGATAACATATCAAATTGGATTTTACAAAAAGGCTATAAAAACATTCTGATAGAGATTAATAACGAATGTGATGTTAAATATGACCATACCATATTGCAGCCGCAACGCGTCCATGAATTAATAAAAAGGGTTCAGGAAATAAGTGGGAACAAACTCTTGGTAAGCACCAGTTATGGCGGTAATAAAATTCCCTCCTCAGAGGTTATTGCCGCCTCGGATTTTGTGCTATTACATGGCAACGGGGTAAATGATCCAAAAAGAATAGAAGAGATGGTTGCATTGGTTAGACAATCCGAAAGTTATTCTGCCAAGCCCATACTATTCAATGAGGACGATCATTTTGATTTTGACAAGGAGTCCTATAATTTTCTCTCTGCCACAGAATCGTACACTTCATGGGGTTACTTCGATTTTAGAATGAAAGGGGAGGATTATTCTGCAGGTTTTCAAAGTGTCCCAGTGGATTGGACTATTAGTTCAGATCGAAAAAAGGCTTTTTTCAACAAACTAAAAGAAATTACCGGGTATTAACGAATCGTTATTTTACTGCTAGATCAGAAAAGCCATTTCCAAAAACAGCATGAATTTAGATAACACCAATAGGTCTTTATTACCCTGATATTAGGAATTGTCTATTTGAAGCATTGCCCACAGTTAATAACTTAAAAAAATGACGGAGAAAATAGAAAAGAATTCCAAAGAAACGGAATTAAATAATACGGCATGCAAAAACTGTAAAACTCAATTTAAGGGTAAATTTTGCCCCAATTGTGGCCAATCTGTCTATGAATTTGAAAAGCCATTTCGTTTTTTGATCGTTGATCTCGTAGGGAATATTTTCGCCTTCGATACTAGGTTATGGAAATCCATGTCATCCTTAATTTTTCGTCCAGGTAAATTTGTAGAGGAATATCTCAATGGCCATAGGGCAAGGTATATGTCCCCCTTTAGGCTCTATATATTTGTAAGTTTCTTATTCTTTTTATTATTGTCTATTTATGCCGGAAGTCAAATTCAGATCAGTGAAAAAGTCAGAAATGAAATAAATTTATCATTCAACGGTCAAATAGACTCACTTAATCCAGAGACCGATTCCCTAAAAACTAACGAAATAAATATTAGCGATAGATCTGTTAGCCCAAAGAAATTGACCAATGCCCTTTCAAAGGTTCTAAATAACCCCAAAATGTACATGGACAGTTTTCTTAAGTTTGTATCATGGTCCCTGTTTTTTCTTATGCCCGTTTACGCCTTCTTCCTATGGCTGTTATTTAGAAAAAGTAAAAAGTATTATTACAGCCATCTTGTCCTTGCCATTAATCAACATACTTTTGTTTTTCTCCTATTTGTACTTATAATTTGCTTTAAACTTATATTCCCAATTCGGGCATATTATCCCGAGAATTACCTAATAGCCTCCATTCCTATTTACTTATTTTTCGGCAAATTACATCTCTATAAAAGGAGCTGGTCAAAAACTCTATTAAGAATGATTACCATTCTTATTTTTTATGGAATCGCACTTTTCATAACCTTATTTATAACATGGAATTTTTGGATAAAAATGGAGTTACTATAATAAGTATTTATTGTAGTTTATTAGTGACTTAGACTTTTATACCCAAATTGATGGAACACATATTAAAATGAAAAAATTGAACTTCATCTTATTACTATTGATATTATTTTCATGGCATACGTACGCTCAAAATGAGATAGCATCGAATTCAGATTACTTGAAGGACATTAAAGTAGAACTCACCAAAAAATGGCCCAACAATAGGACTATCAATTTGGTTTTTCACGGTCATTCGGTTCCAGCGGGCTATTTTAAGACCCCAATTGTCAACACCTTGGAATCCTACCCTTTTCTAGTGTTACAAACAATAAAGCAACACTACCCCTTTGCAGTAGTTAACATGATTAATACTTCCATTGGCGGAGAGAATTCTGTTTGCGGGGCGGAACGATTTGAGCCCGAAGTCCTGATCCACAACCCAGATGTGCTTTTCTTGGATTATGCCTTAAACGATACCGGGATCGGACTGGAAAAGTCCTATGAGGCCTGGAACAATATGATCCAAAAAGCTTTGAAGAGAAACATTAAAATAATACTTTTAACTCCCTCCCCTGACCAACGCATAAACATGTTGGAAGCAAATAATGTACTGGAACAGCATCAAAAACAAATTCAAAGCTTAGCAAAGGAAAATGGGATCGGCCTTGTGGATAGTTTCGAAATATTCAAAGAAAAAGCGATTGCTGGAGACAGTATTTCAAAATTTATGTCGCAAGTAAATCATCCAAATGCTGAAGGGCATAGACTCATTGCTGATGAGATCAACATGTATTTTGAATAACAGGTAAAATACTTGAGTGGGCCTTCATATAGTTTGAAACAAAAAATAATACCCCTCCTGAATGGAATACAGCACTAATAATTTGCTGAAAAAATGAATTCACCAATAATTAATTCCTTTAACGTTATGACCAATAATCGAGATTCAGCACTGGAAATAAAAAAAGAACAGTTCAAAAATCTCGGTTATCAGCTAATAGATAAGATAGCTGGATTCTTGGACACAATTGATGAAAAACCTGTTACCCTGGGAGAGGGACCCCAAGCACTACAAAAAATACTGGGCGTTTCTTCCCTTCCGGACAACGGTAGTGACGCAAAAGATATTATTTCCAATGCCACCGATTTATTGATGGACCATTCCCTGCTCAACGGGCATCCAAAATTTATGGGCTATATTACCTCCTCCCCTACACCTATCGGCATGCTGGCCGATTTATTGGCGGCTTCGGTAAACCCCAATGTGGGTGCACATATTTTGAGCCCCATGGCCACAGAAATTGAAAGGCAAACCGTACAATGGCTGGCTGAATTTATTGGGGTCGGGCCAGACTATGGCGGAATATTGGTAAGTGGAGGCAACATGGCCAATTTTACTGCATTTTTAGCAGCGCGAACTGCCAAGGCCCCAAAAAACATAAAGGAAGACGGCCTGACCTCAACTTCAAAAAAATTATTGATCTATTGTTCAAAAACTACACATACCTGGGTGGAAAAAGCAGCTATTCTTTTTGGCCATGGTTCAAAGTCTACCAGATGGATCCCAACCGACGCCTCCAATAAAATGGACAACGATCTCTTGGAAAAAGCCATAAAAAAGGATTTGAAAGATGGCCATCAACCATTTATGATTGTAGGAACTGCAGGAGATGTAAGTACAGGGGCTGTAGATAACCTAAACGGCATTGCATCTATATGTAAGACTTATAATTTATGGTTCCATATAGATGGGGCCTATGGCATACCTGCCGCTATTGTTCCAGAATTAAAACAAATGTTCCAAGGCATTAAAGAGGCAGATTCCTTAGCACTGGACCCGCATAAATGGCTCTATAGTCCCTTAGAAGCTGGGTGTACCCTGGTCAAAAACCCCAAACACCTTACAGACACCTATAGTTCGCATCCCGAATATTATAATTTTAGCAAAAACGAACAGGGAACAGCTCAGAATTTTTATGAATATGGACTTCAAAACTCACGTGGATTTAGAGCTTTAAAAGTTTGGATGGCATTAAAACAATTAGGAAGAAATGGATATTTAAAAATAATTCGAGAAGATATTGAACTGTCCCAATTACTTTTCCAATTGGCAGTAAATCATGAGGAATTGGAAGCTATAACCCAGAATTTGAGTATTACCACCCTGAGGTATGTGCCATTTGGTTACGGGGATAAATCCGATGGGAATGAAAAATATTTAAACACCTTAAATGAGGCCCTATTGGATAAGCTGCAACTAGGTGGCCAGGTATTTCTCTCCAACGCCATAGTAAATCATAAATATTGCTTACGCGGCTGTATTGTAAATTTTAGGACCTCTAAAAAAGACATAGAGGAAATCATTGAAATAATAGTTAGGGAAGGAAAGGAAATGCATCAAAAATTAACCACAAAATAAGTTAAGATTGAATCAATGGGTTTGGTCCCAACCTAAATGGAAACTAAATTTAACTATCATTCAAACTGCATTCAAAAAAACCTAATTAAATGACAGCAAAAGACAACCACATCAACTATGTAGAGCTCAAGGCCAAAGACCTTGAAAAAACTAAAAAATTCTACACTGCAGCCTTTAATTGGACCTTTACGGACTATGGCCCTACCTATATCGCCTTTTCGGATAGTGGATTGGAAGGAGGATTTGAAAAGACTGAAAATGAAATAGTGAACGGTGCCCTGGTAATTTTATATCACAAAAATCTTGTGTTCGTAAGGGATAAAATAATCGAGGCTGGTGGTGATATTACCAAGGATATTTTTTCTTTTCCAGGAGGTCGTAGGTTCCATTTTAGTGACCCTTCCGGCAATGAGCTTGCAGTATGGTCGGATCAATAGAGGTATCATCGACATTCTATAACAACCGGTTACAAAAGGTCGATTCTAAGTAGATATGATTCCCCAACCTTGTTAATCCCCCAAAGTTTTCGCATATTTATATATGGGATTTTTTAATCATTAAACAAGTTTCCAAAAATGATTCCATTTAACACGGCCTAAAGCCGACTTTATGAATCCAGAAGCCATAAAAATATCGAGAATAACAAATAAGACCGTTTCTGAAAAGGACGGAAAATATTATTCTGTTTTTTGGATTCAGAACGGAGTAAAATCCCTTGAAATAGACAGGGTTTCCTACAATAATGTATCTAATTCAATTTTCTTTCTTCACCCTAGTATCAATTGGAAAATTTCAAAAGAAAATAGCACCACATCTTCCGGATATATACTGTACTTGTCTAAGGAAATACTGGACAATCCCTTATTGAGCAAACTACATATAAATGAAATCAGGCTTTTTACCACGGAGGAAATCCCCAAAATCAATTTATCCCCGGGTATTGAAAAAAGAATTCAGTCTATTTTGGAAATGCTTGATGAACTGATCGGTTCTGAACTGAACCATAAGGACGATGCCATAATTTCCCTCTTGAATACCATTTTTGTCTATTGTGATGGTCAGTGCAATATCAAATCCGTTATTTCGGAAAACGATGCAAAAAAGGCAATCGTCTATAAATTCAAAAAACTGGTGGACAAGTGGTTTGCCAAGTACCATAAAGTGAGTGACTATGCGGATCTGCTCAATGTTTCAGACAACTATTTAAATGAATGCATAAAAGAAACCATTGGTGTAAATGCCAAGGCGGTTATAACCGAGAAAAGAATAATGACTTCAAGGCACGCTTTAAAATTTACGGATAAGACCGTAAAAGAAATATGTTTTGAATTGGGCTTCTCCTCCCCTGATTATTTCAGCTATTTCTTTAAAAAGCACACTGGGGTCACTCCGTCTATGCTCAGACAGAACTAAATCCTATAAAATCTAAGGATTTACCCCGTTTTTCGCATTCCCTTGCGCTACCTAATATTGTAAGTTGCTACTACTAAAAACAATATTATGGACAGGAAAAAATTTTTAAAGACAACAGGAGTAGGATTGGGATTTGCGTTGGTCCCAGGATTGGTACAATGTCAATCATCAACTGGAGATGGCGACTATTCGGATAAATTGGTACCCAAGGTCATCAGGGACGAAGAAGGAAATGCTTTAAATGTAATAGGGGATATACAAACACATAAACTTGTTGGTAGCGAAACTGGAAACCAGATTGTGGAATGGGTAGACAATGTTGAACCAGGGGTAGGTATACCTCCGCACATCCATACCCGCGAAGATGAAATCTTTAGAGTCATTAAAGGGCAGGTAGAAATAATGGTTGATGGAACCACCACAATTTTAAATGAGGGCGATGTGGCCTTTGCCCCAAAAAACATCCCTCATTCCTGGACAGTTGTGGGTACGGAAAAGGCCAAAATGATTACCTCTGCCTTCCCTGCAGGGATAGAACATATGTTCACTGAATTATCCCAATTACCACCTGGACCCCCAGACTTTCCGAAGGTTGCAGAGATATGTGCAAAACAGGGCATTACCTTTGTTTAATTTCAGAATAAAACAGAACTAAGGTCTATTAGCACCTTCTAAAAACACAAGCGCGAAGGGTTTAAAACCAAAATATTTTATTCATAAAAACCGTAGTCAAGCAGCCCAAGGCGCGACTATGGTTTTTTACTTTTTGCCCACCTTGTCATTACCGCACATTAGCCATTTCCAATGAACATATAATGTATTGGAATGTCAGTGGAATTAAGAATTCTACTTAATTGGAAGAGTTGTTTTCAAGGCTCGATTGCCCACAATGGAAGCTCTGAATTTACCTAAATTCTACTTTACGGAAATTTGCCTAAGCTGCCCTAAAAATTCCGCACTGAGCCCAAAATAAGTTTGCCAAGTTAAAAGTGATTGAGAAAAACTTCTTAAACCTTACAAAATATTTAATACGTTCCCCAACTTTGCACGCTAGATATTACGTACATTTAATAATCTATTTTTTACAATGGAAAATTGTTTCTTTTCCCATGACGCAGATACTACACCAATGTAGCCATGGCATTATTATGGGGATAATTTTACCCCAAACACAGTACTAATTACCACCCTTTCACCTTATTTTCAACTGGAGCAAATAAGATACAATTCAATTATGATGGACAGGTTAATCGAAATAATATTGCATACAGATGATGCACTTTTGGCCTTGGTGGCCGATAATGTTTTTAATGCCTATCTTCTACTTTTTTTTATAATCATGCTCGAGACCGGCCTTATATTCTTTCCATTTCTACCGGGGGACGGCCTTTTATTTTCCGCTGGAGTGGTAGCCGCCTCTACGAATTTAAATATTTGGATATTGCTGGTAATACTTATTATAGCCGCCATTATCGGAAACCATTTAAATTTTACCGCTGGAAAATATTTGGGCGAAAAGTTGGAACGAAGTAATAATTATTTTCTAAAAAACTACTTGATGAAAAGCTTGCCCAAAGCACAGAAATTTTATGACAAACACGGGGGAAGAGCCATAATTATAGGTCGCTTTTTCCCGATCATTAGAACCTATATTCCTTTTTTGGCCGGTATGGTCTATATGGATCGCCGTTTATTCTTAAAAAATACCATTTTAGGTGCAGTATTATGGATAAGCCTTTTCTTATTAACAGGTTTTTTTGTCGGAGAAATTACTTGGGTCAAGAATAATTATGGACTAATCTTCCTATCCTTAATAATAATTACTACTGTGCCACTAGTATTTTCCTTATTATTAAGGAAGAAATCAAATTCTAATTAATTCAATTAAGTAAGCATGGGATTTTATCAATTTAAAAAAACACAGGAAATCAATGCCAGTTTGGAAGAAGTATGGAAATTTATTTCCGACCCCGCCAATCTAAAAAAAATAACCCCGGATTATATGGGCTTTGATATCATTTCAAACGATGTACCATCCGAAATGTACGCCGGTATGATTATAAGCTACAAGGTTTCACCCTTGTTCGGAATAAAGACAACATGGGTAACCGAAATTACCCATTTAAAGGAAAATAGTTATTTTGTGGACGAACAACGGGTTGGACCATACAAGATATGGCATCATCAGCATATGATACAGCCAATGGAAAAGGGGACCCTAATGACAGATATTGTAAGCTACCAACCTCCTTTGGGACTCTTGGGGAGTGTTGCCAACACCCTTATTATAAAGGGAAAGCTTAACGAAATATTCGACTATAGGACCAAGGCATTGGATGAAATATTTTAAAAAGTGTCTCTCACTTAATTATTGAATTAAGCTAAATTTGGGGTGTTCTGTCATCATAGTATTTGGCAAAGAAATCTTCGTCAAGACACCTTGAAATGGACTTTATTCACAACAAATTTGATTAAAGGGAAGCAACGCTCTTCTTCAATATAAATTATATCTTATTAATTATCAATATTTTAGGTTGTAAGCAAATGAACGGAAAATCCACTATAAAAATCCAAGAAGGCAAAGTAGGAATGATCGGATACGGTATGTTATCCTCATTGGAGAGCCTCGAGGAAATTCTAGGTAGAAAATATGAAGATCCTATCTATTGGATACATCTTAGCGGTCTGCAGCGTGCATGGAATTTTGTAGCCCCCAATAACGATCCAAATTTTCCCGCAGAATATATAAACTATGAATCCTTTTATCTAAAAAATAACAGCGCCATACCTTACGAAAAGTCTATTTTTTTAAATATTATAGAGAATAAGGACATACGATTAAACTGTACTTTGTATTTCTTGACCCATGAGGAATTGGCATTGTTCGATCAATTTGAATTAGGGTATACTCGAATTGATGTAACGGATCGTGTTGAAGAATATAATTTTGAAAATGGCAAAGTCTATGCCTACAAGGCGCTGCCTGAATACGAGTATGATGACATTAATGACGGTGACAAAAGCATCATAGAAAAACGTTATTTAGATTTAGTATTGGCATCCTATGATAAATTGGGAAAAGAACACAAACTGGAATTTGAACAATCCACATTACCCCATGACCCCAAATTGGTGGCACCTGTAATACATAGGAAGATAAGGGAATAGGGTTTACAGGATTACGAAACACCTATTCGTATACTTAAGAATAAGGAACGCTTATTTTAATTCCTATGTTGAGCATAAAATACTGCTTAGCAAACCATTACATATGGAATCATTCCGTTCTAACAGAATAATTTACGGCGCTGTTTTAATATGATATATTTAAAAAATAGCTACATTTAATAGGCTCTATTCTCTAACAAAAAAATTGGGCCAACTCCCTCCCTCAGTATTAGAGCATCTCCCTTTTTGAATTTTACATTTAAACGTCATAAAATGAAAAAAATGAAATTCGCCCTGTTAGGTGCAATGGTTTTTTTGGGTCTTATATTTATTGGCACTAGGCCATCCAATGGTCACTTTAGGGAGATAAAGGAAAGGACAATTACCAATCTCTATGATGCCTTTGGTAATAATCCGAAACTTACAAAAGACTTTGGATTCTCCTGTATCACAAATTATAGGGGCAAGACCATACTATTTGATGCTGGTGGGAATGCCGACATTTTCAAGGACAATATTTCCAAACTAAATATAGATTTATCCCAGATAGATATAGTGGTTGTCTCCCATGGACATTTTGATCATTTAAACGGACTTGATTATTTGTTAAAAATTAATCCAACAGTAAAAATCTATTTTCCATTTGATATTTTTTGGGGTGCCGATGTAGCATTTGATGCTACAGGTCAAGAACCGCTAATAAAAGATTCCTTGCCAACGCGTATGCAGTATTTTGACGGAGGGGACACCAAATTCACCATTGAACAAACTGGCAGATTTTGGAATTCTAACATGGAATACATAAAATCCTCCAAAGAAATTCTTCCAGGATTAACGTTAATTGTAACCAATTCATCCTATATGGGATATTTTTCTTGCTATCCTGGAAAAGGTTTTGTGGAAGGCGGATTCGACCAGGAAAAAGAGGCTTGTAAAAACACCAATCTTCCTGAATTGTCCTTGGCCTTGAAAACGGCAGATGGACAAGTGCTTATTGTTGGCTGTTCGCATACAGGGATAGAAAATATCCTTCAGAAAACACAAGAGGTAACCCAGGACAAAATAAGTTTGGCCTATGGAGGCTTACATATGCTACCATTTAATAGAGAACAAACAACTAAACTGGTGAAAGTAATAAAGAATGAATTTAAGGTAGAAAAAATTGCCCCCGCACATTGTACAGGCCATCTCGCCTTTAAAATTTTGTCCAACTTTTATGGCGAAGACTATATTTACGCAGGTTTAGGCGAAACAATAGAGTATTAATTAACAAAGAAACAATAGAGCAATCCAGACTTGATCCGATCCCTTTTTAAGCCTTGGATTACCGCTTAAGATTCGGTATCCCTGTTATCCTAGAGATGATCACCCTTTTCCAACTTGATCTTTTTTCAAATACAATTTGTCAAAAATATTAATCAAAAAGTGGACGGACACGATGAACAAAAGTATAAAGAGATATTCATTAAAAAAGTTATCCTTGGGAGGGAAACTGGGGACGTATATTTTAAAGGAAACTAGATAGTTTATATAACAGCTGAACCCCAAAAGCAGCAAAAACCGCCAATCTTTTAGACCTCTTAGATATACTCTGACTCTCAAAAGCGATAACAATTCCTTTCCAAACAATTGCCCGGCCATAGGCAATAAAAAAATAAGTGGCAAGGCATATAATCTGGTTTCCCTGGCCAAGGCAGCTACCATTACAATAGGTGTATTAATTACCACTGCCAGTAAAAAAGCCTGAACGTAATTTTTTTCCAATGCAGTAAAGACCTTGGGCTTATTGCTCATATAAAGAAAATATAGACCAGGACCTAAAACCAAGAAAAAAGAGACTATAGATTCTACAGAACTGGCATAAGTCCCAAAATTTTGAAAATAACAGCTCAGCCTGTTGGCGGCCACCTCTGACGTTTCTTTCCAAATATCTGTAGTCCACAAAAATGTCCCCAAATAAATTGCGTATAGCGGAAGGGGAACAAATAGCAGGAGCAATTTTCTTTTTACGGACATGGACCACATATTCTTGGCCTTTAAACTAAAACCTGAAAAAATAATGGCCAATCCGGGCATAAGAAATACAGTACTTTCCCTGGCAATAATTGCCAATAAAAATATAGGAATATAATATAACCACTTTTCACGGATCAAGGTCAAAATACCAAGCATGATCAAACAATACTGAAGAGGCTCATCATAACTGAAGACGGGTGGAAAAAAGGCGAATAGAATAGAAAATGTCAAAAAATAAGACACTTGGTTAAATAATGCCTGCCCCTTGGAAGCATTAAGTGCAATGGAAAGGATATATACCAACAATCCACTGAAAAACAGCAATAACAGGTTTACCAGTACAAAGGACTCCCCTAGGGTAATTCCAAAAATACCCGAGGACCCTTCGATTAACATGGATGTCAGCGGGCGTCTGGCAAAGGGTGCAAATTCCTGATGATATCTAATTTGGGAAGCTAAAAAAACATTGGAAAGTTCGGTGTTGTTTTCATTCAACATACTATCTGAAACTGGTAACATGTGAATACCGTAGATCAGTAGCACAAACAGAAAACTAATAAAATACTGCAAATAGTTTTTCATACTATAATTACCAATGGTAAGGCTTAAAAGTAATCAAAACATTAGTTGGTTGTCATTATGCCAAAAATTTATTCTATCCTTAACTTGAAAACATAGTTATCACCTGGGGCATATTAAAAGGTGGGATTTCCATTACCTTGGCATCGGGACATTTTCTTGATCATTACCTATGTTGTTGTCTTTTCTATACTGGTGCAGGGTTTAACTGTAGGAAAACTGGTGAACAGGTTATCCCAACTGAACTAATTTTTCGGTTATAGCAGTGACTGCAAAGCCAGCCAGGCCATTAATCCACCTCCTGTTTCCAATGCCGATTCATCTATATTGAAGGTTGGGGTATGTAAGCCAGAGGTAATGCCCTTTTCCGTATTCCCTACGCCCAACAAATAAAAACAGGCCTTATTTTGTTGGGAATAATAAGCAAAATCCTCGGCAGCCATCCATAAATCCAGGTCTTCCACATTGTTAGACCCAAGGTAGTCTATTGCTCCCTTCTTCATAGCATTCGTCAATTCCACATCATTTTTTAAATGTGGGTATCCCCTTGGTATATCTACTATGCATTCTGCTCCCATACCTTCTACGATGGATTTCACCAAATTAGTGAGTTTTTCAATCGCCTCTGTCCTCCATACCTCATCATAGGTCCTAAAAGTACCCTCAATGGTTACCTTGTCCGGGATAACATTATTGGCACCATCCCCAATAATACGACCAAAGGACAAGACGCTGGGAGTTTTGGGCGATGCCATTCTGCTAACCACCTGCTGGGCCGCCACAATAACATGGGATGCAATGAGAATAGGGTCTATACATTCTTCTGGCACGGCGGCATGACCGCCTTTTCCAATAATGGTGATATAAATCTCATCCATACTGGCCATAAATAGTCCAGATCTAAAACCTACTTTCCCGGCAGGAAGGTTGGGCATTACGTGTTGTCCTAAATGGGGAATTGGCCCCAAGGCATTATAGGCAGTCTCTTTCATTACCAAGGTAGCCCCACCGGGCATCAATTCCTCCCCTGGTTGAAATAATAATTTTACCGTTCCAGAAAAATCTTTCCTAAGCTCCCAAAGAATTTTAGTGGTCAGCAAGAGGGAAGTCATGTGTACATCATGTCCACAGGCATGCATAATCCCATTATTTTGGGAGGCGTATTCCACAGTATTTTCTTCTTGTATGGGAAGGGCATCCATATCTGCCCTTAAAAGGATGGTTTTGCCCGAAGCCTTTCCATTTATTGTAGCCATTAAACCAGTTTTGGCAACAGATTCAATTTCGGTGATCCCAATTTCCAAAAGCCGTTCCCGCACATAGGCACAGGTGTGGTGCTCTTGAAAGGAAAGTTCGGGGTACTGGTGCAGATGCCTCCTTACCTTAACAAACTCTGAAGAGTGTGCCTGGGCCAATTGTTTTATTCTGTCCTTAATATTCATATAACTACTGTTATGCTACAATATTACAATATAAATCCGTGCATTTTCAGGGACAAAAGACGGAAGGGATCCAGCACAGAACATAAATCCTTCCAACATTATTCACCCCTTCCGTCCAACTCCACTAAAACGTGGACCGGGACACCTTCCCCTTCTAGGGGAAGGAACCCATTATTCCATATTATTTCTAACATTATCCCGTATTTTATTAAAAACAAGAATAACATAACTTATGCTCCTACCCTTGCCAAGGGAAGGCGGCTTTTGGACCTTTTTCAGGGACAAAAGACGGAAGGGATCCAGCACTTAACAAAAATCCACCCACCGTTCATCACCCCTTCCGTTCCTCTTCACTTGAGGTGAAGCGGAACACCTTCCCCTAGAAGGGGAAGGAACCATATATTTTTATTCATTAATAAAATACTCGCATATTTCTTGTAAAACACTTGGCAAATTTTCAAAAACCATTTTATTTTCAAATCGCACAACCTTGAAACCATTTACATTGAAAAAGGCAGTTCTTTTCTCGTCATAATCAATAGCTATTAAATTGTTATGAACCTCCCCATCCAATTCTATTATCAAATTTTCCCGTGCACAATAGAAATCTGTAATATAATCCCCAATACTATGTTGTCTCCTAAATTTCCTGCCTTCCAATTTTTTACCCTTTAATTCATTCCAAAGAAAGGCCTCTGCAGAAGTCAGGCTTTTTCGAAGCTTTAATCTATTGATTTTGGTTTCAGGTCTATTATGTATTTTTTTAGGCTTCATATCTATCCCAAATATAATAATCCTTTTGCTCCTTCCCTTGGCAAGGGAAGGTGGATTTTGGACCTTTTTCAGGGACAAAAGACGGAAGGGATCCAAGACAGTACATAAATTCTTCCAACATTCATCACCCCTTCCGTCCCCTTCTAGGGGAAGGAACCCATTATTCCATATTTTTTCTAACATTATCCCCTATTTTATTAAAAACAACAATATCTTTTGCTCCTTCCCTTGGCAAGGGAAGGTGGATTTTGGACCTTTTTCAGGGACAAAAGACGGAAGGGATCCAAGACAGTACATAAATTCTTCCAACATTCATCACCCCTTCCGTCCCCTTCTAGGGGAAGGAACCCATTATTCCATATTTTTTCTAGAATTATCCCGTATTTTCTTAAAAACAACAATATCTTTTGCTCCTTCCCTTGGCAAGGGAAGGTGGATTTTGGGCCTTTTTCAGGGACAAAAGACGGAAGGGATCCAAGACAGAACATAAATCCTTCCAACGTTCTTCACCCCTTCCGTCCCACTCCACTAAACGTGGACCGGGACACCTTCCCCTTCTAGGGGAAGGAACTTTTTAATTTATTACAAGTGAAAAATTCTCTTTAATCTTCAACAATAGATTTGACAAATCCTGGACTGTTCCACTTCTTGTATTCTCCAGGGATGTCTTCTACCATAAACGCCTCCAAATCAGGTGTTTTTTTGACAATATTCATACCTTCCTCAATTCCCAAAACACTTAAAGCGGAAGCATATGCATCTGCCATGGTCCCATTGGGTGCTACAACAGTTACCTGGATATTATTGCTCAACGCCATACCATTTTTAGGATTGATGATATGCGAGTACCGCTTCCCATCTATTACCGCATACTGATATAAATCTCCCGAGGTGGCTACGGCCTGATTTTTAAGCTTAACTTTTTGGAATACTTCTTCCCCGTTTTCACTGTAATAACTAAACCCCAAAACCCAAAATTCCCTATTGGGCGGGGGCCCACTTACCGTAACGTCTCCACCCATATCTACCAAAGCCGCATTTACACCATTCCTCTTCAACAGGCTAATGGCCTCATCGGCAGCAAATCCTTTTCCTATCCCGCCAACGTCCAATTGCATTCCTTCTTGTTTTAACCTTACCGTATTGCCGGTCGGGAATTCCACCTTGCCGTAACCGGTTCTTTGTTGTGCGGTCTTTATTTCAGCTATTGAAGGAACTTGCCTGTTTTCCCTAGCTTTTTTCCATAGTTCAATGAGTGGGCCAAGGGTAATATCAAATGCCCCATTTGTCCTTTTGGCATAGTCCCCTGAAATACTCATGAGGCGAAATAGGTCTTCACTCACAGCCACATTCATATTTGGACTTTTACCAAGGAGGTTGATTTCGCTTTGTGGAAGATAATTGCTTAGAGTGGCATTCAATTCATCTATCCTCCCGAATACCAGCTGTGCTATGGAATCCGCCTTTTGCCTGTCATTATAATAAAACACCAGACCAATTTGGGTCCCCATTTGTTGGTGGGTATACTCATACCTTGTCTGGGCCGTCAGTAACGAATGAAAGATAAAAAGACTAATGAAAAAATGAAGATGCAAAGCTTTAGACATAGTTCTGATGGTAAATTGTAAATCCGATTACGAAATTACTCTTTACTCTCCACAATAGTATCTTTCTCTATAAATTCAATTTTTAGTTCTGGATCAATTCCGTAGTCCAAATGTAAATTGGGCAATGCTTCTTTCAGCTCAGTGAGTCCCCCTTCAGAAATTTTGGTCTCCCATACATAAAGACTTCTAAGACCCTTGAAATCCTTTAGAACAGCAACACTTTCATCACTAATGTTCGTTTCATATGCCTTTAGGACCCTTAAACCCGTATTACCAATTAACTTCTTGAACTCTGTATCTGTTACAGGAGTTCTATCTATCTCCAACCATTCCAAATTCTTGCACATGGCCACTAGGTCCATTTCCTTTTGACCAATAGGGATTCCGCTCAGATCCAATTCTATGATATTATTGGAAATCCGCTTTAAATCTGTAATATTTTTAGGATCGTATTCTGGAGGTAAGTACACGGAAACGCTCAGCGCCTGGGAATTACTGGCTATCCTTTTAATGGTAACATAATCCGAGGCCAAATTTTGAAGGGTACTGTCCGCTACCTTGGGAAGTTTTGCCCATGAATTTATTGTTCCGGGTTCCATCATCTTTCTAACCATTCCTACCAATGGTTCATCGTTATCCAAATGGCTTAATTTTAGGGTATCAGAGGCTCCCAAGGCTATCCAACGTTCCAATATTTGTATTTCGTTATCGGACAATGGTTTCTTGCCCTCAGGCGGCATATGTTCCTCATCTTCCATTGGCAAATGTAAGCGCCTGATAAGTTCACTCTCCCCTGGATTTCCAACCACCAAAGCGGGGCCACTTTCACCTCCTTTGATAAGCTCGCTTATACTGGTCATTAAAAGCTCCCCCTTAATTTTATTCGGATTATGGCAGGCTACACAATTATTGTCCAACACCCTGTATACTATATGCTCATAAATCAACGGGTTTTCTGGAATCTTCTCCAATTTTTCACTTCTAGGCAAAGCCAAAAAGTCTTCCCCATGTGTAATCATTCCCCCGTAGTGGCCCGTGAGTCCTATTAAAACAATCAATACCACCTGTATTCCCTTCACCAAATAAGTCTGCTGTAAATGATTGGTACTCACCCAATACCACACAACTGCCAAAATAGCCACCCCGGCCCCCATCCATTGGTGCCAAAAAAGAAGGTCGCCCTTGGGTACGGATTCAGTCCCCAAAAAGAATCCCGTAATGGCGGTAACCAGCGCGGAAAGTGTGGCAACCGTAAGTAACAATTTAGGAACTATTTGATTGAAAAGACCAATAACAGCGGCCATTAATAATAATACAATTGGAAAATGCAGGATTAAAGGATGCCAGCGACCCAACCAGGCTACGAGGCTTGGAAGATCAATAAAAGATTCAAAAATTAAACAGAAAACTAGAAATACAGTAAGACCGAAAATAACATAATCGACCCAAGGAGAACTATTTTTTTGAGCCATATACTATGTTAAGATATCATTTACAACATTACCGGCAACGTCTGTAAGCCTAAAGCGACGTCCCTGATATTTATAAATCAATTGTTCGTGATCCAGTCCTAAATTATTCATGATAGTGGCATGGAAATCATTGATATGAACAGGATTTTTAACAATATTGTATCCAAATTCATCAGTCTCCCCATAAGTTATACCGGGCTTTATACCGCCACCGGCCATCCAGATACTGAAGGCCCTAGGGTGATGGTCCCTACCGTAATTTTTTGGATCAAAATTACCTTGACAATAATTGGTCCTTCCAAACTCCCCGCCCCAAATAACCAAGGTGTCCTCCAACATGCCACGTTGTTTTAAATCCAGGATAAGGGCAGCAGATGCCTGATCCACATCCTTGGCCTGTCCGGCCATTTCATTCGGTAGATTACCGTGTTGGTCCCAACCTTGGTGGTATAACTGTATAAAGCGCACCCCATTCTCAGCCAGCCTACGGGCCTGAAGGCAATTGGCCGCATAAGTCCCGGGTACTTGGGAATCCTCCCCATATAATTTAATGATGGATTCCGGTTCTTTTTTAATATCCATAACATCGGGCACCGACATTTGCATCCTATAGGCCATTTCATATTGGGCAATCCTTGATTCTATCTCGTCGTCGCCCGTTTCAACATGATGTATTTTATTCAATGAAGAAACATGGTCCAACAAATGGCGCTTATCGGAACGCGAAATTCCATCGGGATCGTTCAAATAGAGAACAGGATCCTTCCCTGAGCGCAACAGTACCCCTTGATGCTTGGAGTCCAAGAATCCACTGGACCAAAGCTTGGAATATAAGCCTTGGCTATTTCCCTTGCCCCTTGAAGTAAGCACAACAAAAGAAGGCAAATTTTGATTTTCACTTCCCAACCCATAGCTCATCCAGGAGCCCATACTCGGCCTCCCCGATTGCTGACTTCCCGTTTGAAAAAAAGTGATGGCCGGATCGTGGTTTATGGCCTCGGTATGCATACTTCTTACTATACAGATCTCATCGGAAATTTTGGCAATATGCGGAAAAAACTCGCTTACCCATGCTCCACTTTTACCATGTTGGGCAAACTTGGCGGCCGAAGGCATTAAGGGAAATTTATCCTGGCCAGAGGTCATACCGGTAAGCCGTTGGCCGTTACGGATAGATTCTGGCAAATCTTCACCCATACGTTTGGTAAGGGTAGGTTTATAATCAAAGGATTCCAACTGGGACGGAGCCCCGGATTGAAACAAGTAGATTACCCGTTTCGCTTTTGGGGCAAAATGGGGAATTCCTAATGGCTGACTCGCCAAAGGTTTAGGGCCACCCTTAAAAAGGTCCGGGATCAACAAAGAGCCCAAAGCCAAAGAACCGATTCCTACACTTAATTGCGAAAAGAAATGTCTACGGTTTACCTTGAGCGGATTTTCAGAATTTGTTTTGTCGTCTTCCATGATCATTATTCTTTGGTAATTGTTTCATCTAGATTGTAGATTACCTGGGCCGTCAACATCAGCGCGGCCGTTTTTGCCGGATCGGTATCCAATCTTTTATATTCTCCCTGGGCAAGCAATTTTTCCGCATTCTCCCTGTCGTTCAAGAACTTGTCCAGGGCATCGGTATAATATTCCTCCAAGACCTTTTTTTCCTCTTCCTTGGGGTTCCTTACCAAGATACGCTGAAATACGGTGGTGACCCACTGTTCCGCATCTTTTGTATCAGTAATGGTATTCTCCGATAGTACCCGGGCCGCCTCCAACATCTGCACATCGTTCTGCAATGCCAGGGCCTGCAATGGGGTATTGGTCTTTTGGCGCCTCACCTCACAGATATCCCTGTTGGGCGCATCAAAAATGGACATGCTCGGTGGTGGAAGGGTCCTTTTCCACAAAGTATACAGGGAACGCCTGTACAATTTATCGCCTTCGTCGGCAGTATAAGTCGTAAGAACACCTCTATTGCCACCTGCATTGGTTTCCTCCCATAGTCCTGGGGGCTGGTAGGGCTTTACACTTGGCCCGCCTATTTCCCTGTTCAGCAGACCACTGGTGGCCAAAACGTAATCCCGTATGATCTCACCGCTCATCCTGAACCTGGGGGCCCTGGAAAGCCATTTATTATCCGGATCCGCCTTTTTGGATTCCTCGGTAGCAATGGAGCTTTGCTGGTAGGTAGCGGAGAGCATTATTTTCTTCAAAAGGTATTTTATGTCCCAATCGTGCTCCATAAAATCCTTGGCCAGCCAGTCCAACAATTGCGGATGGGTGGGCAGACTGCCCTGCACCCCAAAATCTTCGGAAGTTTCTACAAGTCCCCTCCCGAACAACATCCCCCAGATCCTGTTCACAAAGACCCTTGCCGTTAGGGGATTGTTCTCATCGGTCACCCATTGGGCCAGTCCCAATCTGTTTTTGGGAAGATTTTCGGAATATGGAAGTATTATTTCCGGGGCATTGGGCGTTACTTCCTCTCCCGGACTATCATATTCCCCACGGTCGAAAATATAGGTCGTTCTGGGCATGGAATCGTTCATGACCATCACCTTGACGTCTTCACCTTCGGCCTTGTTGATAAAGGACAGGACCCCATTGGTCTCCTCATCGGTAATGGTTATATAGGGTGCGTCAGCAAAATATTTCTGATTTGCAGCCTGTACAGCATCCATACGTAACCCCTTTTCATCCACATTGTTGAAAAAGGAATAGATCTGATAATAGTCCCTTTGGGATAGCTGGTCGTATTTGTGGTCATGGCATTTGGCACATTCCAAAGTAAGCCCCAAGATGCCCTTGCCCAAGGTATTGGTGCGGTCCACCACATAATAGGACTGGTACTCCTCCTGGATGACCCCGCCCTCCTGGGTGATAGGGTGGTTCCTGTTGAAACCCGTGGCCAGCACCTGTTCCTTGGTGGCATTGGGCATCAGGTCGCCAGCCAATTGCTCCGTCAAAAACTCATCATAGGGCATGTTGTTGTTAAAGGCATGGATCACCCAATCGCGCCAGGGCCACATGCTCCTATAGCTATCGTCCTGGTAGCCGTGGGAGTCCGCATACCTGGCCACATCCAGCCAGACCTGCGTCATACGTTCCCCATAGCTCGGGGAGGCCAAAAACTCATCTATGGCCCGTTCCAATATGTCCCCGGAGGTATTGTTGAGATATCTTTTCACCTGGTCCGCATTGGGGGGCAGGCCCGTAAGGTCCAGGGCCATTCTTCTGATCAGCGTATGCTCCTCCGCTTTCAGGGAAGGGACCAGGGCGTTCTCCTCCAGTTTCTCCATGATAAAGGCATCGATCTCATTTTGTGCCCAATCCGCCGATTCGGTCTTGGGCAGCTCCGCCTTCTTGGGAGGGATAAAGGCCCAGTGCTTATCGAACTTGGCACCCTGTTCTATCCATTTCTTCAAGAGTTTCTTTTCATAGGAATTAAGTGCCAATTGTGAATCCGGTGGGGGCATCAGCTGTTTTGGATCGTCCGAGACCACGTGCTGGTACAAGAGACTGTTGGCGGGCTTTCCCGCTACAACGGCATATTTTCCGGGATTCTCCGGTAGTTCCGAAAGCGCGGCCTGTTCAAGGTCCAGACGCAGGCCCGCCTTTCGCTTGTTGGCATCAGGACCATGGCAGGTATAGCAGTTGTCCGACAGTATGGGCTTTATATGAAAGTTATAGTCTACGACCTCAGGCAGCTTCTGATCGGCATACCCATCCCCAGAGGATTTGAAAAGCCCCGATTTGAAGGCGAACAACAGTGCCACCAGGCCCAATAAAATTAATCCTATGATAATTTTTTGTTTCATTTGGGAACTTTATTTTCATCTATTGAAATTCCAAGAAGTAAAAGCCAAAAGCCCAAAATCCTCAGTTAAGAAGATACAACTTCTCATTTTACATATATTACATTATTTATACTAAAATAGTAACATCTTTTTAAATAAGGGTTTAAAATTTTCATAATTAACTTGGCTATTTTAATAATATTCAAGAAAACTCTACTTAACATTCCTGATTCAACACTATCTTCCTATTCCCAATATTTTTGATAAACGATATTAATTGGTCTACGACTAAAAAAATGAATCCTTTCAAAACTTAATAATTTCAATTTCAGTCATCATCACTCTTTGGTAATTGTTTCATCTAGATTGTAGATTACCTGGGCCGTCAACATCAGCGCGGCCGTTTTTGCCGGATCGGTATCCAATCTTTTATATTCTCCCTGGGCAAGCAATTTTTCCGCATTCTCCCTGTCGTTCAAGAACTTGTCCAGGGCATCGGTATAATATTCCTCCAAGACCTTTTTTTCCTCTTCCTTGGGGTTCCTTACCAAGATACGCTGAAATACGGTGGTGACCCACTTTTCCGCATCTTTTGTATCCGTAATGGTATTCTCCGATAGTACCCGGGCCGCCTCCAACATCTGCACATCGTTCTGCAATGCCAGGGCCTGTAATGGCGTATTGGTCTTTTGGCGCCTCACCTCACAGATATCTCTATTGGGCGCATCAAAAATGGACATGCTCGGTGGTGGAAGGGTCCTTTTCCATAAGGTGTACAGGGAACGCCTGTACAATTTATCGCCCTCATCCTGTACATAACTGGTTAGTCCGCCTCTGTTATTCCCTGCATTAGTCTCCTCCCACAGCCCTGGGGGCTGGTAGGGCTTTACACTTGGCCCGCCTATTTCCCTGTTCAGCAGACCACTGGTGGCCAGCACATAGTCACGTATGATCTCCCCGCTCATCCTGAACCTGGGGGCCCTGGAAAGCCATTTATTATCCGGATCCGCCTTTTTGGATTCCTCGGTAGCAATGGAGCTTTGCTGGTAGGTAGCGGAGAGCATTATTTTCTTCAAAAGATATTTTATGTCCCAATCGTGCTCCATAAAATCCTTGGCCAGCCAGTCCAACAATTGCGGATGGGTGGGCAGACTGCCCTGCACCCCAAAATCTTCGGAAGTTTCCACAAGTCCCCTCCCGAACAACATCCCCCAGATCCTGTTCACAAAGACCCTGGAGGTCAAGGGATTGTTCTCATCGGTCACCCATTGGGCCAGTCCCAATCTGTTTTTGGGAAGATTTTCGGAAAAGGGAAGTATTATTCCCGGGGCATTGGGCGATACTTCCTCTCCCGGACTGTCATATTCCCCACGGTCGAAAATATAGGTTGTTCTGGGCATGGAATCGTTCATGACCATCACCTTTACATCTTTACCTTCGGGCTTATTGATGAAGGACAGCACGCCCTTGGTCTCCTGATCGGTGATGGCGATAAAGGGGTCGTCCGCAAAATATTCCTTTCTATAGGCATCGCCAGCGGTTTTCTGAAGACCTTTCTCAGCAACATTGTTGAAAAAGGAATAGATTTCAAAATAGTCCCTTTGGGACAGCTGGTCGTATTTATGGTCATGGCATTTGGCACATTCCAGGGTAAGGCCCAATATTCCCTTGCCCAAGGTATTGGTGCGGTCCACCACATAATAGGACTGGTACTCCTCCTGGATGACCCCGCCCTCCTGGGTGATAGGGTGGTTCCTGTTGAAACCCGTGGCCAGCACCTGTTCCTTGGTGGCATTGGGCATCAGGTCGCCAGCCAATTGCTCCGTCAAAAACTCATCATAGGGCATGTTGTTGTTAAAGGCATGGATCACCCAATCGCGCCAGGGCCACATGCTCCTATAGCTATCGTCCTGGTAGCCGTGGGAGTCCGCATACCTGGCCACATCCAGCCAGACCTGCGTCATACGTTCCCCATAGCTCGGGGAGGCCAAAAACTCATCTATGGCCCGTTCCAATATGTCCCCGGAGGTATTGTTGAGATATCTTTTCACCTGGTCCGCATTGGGGGGCAGGCCCGTAAGGTCCAGGGCCATCCGCCTGATCAACGTATGGTCCTCCGCCTTTTGGGAGGGGGCCAGGGCGTTCTCCTCCAGTTTCTCCATGATAAAGGCATCGATCTCATTTTGTGCCCAATCCGCCGATTCGGTCTTGGGCAGCTCCGCCTTCTTGGGAGGGATAAAGGCCCAGTGCTTATCGAACTTGGCACCCTGTTCTATCCATTTCTTCAAGAGTTTCTTTTCATAGGAATTAAGTGCCAATTGTGAATCCGGTGGGGGCATCAGCTGTTTTGGATCGTCCGAGACCACGTGCTGGTACAAGAGACTGTTGGCGGGCTTTCCCGCTACAACGGCATATTTTCCGGGATTCCCCGGTAGTTCCGAAAGCGCGGCCTGTTCAAGGTCCAGACGCAGGCCGGCCTTTCGCTTGTTGGCATCAGGTCCATGGCAGGTATAGCAATTATCCGATAGTATGGGCTTTATATGAAAGTTATAGTCAACCACCTCAGGCAGCTTCTGATCGGCATACACATCCCCAGAGGATTTGAAAAGCCCCGATTTGAAGGCGAACAACAGTGCCACCAGGCCCAATAAAATCAATACTATGCTAACTTTTTGTCTCATAAGGAAACTATCTTATTATATGGGCTATTTCATAGTTTTAACATCTTTAATAATGCATTTTATATATTGAAATAAATTAATCATTAATATACCGTCATTACATCCCCATTATTATGGCGGGTCGATTTTCTTTTTTGGCAAAACTTGCCACCTCATCTTCGGTTATTGCTGTTCCCCAAGCGTATACCCGTTCCAATCCTTTCATTTTTATAAAATTCTCAAAACTGGATGCGGTAATTTTAGTCTGATATAGATTAAGGCCAGTTATACTTTGAATCCCTGTAATTTCAGAAATACCTACGTCTGTTATCGGATTTTTTTCCAGCTCAACTTTTTGAAGGTTTTGAAATTGACCGATGGTTTTTAAATGCCTGTCCTGCACATCATTGTCCTTGAGGGAAAGCCAGATAATGTTGTCCTTCATTGGAAGAAGCTTTTCCAGCTTTCCGTCCAATTCAGTCCTGTTCCCGGAACTAATAAAATTAGGGGGCAGCACAACCTCGTACAGACCGGATTCAAATATTAATTCCCGAACTTTGAACCCTTCACCCATAATACCCTTCAATATTTCCTCATTTATTTGGCTCACTTTAGGCAAGGGTATTCCACTTTTACCGGTCACATCTTCCAAGCCCAACATGTTAGAGGCAATACTCGTTATCTCTTCAGGAGTTTCCAAATCCCCCATTTTTATCTTAAAGTCCGCATTGGCCTTTTCTATCCAGAATGACAGAATTGATTTCTCCTCATCAGTAAGGGGAGTCTTACCTTCAGGAGGCATATAATCCTCATGGTGGGGATCCAGCATTGTACGTCTAACCATCTCGGACTTAGCAACATTTCCAGCTATAAAAACCTCCCCATTCTTACCTCCTTTTTTGATAGCAACGGAATCCTGAAAGGAGAGTCCTCCCTTTTTCTTGCTGGAATTATGACAACTATTGCACTTTGTTTCAAGGATAGGGTTTACCAGATAATCATAGACAGCGGCTTCCTCCAATTTTGCAATTGGGGGCAGCACCACTTTTTCCGTTCTTCCAAAAGGAGCATATTTAACCAAATAATCGCTTCCATGGGTCAAATTACCCCCATAATGACCGGTAATAGCCACCAAAATAACCACAAGGGTCAGACCAGCTATATTGGCCTTTAAACCTTTTAATTTTGGTATATGAAGCTTGCCTGAAAGAATGGACCATGCTAGAAATGCGACCAGAGTAGTTGCTATTCCAAACCAAAAATGAGTATCCAACATATCCTGCTCATAGTCCCCGCTCAAGGAGAGCATATACCCCAGGACACTGGCTACAGCGGCACTTATGGCTCCACCCAACAAGGCAAATTCAATTGCCATGGAAACCGCGAAATCCCTTTTCCAACGCCCATAAAGTTCCAAGACAAAGGCAAAAATTAAGAATCCAATGGGTAAATGCACCACTAGTGGGTGAAATCTACCTAAAAACAATATAAAATCCGGTACGTTACTTTCCATTCCTAATTTTTAAAAAATACAGCCAACATGTTTTTACTTTTTGCATCAAGTAAGAATATCTTTCACCACATCCCCATGTACATCAGTAAGTCTAAACCTACGTCCTTGATGTTTATAGGTCAATCTTTCGTGATCTATTCCAAATAAATGTAATAAGGTAGCCTGAAAATCGTGGGTATGTACTGGATCTTTGATAATGTTATAGCCAAAATCATCGGTCTCGCCATAGGTGAATCCCGGTTTCACCCCTGCCCCTGCCATGAACATGGTAAAGGCCTTCGGATGGTGGTCACGTCCGTAGTTCGTTTCAGTGAGCTGACCTTGGGAATAGACTGTACGTCCAAACTCTCCGCCCCACACCACCAAGGTATCTTCCAGCATGCCCCGTTGTTTTAAATCCTTTATCAAGGCCGCGGTTCCCTGATCTGTATTTTTGCTCTGGTATTTTACTCCCCCTGGGCAATTGCCATGTTGATCCCAACCTTGATGGTATAATTGAACAAATTTCACATCCTTTTCCAATAATTTACGGGCCATCAAACAATTTGCCGCATAAGTTCCGGGGTTTCTACTATCGGGACCGTACATATCAAAAATATGGTCGGGCTCGTCCGAGGTATCCGTTACCTCGGGTACGGAGGTCTGCATTCTATAGGCCATTTCATACTGTGCTATCCTAGCATTGATTTCGGGATCTCCAAAGGCGTCATAGGCCATCCCATTCAATTTTTTCAAATAATCCAGCATTTGTCGGCGGTCATTTCCGTCATAATTCTCAGGGTCTCCCAAATAAAGTACCGGGTCCTTGCCCGATCGGAACTGTACCCCCTGATGTTCTGTAGGCAAAAAGCCGTTGCCCCATAAACGGGAGTACAAGGGCTGCCCAGAACCATTTTTGGAAACCAAGGAAATAAAAGTAGGCAAATTATCATTGTCCGACCCTAATCCGTAGCTGATCCAGGAACCTATGGATGGTCTTCCCGGTTGTTGACTTCCGGTTTGAAAAAAGGTTATTGCCGGATCATGGTTAATGGCATCGGTATGCATTCCCTTAATAAAGCAAAGATCATCCACAACCTCGGACAAATAGGGCATTGCATCACTGACCCACGCCCTAGATTCCCCATACTGCTTAAAATTTAGGGTAGATGCGGCAATGGGAAAGGCCGTTTGATCGGCGCTCATCCCAGTAAGGCGCTGCCCGGCCCTTATGGAATCTGGCAAGTCCTTACCAAACATATCCTTTAGCTTAGGCTTGTAATCGAAAAGATCCAATTGCGAAGGACCACCACTTTGAAAAAGGTACACTATGCGCTTTGCTTTTGGCAGATGATGTGGCAAACCCAATTTATTTTTAGTGAAGGCACTCAAGGAATTCCTTTGGGCAGAGGCTGGATCCACAGCACTCCACATCTTTTCCGTATTCAATAGGGAACCAAGGGCCATGGCCCCAATACCAAGGGAGGTCTTTTTAAAGAACTCCCTTCTATCCCATTGTTTTTCGATGCTCTGAAGATCCCGATTATTAGATCTTAATTTATCATGATGATCGCACATACCCTCCTATTTAATTCTGCAATTCTTTAACTTTTTATCTTTTAGTAATACAGGCGTCGGCATTCATAATGGTGTTGGCCACCACGGCATTGGCGGCAACCAAAGCCTTATCATCAACATTCTCCAATTTAAATTCACCTGTATTCAGCCATCCTTTTGTTCTTTCCAAGTTGGCCGCAAATTTCTTATATTCATTCTCCTGAAGTTCAACCAGCAATCGCAGCTCATCCTCCTTAATTTTCCTCCCGGTAAGCTGCCTAAAAACATTGGAGATGGCCAATTTTAAATCTCCCAAATCGCTCATACGCTTGCCCAAGACCCTGGATGCTTCAATATAAGTTGGATCATTCAGCAATACCAAAGCCTGTAACGGGGTATTGGTCTCCTGTCGCTGAATGGTACATACATCCCGCGCTGGAGCATCAAAGGTGGCTAAAGTAGGATGGGGTACGGAACGTTTCCATATGGTGTACATACTTCTTCGGTAAAGTTTATCCCCGGTATCCTGCCTGTAGGTAGCGTTGTTCACCCTCCATAGCCCTTCCGGTTGGTACGGACTTACACTTTCCCCTCCTATGGTTTTGTTCAGCAATCCGGAACTGGCCAGGGCATTATCGCGTAGCATCTCTCCGGATAGCCTTTTAGAAGGTCCTCTTGCCAAAAGTCTGTTGTCGATATCCATTTCCATCAATTCCTCACTTACCATGGAAGATTGTTGATAGGTATGCGACATCACTATCAATTTTTGAAATGCCTTAACATCCCATCCCGAATCTCTAAATTCCAAGGCCAGCCAATCCAGTAATTTGGGGTGACTTGGCATTTCGCCCTGGTTCCCAAAATCCTCCGAAGTCTTTACCAGACCATACCCAAAGTAATGTTGCCAAAACCTGTTCACCGCCACTCTTGCAGTAAGGGGATGGTCCTCATGAAACAACCATTGGGCAAATCCCAATCGGTTTTTTGGATAATCCTCGGGCATGGGTAAAATAGCTTTAGGGGTATTGGGAAACACTTCCTCTCCCCTGGCGTTATACACTCCCCTATCCAAAATGTAGGACGGCACCGGTTCAGCGGTTTCCTCCATGACCATTACCTCTTTTACCTTTTCTACACTATCCACATAACTCTTGCGCAATTCTGCCAGTTTCTGGTGCTGTAATGTGGTGGCTTGGGAAACCGACTTCAAATAGTGCTCCTGCAGTAATTTTTTATCATTGGAGGCAAGACTTGCTTTCTCCCTTTTTAGCAATTCATCTAGTAGAGGATTATTGGCAAGTTGCATTACCTCCACGGCCGACAAATCCCTATCATACACCCTTATCTCATCTACCACAGCTCCTTTTATTCCCTTACCCCTTAATCTTGCCCCCAATTGCAAGCCTGGTTCATTGTTATTCCTAAATAGAATGTCCTTGTACAGATTATCCGTTTTCACAGTGGTCTCCATCTCCTTACTATTAACAAACAACCTATAACCTTCGGCCTTGCTGGAACCATCATAAGTAATGGCAAAATGCACCCATTCATCCCTGGGAAACCCTTCTTTTGTAAGCTCTACAATGGCATTATTGGGTGCCGTATGCGCCATCATGAGTTCCAATTTATTGTCCACAATCTTTAGATGATAGCCGCGCCAATTGTACAAAATGGCTCCATCGCCCTTGTGGAAAATGTTCCCATTCTCGATATTCGAGGGTATATTTGCCCATAGGCCTATACTGAAGGCATCATTTCTTCCGAAAACAGCTGTCTTTCTCAAATCAAGCCAAGTATCTCCATCCAACAATACTCCTTTGCCCTGTTTTCCTTCGGATAAATTTATTTTTTGTCCTTCCGTACCTTCCCGCTTCATGGTTCCCCTATGCTTTGGGTTGATGACATTTTGCAAACTTTGATCATTTAGATTGAAATAAGCTGTTAATCCGTTTGAAGGAATTTTTATATCTATGGATTGGTATTGCTCTTCCAATAGCCATTTATCAAAATTGACAGCCACTTCCTTCTCTTCCATTTTTTTGATCTCCCCTTCGGTTTCTTCAATTAAACTTTCCATATAGGACAGTACCTTTTCCTCTTCTTCGGTGGTCAACATCAAGGTTGGAACCGGAGTGGCATCATTCCAAGAAATCTGCCCCGATTCGTTCACATTATTGAAAAAACTGGTGAGTTCATAAAAATCCTTATGTGATATGGGATCATATTTATGATCGTGGCATCTGGCACAGGCTACGGTTAACCCCATAAAGGCTTGCCCGGCCGTACTTGCCCGGTCTACCGCATATTCTACCAAAAACTCTTCACTTACAATACCCCCCTCCATATTTTGCGGATGAACACGGTTGAAGGCTGTTGCCAAAATAGTTTCCCGAGTAGGATTTTCAATAAGATCACCTGCCATTTGCCAGGTTATAAACTGTTCATAGGACATATTTTTATTGAAGGCATCAATAACCCAATCACGCCAAGGGGACATATCCCGATATCGATCAACACTATATCCGTGAGTATCCGCAAACCTCGACAAGTCCATCCAATCCAAGGCCATTTGCTCTCCAAAGTGGGGAGAGTCCAATAATTTGTCCACTACCTTTTCGTAAGCCTCGGGAGAAGGATCTTTCATAAAAGAATCCATCTCCTCCAAAGTTGGCGGTAATCCCGTCAGATCCAGATAAAGTCTTCTCAACAATAATTCTTTGTCCGCTTTTGGAGAGAACTCCAATTTACCCTGCTCCAAACGTGCCAAAACAAAATTGTCGATAGGATTTTGTACCACACCTGCCCTATCCTGGACTTTTGGGACATCGTATTCTTTCGGCTTTATAAAAGCCCAATGATCTTTATATTCTGCACCCTGTTCTATCCACTTGATCAAGATTGCCTTCTCATGGTCCGATAACGAAAGATGGGAATCCGGTTCCGGCATTACATAGTTGGGGTCATCTGACATAATTCTGTGGAAAACCTCACTTTTATTTAAATTCCCAGGCTTTAAGGCAAATTTTCCTGGAGATTCCTTCAGCTCCTTATAGGCAGCTTCAGAAGTATGCAATTGAAGGTCGGCCTTTATTTTTGCCTTATCCGGGCCATGGCATATAAAACATTTATCCGAAAGAATGGGCTTTACATGTAGATTGAAATCCACTTTCTTAGGTAATTTATCATATTCAAGAGATACCAATTCAGGTATTTCCGGACCTCCACAGGAAAAAAATAATAAAACCCAAGTGAAAATTAAAAGCTTCTTAATTATTACCATATTCGACCTGTCTATTTGCTACCTTTTCAAAGATAAAATTTAAGGATTCATAACGCAGGTCCAAATCAGTTTAAGTATTGCACATTTCCGACATTAACATCCTGACAAAACCTATTCCTTACTATAAAATTTATTAAATTAGTAGTGAATTAATCGGTTTTTGGATAAACATATATTGATTAATACTGTTCTAAATCCGACAAAAGACTGAGCTATGTCCAAAATTCTTCAATCCCTAAAATTAGCCCTATTGAATGTAGGTTATGCAAAACTTGGGCCCCTATGGGATTATGATGATGTTATTAGCCCATTTATCAGACTATATTACATTACTGAGGGAAGTGCCATGGTTTATCACAGCAATGAAGCAATTGAATTGAAACCTGGGCATATATACATCATCCCAAGCTATACCTTTGGCAGATACAAATGTGATGAATATCACGAACAATATTATATCAGTTGTTTGGAAGAGATAAAAAATGGCTATTCCATATTTAATTTTAGCAGTTTTATTTTCGAGTCAAAAGCCAATCCAATGGACTTGTATTATTTTAAGCGCTTGTTGGAACTAAATCCGAATAGGCAGTTGGAAAATAACAACCCAAAAGTATATGACAACAGACCCACCTTGATGGATTTTGAAAAGAGGAACGAAGAATTAAGTCCTTCAGCCTATATGGAAACCCATGCCATTTTGGAGATATTGATATCCAGGTTTATAAAGGATATGAACACCCAATCCACTAAGAGTAATGTGAAAAAAGAATTTGGTATGGTCTTAAACTATATCCATGAAAATCTCCACGAAAATTTGACCGTGAAGCAGCTGGCCGACTTTTGCCATCTAAATACAGATTATTTTTCAAGGGTCTTCAATGAAAGTTTTGGCATGCGCCCCAATAAATACATTCAATCCAAACGTATAGAAAGAGCACAATTGCTATTGCTTTCCACCAACAATTCCCTGAAGCAAATTGCAGAAAAAGTGGGATTGGAAAATCTCTCCTATTTCAATAGGATCTTTAAGAGTCATACCGGGGTAACGCCAGGAATTTTTAGGGAAGAGCGATTGCAAAAATAATATTGCACACGCGCCCACCTATTCATTTCAGAACCAAGGATTATCACAATACAAATAAATCCAGAAATATAAATTCAATAAAAGAGCCAATCCAAATATCTGGAGTAGGCATCC
Organism: Arenibacter algicola; assembly: GCF_000733925.1. Classification (NCBI taxonomy): domain Bacteria; kingdom Pseudomonadati; phylum Bacteroidota; class Flavobacteriia; order Flavobacteriales; family Flavobacteriaceae; genus Arenibacter; species Arenibacter algicola. The sequence goes on from NZ_JPOO01000003.1 coordinate 2,076,305, forward strand.
CTATCCTTTGGCAAAGACCAAATCGAAATCGATAGTAACATTATCACCCACTATTATTTGACCAAACATTGCCGTTGGCGGCTCCATATCGTAATCCTGTAATTTTATCTCCTTGCTTCCCTTAAACATATATTTCCCGCCAACTTCCTGAAATTCCGATGTTATTTCCACCGCTTTTTCAACACCGGCAATATTAAGCATCCCATGAATCTTAAAAGTATTTTCCGAATCGGCGGTTTTCTTTATTTCCTGAAATTTAAAGGACACTTCAGGATGCTCTTCCATCTTCAGTGCAGCATGCATCTTTTTATCCATCGCCGCTCCACGTTCACTTTTAATTTGGGCCACCTCCACTTGAAACAAGAGATTATTTACAACACCAGCCTTCACTTTCATGGATCCCTTCATTGAATTGGCCGTTACGGTCCAATCGTGAATGGTAGACGAACCATTAATTTTGAGGACACTTTCTTTGGACAGCGTATATGATTCTTGGGCATAACCGGCTAAAACCAGAAATGATAATAGTATGAACAGTGTATTTTTCATGTGCTAAATTTAATGATTTGTTTTCAAAAGGTTTCTACGGTTGTTCCTACTCGTCCAGCACAATTTGCCAAAACTGTTTTTGCTCCTCTTTTGAAGGCTGAACTTTAGGACTTACCAATCTAAATCCAATAAAGTTGGAATCCGTGTTCCACCAAAAACTTTTTGGGATCTGTGGATCCCTTTTTTGTAATTTTAAACTGGACACGATCCTGGCAGACGACCTAAGTGTCTTTGCGTCATCGTCCCAAGACCCTCCTTTGATTACCCTGGGATGTATTACGGTAGGTTTTACCCAAGGGTTCTTGGATTCGGTAATAGCCAAGGCATTTTCCTTGTATTCATCCAAAGTCCATTCCGAGACATTTCCGTGCATATCATACAATCCCCAAGGATTTGGCAGTTTGCTTCCCACCTTGGCATAATGATTATCGGAGTTTTTATAATACACGGCATATTCATCAATTTTGGAAATATCATCACCAAAGGAATAGGCCGTATTGGTCCCGGCTTTGGCGGCGTATTCCCATTCCGCTTCTGTTGGCAATCTATAGAACCTGCCTGTAACGGTACTCAACCACTTACAGAACACCAAGGCGGAATACGCGGACATACTTATGGCAGGATACCCAACCTTTCCCATACCATAGGAAGGATCCTCGTAGGGAGGACTGGGCCTTGTAATGGCATCTATGCCTTTTAACTTGTCAGCTTCCAAGTTCTCGAACAAATTTTTATTCTGCTTAAAGAAAAGCTCAAAAACCTCCCAACCCAGTTCATATTTTCCCATATAAAAGGCATCCAATTCCACAGTCTTCATTGGCCCTTCATCGGCCTTTCTGTTTACTTGGTTTTCTGGGCTTCCCATCATAAATGTCCCTTCGGGTATCAATACCATATCAAAAGAAATATCGGTAGCCGGAATTTTCTCAGTAAAGGCCTCGCTAACGGATGTTTTGTTATCCGTTTCGGCCACAACCGCCTGTGCCGATTTACAGGACTGCAAGGAAATCAACAAGAAACATAGTGAAAGAAAATTAAATAGATGCAGATTAAATAATCTAGAGGTAAGTTTTAGCATTTGATAAATTAGTTTAGGTTGATGGGCTAAAAATATTACAATTTTTCTAAAGAGCCATCCATATGACGTAATATACCTCCAAAACTCAAAATTTATAAGGTTATAACCCCTAAAACACCTATTAATTTTTGTATTATTGAATATCAAAAAACTACACTGTCATGAGAATAAAAATCATATCTCTTATACTAATCTTCCTGATTTGCAATAGTCTTTCCTATGGGCAATTACAAAAAATAGCCTCTGTGGAAGGAATAACGGAATACCAAATGGATAATGGCCTTAAAGTACTTCTATTTCCCGATAATTCGTCACAGACCATAACGGTCAACATTACCTATCTTGTAGGGTCCAGACATGAAGGTTACGGAGAAAAAGGCATGGCCCACCTTTTGGAACACATGGTTTTTAAAGGTACCCCCAACCATCCGGATATTCCCAAAGAGTTGAGCTCGCATGGTGCGCGCCCCAATGGGACCACCTGGTTCGACAGGACCAATTACTTTGAAACCTTTAATGCCACTGATGAAAACCTGGATTGGGCCTTGGACCTGGAGGCCGATCGTATGGTGAATTCCTATATAGCCAAAAAAGATTTGGAATCAGAATTCAGTGTGGTACGCAATGAATTTGAAAGTGGCGAAAACGACCCATCACGTGTTCTTATGCAGAACGTTATCAATGCCGGTTTTATATGGCACAACTATGGTAACAGCACTATTGGAAATAGATCCGATATAGAACGCGTTCCCATTGAAAACCTACAGGCATTTTATAAAAAATTCTACCGTCCGGACAATGCCGTTTTAATGGTTACGGGCAAATTCGATGAAGCCAAAACACTGGACTTGATCGAAAAAAAGTTCGGTAAAATTGAAAAACCAACCACTCCATTAAGGGACTCCTATACCGAGGAACCGGCACAGGATGGTGAAAAAACGGTACATCTCAATCGCGTTGGCGATCTACAGATAGTATCCACCATGTACCATACCCCGGCAGGCTCACATGAGGATTATGCCGCCATTTCCATTATTGAAGATGTACTGGCAGACGAACCCTCGGGAAGGCTCTACAAAGCCTTGATCGAGACAAATAAAGCCTCCTCTATATGGTCTTTCTCCCCTTTTACCAAAGAACCGGGTTTTTTATATATCAACGTAGATGTACCTTCGGACAAGAATGCCGACGAAGTGGAAAAAGTACTAAAGGAAACTTTAGATGCCGTAAAAACCACACCCATCACCCAAGAGGAACTGGATCGAGCCAAAGCCAATCTTTTAAAACGAACCGATCAAATCTTTAGAAATTCTTCCTACTTAGGAACCTATATGAGCGAATTTATTGGTGCTGGTGATTGGCGATTGGCATTTATACAGCGGGATAGAATTGAAAATACCAGTCTTGAAACCGTAAATGAAGTTGCCAAGAAATACCTGATTACCACAAATAGAACCATAGGCCGATTTAATCCTACCAAAAAGCCCGAAAGAATAGAAATTGAACATACGCAAAATCTTGATGCCCTTGTATCAAACTATAAAGGCAAGGAGGACATGGGTACAGGTGAGGCCTTCGATGTTTCCTATGATGCCATACAATCCAGATTGGACCAAGGCCAACTTTCCAATGGCATTGCCTACGGTATTATAAAAAAGAGCAACCGCGGCAAAACCGTCCGACTTAGTTTTAGCATTAGAAACGGAAATGAGGAATCGCTTATGAACAAAGGGGTTATCCCCTCTTTTACCGCTAGTCTACTTAACAAGGGTACCCGATCCAAGTCTAGGCAACAGATCGAGGACGAATTGAGCAAACTAAAATCTTCGGTATCCTTTAGAGCCAGTAATGGGAATGTTTATGCCAATGTAGTTTCTACCGAAGAAAACCTAATGGCCACCTTGGCCCTAATGTCGGAAATGCTCAAAACCCCTTCCTTCGAGGCCTCGGAATTGGAAAAATTAAAAACAGAGTCCTTGGCATATTTGGAAAGTAATAAGACAGAACCACAATTTTTGGCTTCTAAAAGACTATCCGTAATAAACAATACATTTCCAAAGGGACATCCTTTATATGCCATGACCGTTGAGGAAGAGGAGGCCGCCATAAGGGTGATCACCGTAGAGGACATTAAAAGCTTCCACAAGGCATTTTATGGTTTGGGCAAATCCATTCTAGTAGGTATAGGGGACATGCAGCCGGAGCAAATAAAAACCTATATGCAAAAAGAGTATGCCAACTTCAAGAGCAAAAATACCTACGCCAGGCTAAAAGATCCTTTTACCGAATCCCCGGAAGTAAATGAAGACATTCTTACCCCAGACAAGAAGAATGCTATGACGCTTGGAAACCTTAACGTTAAAATTAGCCAAGAGGATGAAGATTATGCCGCATTAAATATGGCAGCCACCATACTGGGAGGCGGTTTTCTTAATTCGAGGATTGCGGACAGGTTAAGACAGAAGGACGGCGTTAGTTATGGTGCAGGTGCCGGATTCCAAGCAGATTACAATGCGGACGACCAAAATTCATCCATGTACCTCTACGCCATATACGCCCCGGAGAACTATGACAAGGTACAATTAGGCTTTAAGGAGGAATTGGATCGTTTTATTAAAGACGGAATTACGGAGGAAGAATTGAAGAATGCCGTAAACGGCTGGGTGCAGGAGGAAAATGTTTCCAGAGCAAAAGATGCCGAACTGGCCGGCCTGGTAAACAACAACATTTATTACAATCGCACCATGGAATTCCAAAAAAACTTGGAAGAAAAAGTGAAGAGTCTAAGCGTAAGCGATATCAACAATGCCATTCTTAAATACATTAAACCCTATAAGAATTGGACGGTAATCAACGCCGGGGACTACAAGAAATAAGCATAAACTATTTTACCTGCTTCTAATTGGACAGTTTAAAAACCAACATTTTTAGACTGTCTTTTTTTTGAAGGAATATCAGGTTTGAGAATGAAACTATTGTCCAATATTCAAAGCCTCAAATGCAATTAGCTCCCCCTCGTCAAAAACCGGTGTAACCGAGATAGGATTACAACAAACCTCACAATCTTCCACATAGGTCTGTCGGGAAATGGAAGGATCCAACAGCATGGATATTTCTTCCCAGCAATAGGGACATTGAAAGAAGTGTTCGTACATGGATCAATAGTTTAATTACTTAAACTTTCTAGCTATTAATGAGAGCTTTGCTCCAATTGGAAATGAATATAATTGGATTAAAATTCTACCGATAACAACTGTCCTGTTAATTGTAACAGCTGTAATTCGGCCAACTTGGCATCGTATTTGGCCAAATTCTTATTGGTCTGGGCGTTGAGCAAGTTTATTTGTGCCTGCCTAAATTCTATGGACGTTATCCGTCCCAATTGAAATTGTTCCTTGGACCGCTCAAAATTATTTTGGTTGGTCACTACGTTCTGTTCCTGGATTTTAAATATCTGTAACCTGTTCTCATAGATCCCCAAGGCATTTAAAATATCCCTATCCACTTCAAGTATTACCTGTTCCTTAAATATTTCCTGATTTTCATAGGCTATTTTGGCATTTTTAACCCTTACGGTTGTACCGCCTCCATCGAACAAATTCCATGTAAGACTGGCCCCCAATGCAAAATTTAAACTGTTCCTATTGCTTCCAGGTATAATTTGTCCCGGAAGAAATGAGGTGGCAGCACTTTGGTTCAAATTCCACCCATAGCTACCGCTTAGCCCCAAAGTAGGCAGATATCCAGATCTGTTGACCTTAATATCATACTCGTTTATGGTTATATTGCGCTCTGTTTGAAGTATGGCCACATTGTTTTCTTTCGATTGGGCAATATAATCCTCCAACTGTAATTTAGGAATAAAACTCACCAAGGTATCCACTACGAATATTTCATTGAGATTTTGATCGAGAACCACATTTAAATCCCTTTTTGCATTGGCCAAGTTCTGCTGAACGTTCATTAAACTAATACTATCATTGGTAACATCTACCTGGGCATTAAGGATATCCAATTTTGTATTCTGTCCATATTCAAAGGAATATTCCGCCCTTTTGATCCGGTCTTTGGAAATTTCCAAGGCCTGCCTTAGAACATTCTCGTTTTCGGTAAGCCTGGCAATTTCATAATACACACTAAATAATTGGAGAATGGTATTTTCTATGGTTTCCCTAGCTTGTAATTCTGATAATTGATACTGCTCTTTTAATCGCTTAAAATTATAGAGTCTGCCCATACCATCAAACAGCGTATAATCTAAACGAAGAGCGGCATTGTAGGATTGTGATTCAGCATCATTGATCTCCAAATCTGGCCTGGGGCTCCCATTGGATTCAAATTGACCAGGGTACTCCGTATTACTGTTCAATTCGTTGTACGTGGCACCAGCTGTACCCGTAAGGGAAGGCAAGTAACCAGAGTTGAGGATACCCGCATTATTATCCGCCATGGCCACCTGATTTTTGGCAACCTTAATTCCAAAATTGTTTTCCAAGGCCAATGATACAGCTGCATCTTTGGACAATAACCTCTCCTGAGCACTTACAACTCCGCAAAAACCAATTAGCAGGCCTGCGATTATATATTTATATCCCATTTACTTCTTGTCTTCCAATTCGTTAGATATTGCGATGTCATCCTCTAACGAAGTTGATATTTCCGGAGAATGACCATTCTGCTCATGTTTTTCAAAATTTTGCATATGACTTTCTTCCATTTGTTCCTTTATTGCCCGTTCAACTTCTTCTTTGGTCACTTTTTTTCCAGTAATCAACCATTTGGTGCCAACTTTCATTTTATTGCTAAAGGCCAGAAACAAAGGCAGCATCAATAAGGTCAATACGGTCGCGTACCCAATTCCATAGGCAATGGATATAGCCATGGGTTTCAAAAATTGTGCTTGTCGACTTTTTTCCAATAACAAAGGTGCCAAACCGGCAATAGTCGTAATGGAAGTAAGAAATATAGCCCTAAACCTAGATTTACCGGCTTCATAAATGGCATCATCAAACTTCATTCCTTCCCTAAGATTACCATTAAATTTTCCAATAAGCACCAAGCCATCATTTACCATAATTCCTATTAAGGCAATAATCCCCAACATAGACAAAACGTTGATAGGAAAATCATGGATCCAGTGGCCCCAGGCCACGGCAGTGATACTAAAAGGCACCAAAATAATCAAAAGTAGAGGTTGACTAAAACTCCTGAAGGTAAAGGCTATAGTAATATAGATCAACAGCAAAACGGAAAGGCCCACAAATTTTAAAGACCCAAAAAGCTTTTGGGTTTCTCTGTTCTGCCCTTCATAGGATGCAGTTACAGTAGGATATCTAGAATGGATATCCGGCATAATAACCGTCCTTATTTCATTCATAATATCGGTGGCACTGGTAGTCTTATCATCTTTAATATCAGCAGAAACCTGAATTTCGCGCTGACCCTCCAAATGGTTAATAGCCACATCTCCCCGCACTATAACGTAACTTGCAATTTCCTTTAAGGGTACCTTACTTCCACTGGGAGTACTAATCCTCATATCGTCCAAATCGTTGATGGACGAGCGATCGGAGCGGTCGTAACGCACCCAGACCCGGATTTCATCCTGTCCCCGTTGAAAACGTTGCGCCTGGGCCCCAAAAAATCCTGCACGCACCTGATTCATAACACTTCTAAGATCCAACCCCATTAAATAGGCATTCTCCTTCAGCTCCAGCCGTATTTCCTTTATTCCTGCAGGATCATTGTCCGCAACATCCTTTAAAAGGGCATTGTTCTGCAAAATAGCTTTAAGCTCCTTTTTGGCCTCTTTTAATTCCACAATATTATTGCCCAATAGGGAAACAGAAACAGGGCTACCCCCAAAATTACCCCCAGAACCATAGATGAGACTTTCTACCCCAATAACAGGACCTACCAGTTCCTGCAATCTATTGGTAATCAAATCCGACCGTATCTCGTCTGGCCTTTCTTCCCCAGGCAAAAGATTAATGTCCAGCGAGGCCGTGGAGGAGCCGGGCCCTACTTTCCTAATCATGTTTTCAAAAAGCTTTTTACCAGTACCCTTTAAGTATTTTTCCGTCAGCTCCTGATCCACAATTTTGGCCTTCTCCTCAATTAGGCTAATTATGGAATCGGTTACCCTTTCATGGGTCCCATTCGGCATAAGCAAGTCTACGGATACCCGATCACTTGCCACCCGTGGAAAAAACGCAGTTCTGATTATTCCACCCCCAATGGAACCGAAACTTAAAAACAGTAACATTACGAATATAGAAAACATCAGAATTTTATAGCGGAGCGAAAAACGCAGAACGGGGCCATATAACTTATCCCTCATCCATACCATAAGTTTATCTCCCCATTCATTGATGACCCTTAATTTTGCAAATACCTTAGCTATTCCCTTTTTAGGCTTATTGTCCAAGGGCTGTAGGGCTTTTGAATGGGCCAAATGGGCAGGTAGAATAATCAAGGCCTCCACCAAGGAAACCACCAAAGTAAGTATCACGATTACGGATACCTCACCAAAAAATTCGCCAATCCTACTATCCAAGAACAGGAAAATAGAAAATGCCAATATCGTAGTAATGATGGCCGAAATAATTGGAGGCAGTACCTCCATAACACCATCAACAGCCGCTTGTATGGGGGGCTTCCCCTTCTCGTAGTTCTGATAAATGTTTTCGGCGATCACAATACCGTCATCCACCAAAATACCGATTACGATAATCATTCCAAAAAGGGACAAAACATTGATGGTTACATCAAAGAATCCGGCAAATACAAACATTCCCAAAAATGCTACCGGTAAGCCAAAGGCCACCCAAAACGCCAATCTGGTATTAAGAAACAGCGAAAGGAAGATGAGTACCAAAATCATCCCCATAATCGCATTTTCGGTCAACAATTGAGTACGTTGTGTTAGTGTAACGGACTGATCACTGACCACACTCAATTTTACGTTGTTATGTTTTTGATTATACTCCTCTATATATTCCTTTACCTTTTCGGATGATGTTATTAAATCTTCCGTATTGGTACTTGTAATAGCAATATTTACAGCTAGATTTCCATTAAAATATGTAGCATTGGGCGTTTCCGAAAACCGATCCCTTATGACTGCCACATCCTTGAGGCGTACTGTTTGTCCGGACGCATTGGCCCTGACGATGACATTTGATAATTCATTTCCATAATACGACCTATTGTTGGCCCTGATCAGAAATTCCTCCGCATTAGTCTTAATATTACCCCCGGTAACCAAAATATTGGCATTAGAGACGGCTTGGGCTACCTCGTCAAATGACACATTATAAGCCAAAAGGCTATTCTCGTTCACCGCAATCTCTATTTCCTCAGCAGGATATCCGGTAATTCCGATCTGGGAGATGCCCTCCATAGCCCTAATATCGTTCTCCACCTGCCTGCCTATCTGCTTCAATGCAGACAAACTTATATTTTCACCACTTATGGCAAAACTAATGGTCTGTCTTACCGCCTCCAACTTGGAGACCACCAAAGGCTCCATACCCGTTGGGAACGAAGGCACCCTATCAACGGCATTTTTAACTTCCAAGAGCATAAAATCTATATCCCTGCCCTTCTCTATCTCGACATTTATAATACCACTGTTTTCCCTTGAAGTGGAAGTAACCCGGTCCACACCCTCCAAACCTTTTAGGTTATCCTCTATCTTAAGAACAATACCTTCCTCCACTTCTTGTGGGGAAGCACCTGGATAGGTTACATTTATACTAATATTTTTGGAATCAGTAAGCGGGAAATATGAGGATTTTAATGACAATGCCCCTACTATACCAAAAATAAGGAAAGCCACAATTATGACATTTACGGCTACATGGTACTTAATAAAATAGGCTATAATATTCCTCATTAGTTTTGATTGTTGGTTACTTGGTCTTTAAATACTTTTACCAACATTCCAGCATAGGCTCCCATTACCGGTTTGGATAGAATTGTTATTCCCTCGGGAACATCCTTTAAAACTACACTATTATCCGAATAATAAACAGGTTTAACCGGTATCAAATCCAGCACGGAGTCCCTGACCACAAATATTTCTTGGGTTTCCAGCAATAAACTTCTGTTTATTTCAATGGCATTTGGCTCTTCCTTGGCTTTTAGATGGGCCTCTAGGTACATCCCTTCCCTAAGGTCCGGATCCTTCACCTCTATAAAAGCCGTAATGGTCTGGGAAGCCAGATCTACCCGACCGTTAATTCTCGTAACTTTCCCTTGATAGGTTTTGTTATTATCAATACTTTTTAACTGCACTACCTCACCAACATTCAATAGATCGCTGTAGGTCTTGCTGATGGCGACTTCCAATTCGTAATCATTGGTATTGATAAATTCTCCCAATTTTTGCCCAGACCTGACCAAGGTACCCTCTGTGACCAATGCTTCGGTCAAAACCCCATTAAAAGGTGCCGCAATAGTATACTTGGCCAAACGTTGCTCTAAATTTTTTATAGTGTAGTAATTGGTCAATATACCTCGCCCGGAAATAAAATATTTTTCTTTGTCCGTATTCATTTCCGGAAGGGGAGGAACACTTTTATTTATATCAAAATTGGCCAGAAATGATTGCCATTTATCAAATATCTCCGGATAGTCCAATCTAAGATCGGGCATTATGGAAGTGATTAAATTGTATAAATTACTTTTGGAGGATTGAACGTTGGCGTAATATTCAGCAGCGTCTATCCTTATAAGTATTTCTCCCGCCCTATATTCCTGTCCTGGTTTAAATAGTTTATTCCCAGATTTAAAAACCCCTTGGACTTCAGCATAGAGCTCCACCCTTCTTTTGGCTACAAGATTTCCGTTTGCCGGAACAATAATTGGCACATTACCATTCTTGACCGTCTCAACCATAACCGTTTTTACCACCTTCTCTGGTCGTGGCTTTGGAGTAGTCTTACTATTGACAATATATTTTGCACCAAAAAAGGAGCCTATTATTAGGAGGCCCCCAATAATAGATAATGCAATTTTTCTAGAATTCATATAGGGTTTATAAGTTGGTTTGACTGCAAAACTATCTATTAGTTTAAGGGATACTTGTTAAATGTATCTTAAAGTTCCGAAATACGGCATTAATCCAAAAAAAAAGGAATACAAATTGTATTCCTTCTAACCAAACCAACTTATTTTTAAGTAATTACTATTCCTCCATTTCATCCTCAAACTTCGTATCTGCCATTCTTGTTTTAATGACATCAAAATCCTTATACTTATTTTCTTTTTCTACTTCTACCTTATCGTAATCAAAGACAAGGAACTGACCAGAATTCATGCTTTCCAAATTATCAAAAGAGAAAATATTGTTATTCTGAATTTGAAGGACCTTTAGGCTGCCCAATTGCCCAAACTCTTTGGGAATTTCCCCGCCAAGTTCATTGTTTGCCAGTACCAGCTCTTTTAATTGTCCCAATTTGCCCAATTCACCAGGGATAGAACCGTACAATTTATTTTCAAAAAGTCCCAGACTCTCCAATTTTGATAGTTCTCCCAAAGAGTTAGGTATGCGCCCTGTAAGTTCATTGCTGGACAAATTAAGCTCCTTTAAGGTTTGAATATTTCCAAGACTTTCGGGTATTCTTCCACTTAAGAAGTTATTGAAGGCAGAAAGTTTAACCAAGGATTTCATATTCCCAATTTCTGATGGTATTTCACCCTCCAACCTGTTCATCTCCAGTTTCAACACCTCCAATTTACTTAATTGGGCTATACTTTTTGGAATTTCCCCACTTATGACATTAAAGGCAAGGTTTAGATTTACCAAGTGTTTCAAATCCCCTATACTTTCTGGTAGGCTACCGACAAGGTTATTCCTGAAAAGGTTAATATCCACCACATGCCCGTTTTGGACCGTCACCCCAAACCAGGTGTCAACTGGGGCATTAACATCCCATGTAGTATTCCATTTTTGACCTTGGGTGCTTTTGTAAAGTTCCAATAACACGTTTTTTTCGCTTTTTGGAACCATGGCATTTGCCGCAGTGGCAAATACTATACAAAATACAATCACTCCAAAAAAGCACGCTCTATGTAATTTTTGTTGTATCATATAAATAATCTTTTAATTAAAACTATCCTCAAATCTGGTATCAGCCGTTCTAACGTCCTTATTACTATTTATTTTATTAAGATCAAAGTTTCTGTGATTACCTCCATCAAAATCAAAAAGGGCAAAATTATTATTGGCTGCATCGTTGCTGAAATCATTTCCGCCAAATCTATTATTTTGAAGTTGTACCAATTTTAGATTGGGAAGGCTCAAGATATCCTCAGGGAATTCTCCACGGAATCGGTTCTCCGCCAAAACAAGCATTTTTAGATTGGTCAGGTTTTCCAGACTCTCTGGCACTTCACCACTAAAATTGTTATCGCCCAACTCCAAACGTTCTAAATATTTTAAATTTCCAAAGGTCAAAGGAATAGAACCACTTAATCCGTTATGGGAAAGCAATATTACCCTTAGCCTTTTAATCTCACTCATGCTTTGGGGCAATTCTCCAGAAAGGTCATTATAAAACAGATCCAGTACAAGAAGTTTTTCCAGACTCCCAATATTTTTAGGTATCCCTCCTGTTATCTTGTTTTTACCCAACCTTAGCACAACCAATTTTTTTAATTCCGTTATACCTTCCGGAATACTCCCTCCTATATTATTTAGAGCAAGGTTCAATACCTTTAAATTCTTTAGGTCGCCTATTGAATTTGGTATGCTCCCCCTAAGATTGTTATTCATTAAATTAACGGATACCACCTTATTGTTCTCTAGGGTTATACCCTCCCAGCTAGCAACCGGGGCATTCAGATCCCACCCCTTGGTCCAGGTATCGCCCTTAGCACTGTTATAGAGGTCTATAAGCGCATTTTTTTCCAGATCAGAAACCTGCCCGGACAAAAATTGCCCAATTATAACCATAAATAGCATAAATATGCTTTTTCTCATATTTTCACTTTTATCCTAAATAAGGAATAAGATTTACCCTACAAAATAAGGTTATTGTCCGTCAAACAGCAAAAATACTCGATGAAAAAAGCTAGAAAGGCCCATATTTGTTGTGAAAGTGCCAAAAGTTGTGGTGAGAGAAATTCAACCACTTGGATTTATTTCCTACAAAGAGATTTCTTCGAGTTCCAAAGTGATATTTTCCCAAGTTTTCATTAGGCTTTCGAGGTTCTTTTTTTTCTTTTGATATGAATCGAAAAAATTGGCCTTTGCAATTGTTGCATCATAATTCATAAGTAGGTCATGATCAATTGCAGCTATCTCTTTTTCTAAGCTGGCAATGTCACTTTCCGTTGAACTGAGCCTATTTTTTAAGGATTTTATCTTTTTTTGATCTTCGAAATCGATGTGTTTCTCCTGGGGTTTTTCTTTTTTATGAACTACTGTTTGCTTCTTTTCTATAGCCCTGAAATCATCAACTTTCCTCTGTTCCAAATAGAAATCGATATCCCCAAGATATTCTTTGATGCTACCATCCTTAAATTCATATACCTTGTTGGTAAGGCCTTGCAAAAAATCCCTATCGTGACTCACCAATATCAATGTTCCATCAAAATTCTGAAGTGCCTGCTTAAGCACATTCTTGGATTTAATATCCAAATGGTTTGTTGGCTCATCCATAACCAACACATTAAAGGGCTGTAGTAACATTTTAGCAAGGGCCAATCTATTCCGCTCACCTCCGGATAGTACTTTTACATATTTCTCCACCTCATCGCCCCTAAATAAAAAAGACCCTAATATATCCCTAACTTTACTTCTGTTCTTTTCATTGGCCGCATCTATCATGGTATCCAAAATAGTCTTTTCCCCATCCAAATATTCTGCCTGATTTTGTGCGAAATAACCGATTTGAACATTATGCCCTAATTTTAGATGCCCCTTATGATTCAAATCTCCCACCATTATTTTAGCGAGAGTGGATTTCCCTTGCCCATTTTGTCCAACAAAGGCCGTCTTGGAGTCGCGCTCTATCAATAGGTCTATTTTCTTTAAAACATGGTTATCCCCATAACTCTTGGACAGACCTTCTATTTCTGTTACAACTTTACCAGGGGTAACGGAAATTTGAAATCTTAGGTTCATTACACTATTGTCATCCTCATCAACCTCTATCCGCTCCATTTTATCGAGCTTCTTGATCAGGGACTGTGCCATGGAAGCCTTTGTGGATTTGGCCCTGAACTTTTCAATCAGTCTTTCCGCCTGCTGTATTTCCTTCTCTTGGTTTTTCTGGGCATTTAGCTGCTGTTGCTTTATTTCGTTCCTTAGTACCAAATATTTGGAGTAGGGCTTATTGTAATCATATATCCTTCCCAAGGAAATTTCAATAGTCCTATTGGTAACATTATCCAAAAACATTTTATCGTGGGAGACTATCATTACACCCCCTGGATAATTCTTCAGGAAATTTTCCAACCAAATAATTGATTCTATATCCAGGTGGTTTGTTGGCTCATCCAACAAGAGCACGTCATTGCTCTGTAACAAAAGTTTTGCCAATTCTATCCGCATCCTCCAACCTCCGGAAAAGGTTTCTGTTTTACGATCAAAATCCTCACGTTTAAAACCCAGACCCAACAATACTTTTTCGGTTTCGCCCTGATAGTTGTACCCTCCCAATATCTCATAATGATGGGTTACATCGTTCAAGTCTATAATTAATTGATTATAGGCCTCACTTTCATAGTCGGTACGTTCTGCCAACTGATGGTTAATCTCGTCCAACCTCAACTCCAAAGCTTTTATTTCCTCAAAGGCCTGATGCGCCTCTTCCTGCACCGTCCTACCTAGATCAAAATCGATATCCTGTCTCAAGAATCCCATTTTAAGATCCTTATCAGAGGCTATAGTACCCGAATCTATGGGCATATCCTTTGATAAAATTTTCAAAAGCGTAGATTTCCCTGCTCCATTTTTTCCTATTAGACCAACTCGATCTCCGGAATTTAAACGGAAAGATATTTCTTCAAACAGATATTCTCCTCCAAAAGAAACGGAGAGATTGTGGATATTAAGCATATTCGGTGACTATTGTTACACTAATTAATGCTACAAAAATGTAATTTTGTAGAAACTTTTTGCAAATGTTAAAAAAAGGAAACAAACTCTACAGCATTTTAACAGGAACTTGTCCTAAATGTCATGAAGAGAGTATGTATCAGGACAAAAACCCATATCATTTGGGCAATATCTTCAAAATGAACGAGCGTTGTTCGCATTGCGGAACCAAATATAAAATAGAACCCTCTTTTTTTTACGGGGCCATGTATGTTAGTTACGGTGTAGGTGTAGCCTTTGCCGTAGCCGCTTTCGTAATTGCCTTTTTATTTTTCAAAGCTACCTTGATAAATACATTTATTGCAATCATTGCTACAATGATCGTATTTATGCCATTTATCATTAGGGTATCGCGAAACATCTGGATCAATTTCTTCATAAAATACGACCCAAAGGCCACCACTAAGATCAATTCCTAAAATGCTTCTTGGTAAAACGGCATAGGTCCATTTCGGGCACAATAGCCTCTTTATTTTCTATTAAGGCATAAAGTTGCATGGACGCCATTGGGGCGATCATTACCCCACGTGAACCCAGACCATTGAGCAAATACATATTTTCATGTTCGGGATGCCTGCCTACTAATGGCTTCCTATCACTTACCGTTGGCCTAATTCCCGCCACATGGTCAACAACTTCATAAGGGCATTTTAGAAAAGTATTCAACTTTTGCAAAAGCTCCTGTTTACATTCTTCAGTGGGAGTATTGCTTTTATCTTTCCATTTATAGGTAGCCCCCACCCTATACATATCACTGCCCAAGGGAATAATAAAAACGGACGATTTTATAACCCTCTCCTCTTTTAAGGCCGGTGCCTTGATCGTCAGTAATTCACCTTTGGTACCGTTGAGCGGCAAATAATTAAAATACGGGTTGTTTTTTAACCCAAATCCTGTTGCAAAAACTATGTTTTTAGCCTTTGTACCTTGATATTCCACAAATCCGTCCTTTAACGTTAGGGCCTTAAAATCAAAGGTTTCCCTGAGCAATACATCTTTATCCCTCAGATACTTGCCGTAGTGCAATAGTAAAACGGCAGTATCTATCCTTCCCGTATGCATTACCTCCCCATAGCCATAGGGCGCTTCAATATTGGGATTATGGTTGGTAAGTATTTTTGGGGCCACAAAGAGGCCCAAATTTGGTTTGTCCGAAGCTTCAAACCAAAGGTTCTGTTCGTTTATACTGGCAAAACGCCTCAAGATCGGAATTTTGTAATCCAGCTGGATATTTAATTTCTTTTCCAATTCGGAATAGAAAGGAATAGCCAAATCCAACTGTTCTTTGGCATTCCATGCCAATGTAAAACGTTTAAGGGTTACAGGATTATAAAGTCCGCCTGCTACCACGGAAGAGGTTTGGGAATCATCACTGATTACTTTAAACGATTTTTTATTGCTCTCCAATACTTCGCAAAAGGAAATACCGGCCAAGCCCAGACCCACAATTAGATAATCTACCATTTTGCAAAAGTAGAGAAGGAATTCCAAACCTTCATCAAATTGAATTATTAATCATCCTACTTTCTAGAAAAGCAACTTTCTTAACGGCTCAGTGATTTAAAGTAATCTCCAAATCCATTAAAAAAAGAAGCGCCACATCTTACGAAGTGGCGCTTTGCTTTATATGTGAATTGGAATATTATTAAGGCTAGTAGGCCCACATATCTTGTTCCCTATCTCGGATAACCTCCTTAATACGTTTGGATTCCAATAATTGGAACAAGGCATTATCTGCAATATAGTCCTTAACCTCACGGTCTCCATGCACGTTATCTTCTTTATAGATCGTTGCATTGAATCTTCTTGCGTTCAACAACATATCAAAAGAAATAGGCTGCGCGGAATTCCGTTGGTTAAACACTTTGGCTTCATGTAATATCTGTCTGGCACTAGGATACCATACCCAGAACAATGGAACTTTTGCCTCGGCCAAATCCATAGATTCATCATCTATAAAGTTAACGTCTGGAGCTACAGGTGCAATACCCAACAATCGGTATTTTAGTTCACCCAATCTTTTGTCGAAATACCAGATTCCTTTAATAAGGTATTCCTCCAAATCGGCAGCAGTAAGGTTCCTACGATTAATATATTCAGGAGAAATAGGCTCTCCTGCATTAAATTGCTCGTATCCGTAGTCCGTAGTATCTACTTTTTGTAAAGTTGCAGCCAAATCGCTGAACTTTCTTTTTTCGGTAAAATAAGAGTCTACATAAACATCTGTCAATTTACCATTCTTAATGTTTTTGATCAACACATCATACAATGACCTTCTGTCCGGACCTATATCAATAGTATCCAAAGGATAATACAGCGGAAAGTTAACACGCTCGTCCAAGTCGATTACCTCCCAAACGGTTTTGGACCAGAGAATGTCCCTGTCATCCACGTAAGCGTAAGGTAAAGGAGCGTCATTATCTTTAGCAATTTGTGCTTCTGTCTTCTTCCCTATCTCTTCCGGTAATTTGGCATTTAAAATATTTGCCTGGGCGGAAATAGACAATGGCAACAGGACCACTACTCCAATTAATAAAACATTTTTCCAATTCATCTGTTTAAATTTATTGTTTTTAATCTTCAGCCCCACTAAGGTTGGACTGGTGAATTAGCCATAGCAAACATTCTTTATTTGCCATGGCCATTTCACAACATTTTTACTAGTTTGTAATCTCCACAACAACAGGAGATACCTTTTTAAGCTTATAGCTTTTGTTATTTGTAATATACGCTTCGATATCGAAAATCTGTACGGCATCACCTCGGCTTGCTCTTTTAAGGGCAGACTTGGCTCTAGCGTCCAATTTGTTACCATTAACATCTACCGTTGGCTGTCCTGGAACTTTAAATTTAAATCCACTAACCGCAAGGTTAAGATCAAAATCAAAGTCTTCCAATAGAGCTCCAATAGTAGATATCTCTAGGTTGTTTTTACCCATTTTAGCACTTCCGGATTCTCCTCTTACAGAACCTGAAGGTCTTGGAATATCCTTAATCCTAAACTCGGATGAAGTTTTGATCATTTGACCATCAGGCAATTTACCGGAAGCAGTTATAGAAACAGTTCTTCCTGTACCAGGATTCATAGCGTATTTACTTCCACTCTGCTTACTAAGTCCTGGAGCGGATGCGGATACATTGTTATCCGGAATACCAGGAATGGATATGGTTATAGGGTTGGAAACACCACGATAAACAACATTCATTTTATCAGCAGAAATTACAGCTGCATTGGGCTTGGTAATAGTGGCAAATGTAGAGGATACTGGCACTTCTGTACGCTCTCCATCCTGCATAAACACCAAGTTACCTTCAATCTTATGATCACCAGCACTTCCAGCACTTACGGTCAACCTTACCTTACCGTCCTCGATTACATAATCGGTACCTTCACTTAATTTTCTACCATCTAGGGTCAAGTTAACTTCGTTAGGTTTTGTAGTAGCATCTTTACGACCCAATACAATATTTCCTGCAAATTTTTCACCTGCATAAAAAGCAGATTTTTCTTGCTCCAACAAAGTGGTATAATTGGTCATGGAAACCTCACTGCTCAACTGTCCTTGAAGCATAGCTTTTAAAGCATCTTCCTCGGTAGCCTTAATATCGGCCTGAAGTGAAGTGATCTTGGTCAAAGAAGCAACCAAAGGATAACCTTCAAAGTTATAGTTCAACCAATCTTGTTTGGAACCATCCCTTTTAGTAACCTTACCATTATCATCTCCAGTTTCGAACCTAGAATTTACAGAAGACTTTACAGACTCCAATTCCTTAGGCATTACTGCAGCGATCTGGGTACGATAGTTTACCAAGCGATCCAAGAACTCTTTACCATCCGCTCCAAGTTGGTCTCCTTGGAAAAAACGTTGATCCAAATAATCGGTCTTGTCCATAACTTGATAATCTTTTGGATCCTCAACATCG
The DNA here is from genome assembly GCF_000733925.1 of Arenibacter algicola. Classification (NCBI taxonomy): domain Bacteria; kingdom Pseudomonadati; phylum Bacteroidota; class Flavobacteriia; order Flavobacteriales; family Flavobacteriaceae; genus Arenibacter; species Arenibacter algicola. Next base: position 2,094,964 of record NZ_JPOO01000003.1, read on the forward strand.
GCCATCATCTCCTTTTTCAAGTTTTCCAAGTATTGGTAATACTCAGCAGACAATTCCTTTATTTTCCTGGCATCCTCCAAAAGAGGGCCAAATTTCTCAGCATTTTCAGATGCTTTGGTTTCAAGACCACTTAGGAAAGCCGTATTGTTTTCCGTGGTTTTTATGTTAGAAGCTTCTAACTTTTCGTTCATAAGACCGAAAGCCGATAGAACTTCTTTTCCCATATTTAAGGCCAACATCGCGATGAAGATCAAGTACATTAGGTTGATCATCTTCTGACGTGGTGTTGCTTTTCCTCCTGCCATTTTTCTAATTAGTTTTAATTATTAATTGATTTGGGTTTGGTTATTGAATTGTAACTAATTAGTTTCTATTCATTGCAGATAACATACCACCGTAAACTCCGTTCAATGAAGAAAGGTTGGTAGCCAAAGATTCCATTTGCTCTTTAAGGGCGCTAGAATTCTGTACCACTTCCTCGTTGATAGAAGCTTGTCTGCTTGCACTTTCCAATTGTACTTTGTAAAGACTGTTCAAAGATTCCATTTGAGCGGCAGCCTGTACCATTTCATCAGAATACTTCTTAGTAGATTCCATAGCATCAACAGTTGGAGCTATACCTTTGGCAGCACCTTCAAAGTTTCTAATGCTAGATCCAAGACTTTCCATAAGGTTGGCATCTACACCGGCTTCTTTTAACAAATCATCCAATTTTTTGGATAAAGAAGCTTCTGCCTCTTTCATTTCAGCTTTGGAATTGGATTTTCCAGAAGCAGCACCTCCGTTTAATTCCGGGTACACCAATGACCAATCGTATTCGTCATCTACTGGTTCAAATGCACTGATAGCAAAAATTAATGCTTCGGTAATAAGACCGATTGCCAATAACAATCCTCCCGTAAGTGGGCCAAATTGCCAGTGAAGGATCTTAAACAATGCTCCTATAATTACTACAGATGCACCAAGGCCGTAGGCCATGTTAAATAATTTCTTAGTTGATTTTGACTGTGCCATAATTTTAAATTTAATTAAGTAATGTTAATAATAAGTATTTGGTTTAACGTTTGATTCAATATAAAGGTCTTCTTTATTTTATATTTTAATTGGTAGAGTCTTCCTCTCCCATGTAATCCTGTACGGTTCTAAAACCGATATAACTACGTGCCGAATCCTGGTATTCGTAATCCCTGGTGCTTACCTGTAGGAAATAAGCAACATCTTTCCAAGATCCACCTCTTATAACTTTTCTTGCGTTTTGGGTAGATTCCGCATTGGGGTTCATAGTGGACACATATTCATAGGAATTTGGGTCATAGCTACTATTGGTCCATTCGGAAACGTTACCTGCCATATTGTAAAGGTTATAATCGTTGGGCTCATAGGCCTTTGCCTCTACTGTATACAAGGCTTGATCTGCCGCGTAATCCCCACGTTGTGGTTTAAAGTTGGCCATAAAACACCCGGTATCACTAATTACATACGGTCCACCCCAAGGGTAAGTTCCTCCTTCTATACCTCCTCTTGCAGCATATTCCCATTCCGCTTCGGTAGGTAATCTAAAGCGGTTGACAAATTGCTTGCCCCTACTTTTTTGATCATCGTTCTTGAACTTGGTCCTCCAGTTACAAAAGGCCTGTGCCTGTTGCCATGTAACCCCAACTACAGGGTAGTCACTATAAGCATCGTGCCAGAAATAATCATTGTGCATTGGCTCATTATAGGAGTAGGAGAAATCCTTTATCCATACCGTAGTATCCGGATAAATTTCAAGTTCTTCCTGTTTTATAAAATTCTTTCTACTTCCCTTTTTGGCACGGGCCGCAGCCTCAATATCCATCCAGGTATATTTGTATTTCAATTTGGTAACATCTACATGGCGTTGGCCATTATAGGATTCCTCTTGGGAAATATACAATGAATCCATTACCTCGGCATAATACTCGTCCGGATATTTGGATGTATCCCAGATTAAGTTCTGTTTTCTGTCCAATGCCCTACCTTCGTAGCCTGTTTCTCCCATACCTGCATAATTGTTCAACATGTACTTATCGTAGGCAGACAATCTTGTGGTATCGGCATCCTTAAAGGCATAGTCCCCTATACCTCCATCTTCAGGTCCCAAGCCCAACTCATCGGCCAAAATAGCCAAACGGGTTCTTGCAATGGAGTCTTTTACCCATTCTACAAATTGACGATATTCACTATTCGTAATTTCAGTATCATCCATGTAGAAAGATCGAACAGTTACAGTCTTTGTCGGGGCGTTTAGTACCTTAGCCTGATCTTCCTCACTCTTACCCATGATGAATGCTCCTCTAGGAATCAATTCCATACCATAGGGTTTTTCGGGATACCATTTTTTTCCTTGAGCTCCGACCAGCTCTCCTTTTGTTTTGGACCCACAACTTGAGAGTAAAAAAACAAATGCTATAGATGACAACAATAGCTTCTTCATACGTTAGGTTAAATTTCGATTATGATTATAAATGCAAACACAAGTATTATTCTCTAAAACTTATTTTTAAATAATTTATTGTATAAAAATTGTTTTTATACAATAAATTTATTATTTCAATTAAACCCTTTTTTGTAGGCTTTAAACCACCGCTCAGGAATATTTTGATTACATGCATCCAGATAATCCAATTCAGTGCATGGTAATAACGCGGGTGAATTTGTTTTAGTATGTGAAGTTAAAATTGAAGGTACCTCTACCCACCATCTTTCGCTGAGATGGCTTTTATAAAAGATAAGGGACTCATCTTCCGTAGGTACGGTATACTTGGTGAAGTCGTTACTATTACTATTGGGAGTCTCTTGGATCCTAAAGTTTAGGCCCTCTATAAAATACCATATTATTTGGGCAACAAGTTGAAAGGATTGATTGCTATTTTCGCATTCGTATATCCCAAAAACCGATACATTGTCACTAATTCCGGCATATCTTGCTATGGCACAGATTTCCCTTCCGGTAAAACCATTGGGAGAAAAGTTTCTGGAATACCCTATATCTGCCGCACGTATGGCACGTGCATCCAAACTAACCACATGGGCATTCCGTAGCACCGGCTCCGCCAAGGTTATATTGGAAATTAATTCACCCAACCTATAGGAATCAAAGAAAAGACGCTCCATTAGGTCCAATTCTTCTTGGGAATTAAAATAACTTTGATAGCCAATATTGGAGAAATTAAATAAATTATTAGGCTTTTCGGTAATTATTTTACTCATATAGGAATGGGAAGAAATAAGATCTTCGTCCATCCCAAAGTCGAACCTACTGTCTATGGACACTAGATTAACCATATTTTTAAGACCGTCAAAGGCCCTGTATGTAGGATAGGTAATGTCTTGTGTTGCACCAATGACAATGGGGATAATATTCTCTTCCAGTAGGCCGGCAACTATTTCCTTTACCACAAAATAGGTATCCTCTACAGTCTCCCCCTCTTCAATATCTCCCAAATCTATGATGGAGGAATTCCAGTTCCCCATCATCAAATTATACAACTGTAGTCTAATTTCGGAAATATCCAGGCGCTCCGGTTTTTTCTCAAAAGCATTTCTAGATTCATTGACCCCTAATATAGCTACACTTACATTTGCCAGCACCGGAAGACCATGCCGTGCAGTGTGCATATATATGTGTTTCCCCAATGCTTGGGCCGGAAGTAATTCGCAGTGGGCCAATACCCTGTCACTTACGGGTACTAAAAAATCGAATGCCATATTATTTTTTAGCCTTAGGTTTTGCTTTGGTTTTTTTCTTAGGTGTCTTTTTCTCTATTAATTCCTGCGCATCCTTAAGGGAAATCTTGGTAGCATCCACATCCTTGGAAACCTCCACCTTGATCTTGCCCTTGATAATACTATGCCTGCCCCATCTGGCCTTTTCTATTCGAATCCCTTCTTCTGGCCATTCTTGGACCAATTTATCGATTTCTTTTTGTTTTTTGGCCTCTATAATCTCTTCGATATCCTGTTTTGAAAGAGTATCAAAATCATATTTCTTACTAACATTAATGAACATTCCGTCCCATTTAATAAATGGACCAAATCTTCCGACCCCTTTGGTAACCTCTTTATTCTCATAAATTGCAATAGGGGCATCCGCTTTTTGTTTTTCCTTGATCAGTTCCACGGCCCGATCCATGTCTATCTCCATGGCATTTTCATCCTTGCCCAGAGAAACAAACTTTTTACCAAACCTTATATAAGGACCAAATCGGCCCACATTGGCTTCTACATCTTCCCCTTCATAAACCCCAAGTTTTCTTGGCAATTTAAACAGGTCCATAGCTTCTTCGTAGCTAATAGTATTCAATGACTGGTCCGGTAACAAACTGGCAAACAATGGTTTTTCCTCATCATCTACGGTACCTACCTGTACCATAGGCCCAAAACGGCCCAATCTAACCGAAACCTGTCTTCCCGTCTTGGGATCTGTCCCCAAAACGCGCTCGCCACTGGCCCTATCCGCATTCTCCTCCACATCCAAAACCTTGGGATGAAAATCCCCATAAAAATTCTTCAATACTTTTTGCCAATCCTCATCACCCGAAGCAATCTCATCAAAGTCTTCTTCCACTTTAGCAGTAAAATGATAATCCAAAATTGTCTCAAAATGTCCTACCAAAAAGTCGGTTACTATTATTCCAATATCCGTAGGCACCATTTTCCCTTTATCGGAACCCACATTCTCCTTTAAATCCTTTGTGGTCAGCTTATCGGATTTCAGCAGTAGCTGTACATAATTTCTTTCGGTGCCTTCAACGGTTCCCTTTTCTACGTAACCCCTATTCTGAATAGTGGAAATCGTAGGCGCATAGGTAGACGGTCTTCCTATTCCAAGTTCTTCCAATTTCTTTACCAAGGAAGCCTCTGTAAATCTATAAGGTGCCCTGGAAAAACGTTCTGTTGCCGTTATATAATTATTGTGGAGTTTTTCACCCTCTTTCAGAGCCGGAAGCATTCCTTCCTGCTCTTCACTTATATCCTCATCATCGGTACCTTCCAAATAGACCTTCAGGAAACCATCAAATTTAATTACCTCCCCGTTGGCCGTAAATTCTTCCTTGTGGGTATTGGCCTTTATTTTAACATTGGTACGCTCCAATTCGGCATCACTCATTTGAGAAGCCAAGGTACGTTTCCATATAAGTTCGTATAATTTGGATTGATCCCTTTCCAATGATGGGGACTGATTGGTCATCTCCGTAGGACGGATGGCCTCATGTGCCTCCTGTGCTCCTTTGGATTTCCCTGTAAAATTTCTGACCTTACTGTATTCCTTACCGTAATTGCTTATAATAGCATCCTTTGCAGCATCAATGGCATCTTTGGATAGGTTAACGCTATCCGTTCTCATATAGGTTATTAACCCAGCCTCATATAAGCGTTGTGCCACTTGCATGGTCCTTGAAACTGAAAAATACAATTTCCTGGAAGCTTCCTGCTGCAATGTTGAAGTTGTAAATGGTGCTGCAGGCGATTTTTTAGCAGGTTTCTTATCTAGGCTGGCAACTGAAAAATTTGCCCCAATATTTTCTTTTAAGAAAGCTTCAGCCTCTTTCTGGCTGACATAGGTCTTGTTTAACTTGGCAGTAAAAATACTACCCTCATTGGTTTTAAACTCCGCCGATATCTTAAAGGCTGCTTCTGGATTAAAAGCTTCAATTTCCCGTTCCCTTTCTACTATTAATCTCACCGCAACGGATTGAACCCTACCCGCAGATAAACCGGGTTTAATTTTTTTCCACAAGACTGGGGAAAGTTCGTATCCCACCAATCTGTCCAAAATCCGCCTTGCCTGTTGGGCGTTCACCAAATCGTAATTAATTTCCCTAGGATTTTCAATCGCCTTTTGAATGGCAGATTTGGTAATAGAGTTAAAAACTATCCGCTTTGTTTTATTCTTGTCCAATTTTAACTCCTCTGCCAAGTGCCAGGAAATTGCCTCCCCTTCACGGTCTTCATCACTGGCAAGCCATATAGTATCCGCTTTGTCCGCCAAGTCCTTAAGCTTTTTAACAAGGGCCTTTTTGTCCTTGTCAACAATATATTTAGGCGCAAAATTATTGTCCACATCCACTCCTAATTCCTTGGAAGGCAAATCGGCAATATGTCCAAAACTGGACTCTACCTTATATTCCTTACCTAAAAATTTCTCAATTGTTTTTGCTTTAGCCGGGGACTCTACGATTACTAAATTCTTTGCCATTAACTAGTTTTTGGTGACACAAAAGTAATTGAATTTTTTAATTTGATGCCATACCCTAGTTAGTATGACCAAAAATTAGCAATGGTGGGAAGTTAATTTAAGATTGAAAGTTCATGGTTTAAGGTTCAAAAAATAGTAGGCAGTAGCGGGTTGAAAGTAGACAGACTTTGTACAGCAGGTTGTCCTTCCCCAAACTTCCCGCCCAAAAGTGGGACAGGCACACCCAAGGAGGGGGAGTTAAAATTTTCCGTCATTGCGAGCCTGCCCGGTCGGACAGGGAGCTATGGCGACGAAGCAATCTCTTCAAACAATTGACAGATTGCCAGGCTTCGCTCGCAATGACGAAATCAAAAAGGCTCCTTCCATTGGCAAGGGAAGGTGACTTCTCCGACCTGAGGAGGAAGGACTACAACCAATAGTTTGCCATAGACTATCTATGTTAGGAAATAACAAGTAGCAGTTGGTAGTGACAGTTGGCAGCTTTAAAATTCAAGGTTTCAGGTATAAAGTCTAAACCCAAAATCTAAGGTCTCATTGTCCAATATTTTAATTCTCAATTCCAACATCCAGTATGTGGCTTCGACTACGCTCAGCCACCAAATAGGTGTTCGGAAATAGACCGAAGTCGAAATCGGAAGATGTTCCAACTTACAACTAATGTCTCAATTCTAATATCTAGTATCTAGCACCTCAAACCCAGTATCCCATTCTACAGGGATTAGTTAAGCTTAAATGTGCTGATCAGCTTTATTTTATTCTCCAGATACTCATATTGATATAGAACTTCTTCCCCGATCATCAGTAAATTATCCTCCATGGGAATAACATCAAAAGTATCTATATCCTTAAAATGGTTAAGTTGTACCAAATCCTGAACATTGGACTTATCATAGACCTTAAGTCCTGATGCCCCATCGCACACAAATAATTTTTCATCCTTTACTCCAAGGCCATAAGGACCGTCCATAGGATAGCTCTTTACCAATTCAGGGTTGGTGATATCCGAAATGTCCACAATAAAAAGTCCACTCTCCGTTGCACCGCACATATTGCCGCCCCTTAAGGTTACATAGGCGTAATCCCCATCAACCACAACAGGATCACAGGCCGTACCGTGTTCAAATTCGGAAATCAAGCTAGGAGTGGCCGGAGAAGAAATATCATAAATATACATCCCCCTCATACTTCCTAAAAATAATTGGTCTCCCCTGTTAAAAATAGTTTCAATATCAAAACCGGCATATACGTCATCCAGATCCTTGGGGTTTTCCAGATCCTCAATATTGAATACGTTTATATTATGACTGTCCACAGCGTACAAATAATCATTTACGATCTTAAAGCGTGCCAAGGATCCGCCCTGCCCTGTTGGGGCCGAATTCTGGGCGGCATTGGACAGCATTACATCAAACTCACGTGAAAAATCCACCTGCACTTCTTCAATCAACCTTCTCTCCTTCACCGTTTCCCATCCGATCACAATGTCATTTTCATAATCTATATCCTGCCACTCATAAATATCTACCTCAAACGGAAAAATCACGTTGTCCCTCAAAACATTTTCCAAGCGGTTAACCGTTTTAATATTATTGATGTCCGATATATCCAATACGATCAAATCCGTAATACTATCCGCATATAGGTAATTACCCTTTACAGAAACATCTACGTTGCCCGGTATTTTAATAAAGGCTATTTTCTGGGGAGCTTTGGGATCGGAATTATCAACTACATGAACCCCTTCATATTTCTCATTGACAAATATATAATGGCCGTAAACATAAATTTTTCCGGATTCATCCATGGGAATAGGAGCTATAACATCTATGGCCTTTTTAAAATCGGCCTTACTCATCTTTAAAGGTTTGGCCACCAAGTACTCCGCATATTTACCGTCATCCTCGTCATTACAGGAAATAAACCCAAAGGCAGTCAACACAAACAAAAGTAGAATCATCCTTCTCATACCAATATAATTTTGCGGGGTCACCATTAGTGAGATGTCCCCTGACCCAAAAAGTTGCGTGGATTTTTGATAAATATTTAACTGTCAATATGTCATATTTAGCCATATAATACTATCTTTGCACACTCTTAAAGATGAGGTTGAATGCATAATAAAATGGAGAAGATTATAGATGAATCCGTACAGGGAACTGCCATAACCCTTGCTAAAAAAGAAAATAGCACTAGAAAACTATACATAGAAAGCTATGGCTGTGCCATGAATTTTTCGGATAGTGAAATTGTTGCCTCCATTCTTTCAAATGAAGGCTTTAGTACGACACAGGAATTGGAAGATGCCGACTTGGTATTGGTCAACACCTGTTCTATTCGGGAAAAAGCAGAACTTACCATTCGCAAGAGGTTGGAAAAATTCAATGCCGTAAAACGGCACAGGCCGCACATGAAGGTGGGGGTTCTTGGATGCATGGCCGAAAGGCTAAAAACCAAATTGTTGGAAGAGGAGAAAATTGTGGACATGGTAGTAGGTCCGGACGCCTACAAGGACCTACCCAACCTTATCCAAGAGGTGGACGATGGCAGAAATGCCGTAAACGTTATCCTGTCCAAAGAAGAAACCTATGGGGATATATCGCCGGTACGCCTCAATTCGAATGGGGTTACCGCCTTTGTATCCATTACCCGTGGATGTGACAATATGTGTACTTTTTGTGTAGTGCCCTTTACACGTGGACGTGAACGCAGCAGGGACCCACAATCCATACTGCAGGAAGTAAACGACCTTGCCGATAAGGGGTTTAAAGAAATTACCCTATTAGGGCAAAATGTGGACAGCTACCTTTGGTACGGCGGCGGATTGAAAAAAGGATTCGAAAAAGCGTCGGAAATGCAAAAAGCCACAGCTGTTGATTTCTCGAACTTATTGGAGATGGTAGCCTTGGCGCAACCAAAAGTACGTATCCGATTTTCCACTTCCAACCCTCAGGACATGACATTGGATGTGGTTAGAGTAGTAGCAAAATATCCAAACATCTGTAATTATATTCATTTACCGGTGCAAAGTGGCAGTAACAGGATCTTAAAGGAAATGAACAGATTGCACACTAGGGAGGAATATCTTGAACTGGTGAGGAATATTAAGGAAATAATCCCAGATTGCACTGTCTCACAGGACATGATTACAGGATTCCCTACCGAAACGGAAGAAGATCATCAGGATACCCTTTCCTTAATGAAAGAGATTAAGTATGATTATGGTTATATGTACGCCTATTCGGAAAGGCCAGGGACGGCCGCAGCCAGAAATATGAAAGATGACGTACCCCAAGAGGTAAAAAATAGACGACTCACCGAAATTATTGCCCTTCAAAGGGAACACAGCCATTTTAGAAGCAAACAACAGCTTGGAAAAACAGTTGAAGTTCTAGTAGAGGGATCCTCCAAAAAATCCGATTTGGATTGGATGGGAAGGAACTCCCAAAGTTTTGTGGTGGTATTTCCAAAGGAAAACTATAAAATAGGCGATTTTGTGAATGTCGAAATTACAGATTGTACCTCCGGCACCTTAATAGGAAGGCCATTGGGGCTATCCAATAACAATTAAATAATGGAATCGATTCAATCAATAAAACAGCGCTTTGAAATCATTGGCAATGATGTAAAACTTAATCGTGCCATTGAAAAGGCCATTCAGGTGGCACCAACGGACATTTCCGTATTGGTTACCGGGGAAAGCGGTGTTGGTAAGGAGGCCATTCCAAAAATCATACACTCCCTTTCCCATAGAAAACATGCCAAATACATTGCGGTAAACTGTGGGGCCATTCCCGAAGGCACTATAGACAGTGAACTTTTTGGTCACGAAAAAGGGGCTTTTACAGGAGCAACAGCTACTAGAAGTGGATATTTTGAGGTAGCCGATGGCGGTACCATTTTTTTGGATGAGGTCGGGGAACTTCCCCTTACCACCCAAGTCCGTCTCTTGAGGGTTTTGGAAAATGGCGAATTTTTAAAAGTAGGATCTTCCCAGGTCCAAAAAACAGACGTCAGAATAGTGGCCGCTACCAATGTTAATATGTTTGAGGCCATAAAAAAGGAAAAATTCAGGGAAGACCTGTATTATCGTCTTAGCACCGTAGAAATCAACATACCGCCCTTACGGGAACGCAAAGAGGACATCCATCTATTATTTCGGAAATTTGCTTCGGATTTTGGGCAGAAATATAAAATGCCTACGATTCGCTTGGATGACGATGCGGTGCAACTCCTTTTAAAGTACAGATGGCCGGGAAACATCCGTCAGTTAAGGAATATTGCGGAACAGGTTTCTGTATTGGAGGAAAGCAGGCTCATAACTTTGGCCACCTTAAATAGTTACCTGCCCAATTCAAGCAATAGCAACTTGCCCGCCGTAATAGGCAATGAAAAAAAAGAAGGCGATTTTAGTACCGAAAGGGAAATATTGTACAAGGTACTTTTTGATATGAAAAGCGACTTGAACGATCTAAAAAAATTGACACTGGAGCTGCTCAAGCACGACAGCGAAAAAGTACAGGAAGAAAACGAAAATCTTATCCGAAAAATCTACGGGGATGAGGAGGAGGAATATACCGAACAAGAGGAAAGCCCCAATAAAATTTTACAGCTTCCTGAACCCTATACAGAAAAACCGATAGTCAAAACTCCCCAGCAAGAAGACAAGTATCATTTCGCTGAGGAAATACAAGAGGAAGAAACCCTATCTTTACAGGACAAGGAAATAGAGCTCATTAAAAAATCCCTGGAGAGGAATAAAGGGAAAAGAAAGGCCGCTTCTGCGGAATTGGGCATCTCGGAACGCACGCTGTATAGAAAAATAAAACAGTACGACCTTTAACAGTAGGCAGTAGGCAGTAGGCAGTAGGCAGTAGGCAGTAGGCAGTAGGCAGTAGGCAAAAAAATAAAAACAGAGAATCCAGAAAAAAACTAATGAATGTTTAAAGCAAAAAATATTATAATTCTACTGGTATTAACAAGCTGTATTTCTGGTTGTGGTATTTACAACTTTACCGGAGGCGATGTGGGAACAGCCAAAACCTTCCAGGTCCCATATTTTCAGAACTACGCTTCCCAAAATCCGGGATCTACCTTTGAACCGGGAATGGATAGGGATTTTACCTTGGCCCTGCAGGATTTAATTTTAAATCAGACCAGTTTGGATCTTGTTAAATCCAATGGGGATTTATTGTACGAAGGAGAAATTGTGGAGTACCGAATTTCTCCCATGTCGGCTACCTCCCAACAAACCGCGGCGCAAAACAGGTTGAGCATTGCGGTAAATGTAAGGTTCTTTAACAACACCAAAGAGGATGTGGATTTTGAACAACGATTTTCATTCTTCTACGATTATCCGGCCAATTCCCAATTGGCGAGTGTTAAGGATGAGGCCCATCAGGTTATATTTGAACGTATTACCCAGGACATTTTTAATAAATCATTGGCAGATTGGTAAATTATGAACGTACAGGACTTTACATATTTATTACAAAACCCAGACGAAGTGGTTTCCCCTGTGCAGACCAACCAACTGGAAGATGTGCTGGCAGAGTATCCATATTTCCAAGCGGCAAGGGCCATGCACCTTAAAGGCCTTAAGAATCTCAACAGTTTTAAATACAACAACGCCCTTAAATTAACTGCCGCCTATACCGCAGATAGGGATATTCTTTTCGATTTTATTACCTCAATAGATTTTCTGCAAAATACAATCGCCGATTCTATTTTGGGAAAATCCACTGCTTTAAATGATACGCCAACAATTTCCGAAGAGATCGTATCGGAATTTAAAAAGGAAAGTGCGCTAATAGAAGAGTCGGAAGACGAACCCTTGCCAAGGACGGTAAAGGACGCCGATGACATTTTGGATCCTTCACTTTTTTCCTCCAAAGACCCAAAAATAGACAAGTCTATTTCGGAGAATAAAAAAAAAGCTGAAGAGACACTGGAAATCGGGAAACCTTTAAATTTCACCAAAAAAGAGAAATATTCCTTTGGGGAATGGCTTCAATTGACTTCACACAAGCCACCAAAGCCAAAATCCGAACCCAATACCCCGAAAAAAGAAGCCTCTAAACCCGAGGTGAAACCAACTCCAAAAGCAGATAAACTAAAAAAGAAAAAATTTGACCTAATCGATAAGTTCATTGAAACAAACCCTAAAATTGTACCCAAAGAAAGCACGGCAAAAGTCCCTATAAAAGACTCCCTTAGCTTTGATAAAAACGAGTTGATGACAGCCACTTTGGCCAAAGTATATTTGGAACAAAAGAAGTACAAAAAGGCTATTCAGGCCTATAAAATTTTAAGTTTGAAATATCCAGAAAAAAGTAGTTTCTTTGCAGACCGAATTAAAGCGGTAGAAAAGATACAACAAGAAAATAATTAAATAATGAATACGACATTTACAATATTCTTGGTCCTGATCATCTTAGTTTGCATCCTATTGATGCTCGTAATTATGGTGCAAAACCCTAAAGGTGGCGGATTGTCCTCATCCTTTGGCGGAAGCGGCAACCAAGTTGTTGGAGGAGTAAAGAAAACAGGCGACTTTTTGGATAAGAGTACTTGGACATTGGCAACCATATTGGTTGTCCTAATTTTACTTTCCAATGTAGCAATAAAGGGAAGCTTCAGTGATTCCGATTCGAAATTGCTTAACGGCGACCCTATTGAAACTACTGCGCCGGATGCTTTACCAGAAACACCAATAACTGCCCCTGCCACTAATGGTACAAATACTACTGACAGTGCCCAGTAAGAAGAAAAAACAAATTTAAAATATAAAAAATGCCAGCTTAAGTGACAAGCTGGCATTTTTGTTTAACAAAGTGTCAGTTTTAAGGTAATGGCATAATTTCTGCCTACAATAATCAAACTTAAAAACATAAAATCTAAATAATATGGCTAAAGTTAGCATTAAACCATTAGCAGATAGAGTTCTAGTAGAACCTATGGCTGCCGAAACAAAGACTGCATCTGGTCTTTACATCCCTGATACCGCAAAGGAAAAGCCGCAAAAAGGCAAGGTAGTTGCCGTTGGACCTGGTACTAAAGATGAAAAAGTGACCGTTAAAGTTGGCGATACGGTGCTATACGGTAAGTATGCCGGTACTGAGCTTAAGCTTGAAGGTACCGAATATCTTATGATGCGCGAGAGCGACATATTAGCAATTATATAATATTGCTCTTGTTCCCTGAATGATGGGAATAATTCCAAACAACAAACTAAAGAGTATAACTAATTTCATTCCTTTTTACTTAGGAATGATAAATGAAATTAAATTATGGCAAAAGATATAAAATTTGATATCGATGCAAGAGACGGCCTAAAAAGAGGTGTCGATGCATTGGCTAACGCAGTAAAAGTAACTTTGGGACCTAAAGGTAGAAATGTAATCATCAGTAAATCGTTTGGCGCACCAAACATTACCAAGGATGGTGTTACCGTAGCCAAAGAGATTGAATTGGCTGATCCTCTTGAGAATATGGGTGCCCAAATGGTAAAGGAAGTTGCTTCCAAAACCAATGATTTGGCAGGTGATGGTACTACTACCGCAACCGTACTTGCACAAGCTATCGTAAAAGAAGGCTTAAAGAACGTTGCTGCAGGTGCCAATCCAATGGACCTCAAAAGAGGTATAGACAAAGCTGTGGAAGTTATTGTTGAAGACTTGGCAAAACAAACCAAAAAAGTGGGCGATTCTTCAGAAAAGATAAAACAAGTAGCCGCTATTTCGTCCAATAATGACGAAACTATTGGTGACCTTATTGCCCAAGCTTTCGGAAAAGTAGGTAAAGAAGGAGTTATCACTGTAGAGGAGGCCAAAGGAACGGATACTTATGTTGATGTTGTAGAAGGTATGCAATTCGACAGAGGATACCTTTCTCCATACTTTGTTACCGATTCTGAAAAAATGACAGCCGATTTGGAGAATCCTTACATATTACTATATGATAAGAAGATTTCTTCCATGAAGGATTTGTTGCCAGTTTTGGAGCCAGTAGCACAATCAGGAAAACCTCTTTTAATTATTGCAGAAGATGTTGACGGAGAAGCTTTAGCTACTTTGGTAGTGAACAAATTAAGGGGATCTTTAAAGATTGCTGCTGTTAAGGCACCAGGATTTGGGGACAGAAGAAAGGCAATGTTGGAAGACATAGCTATCCTTACAGGTGGAACCGTAATAGCCGAAGAAAGAGGCTTTACAATGGAAAATGCTACCTTGGACATGCTAGGTACTTGTGAAAAAATAACAATTGACAAGGACAATACAACAATTGTAAATGGCTCAGGTGACCCAAAAACAATTAAGACAAGGGTTAACCAGATCAAATCCCAAATAGAATCTACCACTTCCGATTACGACAAGGAAAAATTACAGGAGCGTTTGGCCAAATTGGCCGGTGGTGTTGCTGTTCTTTATGTTGGTGCTGCTTCTGAAGTGGAAATGAAAGAGAAAAAAGACAGGGTAGATGATGCCCTTCACGCAACAAGAGCTGCTGTTGAAGAGGGAATAGTTGCCGGTGGAGGCGTTGCTTTGGTTAGGGCCAAATCTGTACTTGCCAAAATCAAGACCGAAAATGCTGACGAGGAAACAGGAGTTCAAATCGTTGCCAGAGCAATAGAATCACCTTTGAGAACCATCGTTGAAAACGCTGGAGGAGAAGGATCGGTAGTAGTTGCCAAAGTTTTGGAAGGCAAAGGAGATTTTGGTTATGATGCCAAGTCGGAAAAATATGTGGAAATGATCAAAGCGGGTATTATTGACCCTAAGAAAGTAACAAGGATTGCATTGGAAAATGCCGCTTCTGTTGCTGGAATGATCTTGACTACAGAATGTGCCTTGACCGATATTAAGGAAGATGCTCCTGCAGGCCCACCAATGGGTGGCGGTATGCCAGGAATGATGTAAATATTAAAATTTACATCCATAAAAAAAACCGCATTTGGAATACCAAATGCGGTTTTTTCTTTTTAGTAGGATCGTACAAACAACTTACTTTTTTTAATGATGCTGCCCATCATCGGTATTGTCCTCACGATACTTGCAACAAGGGTGCACTCTTTCATAAGCCTCTTCGGTAGCCTTTAACTCCTTGGTATCATGACCTACCCCAACTATTGCGGTTTTTATTTCCATTGAATTCGTTTTTCGCTCATCGATTATCAATGACAATTGATGTGTAGGAATATCCCATAAGGCATATTTAACCCCTTTTACGGCCAAGGCCGCTTCCTCGATTCTCTCCTTGCACATAGCACATTTTCCATTGACCTCGAAACTCATCTTCTTGTTTTTCTCTTGGCCATAGCCCGATAAGGTAAACAAGGCAAAAACGGCTCCTAAAATTATATTTCTCATATCTCTACTTTTTAAGTTGAATAATTGATTTTAAATAATACTATAATTTATACCTGAATCCGGTATAAAACATCCTGCCCATTATGGGCGCATATATTATGCTGGTATCAAAATTGGTACCAAAAGGGTCATCGGCACCTACCACAGGGTTATCCTGCATAAAATTAGTCAAATTTTCCCCTCCCAGATATATTTCAAATTTGTTGTTAAATACTTTAGTGATCTGTGCATTCATTAAACTATAGGATGGCGAATACTCCATGGAACTATTCGCGATATATGGCAAACGCTGCCTACCCAGGGCATGAACCGTATAATCCATACGCCATTGGGACCCGTTTTCTTTAGGAACTGTTATATACCCAAGATTGGCAAAAAATCGATGTTGGGCCTGTAAAGGTTTTTGCAGGGCGCCGCTTATGTAATCGGTTTCCACATCATAAAATTTATACGCCGTCCTTAATTCTAAATTCTTTAAAGCCTCATAATTTATTTCAAATTGAAAGCTTTTGGCCAAACTCTTTCCCTCCAGGTTATAAAACGACACTTCCAAAGGATTCTCCCAATCCACCACCACTTGATTTTTAAAGTTGGTAACGTAATAATCCAATGTTATGTTTCCTGTTCTACCGAACAAATTAAATCCCTGTATATAACTGGCACCGTAATTCCACGCATCTTCGGGATCCAACCCATAAATACTGCTATCATCCCCAAGAACCCTTATCTGTCTTGCGGAGGCAAATAATTGTTGGTTTTCCGCAAAGATGTTGGCCGCCCGTTTTCCACGGCCAAAAGACCCCCTGAAGCTCCCTCTATCCCATGGCATATAGCGCAGGTGCAATCTGGGCGTAACAAAAGTGCCTAAATTATTGTGGTTGTCCACCCTTATGCCCGCAGTTAAGCTCAATTCTTTTAAATTGTCATAACTATATTCAAAAAAGGCTCCAATAGATTTATCCACCCTCGAATAATCTTGAGTTTTCACCATTTCCCCATAGCCATCATAAGCAAAGGTAAGGCCTGTTTTAAATTTGCTCTTGGTATCTCCAATTATGGAGTTGAACAGTAAGTTGGAGTAGACACTTTCGTGATCGATATTATATTCATTAAAACCAAAATAAGAATCCTGTTTATGGATATTGTAGGCCGTTTGAAAACCAAGGCTCTGAAAGGGTAGCTCTGGAAAAACATAACCCAATTTCAACGAAGTATCAAACCTTCTGGTATTTATTTCACCTCCCCATGAATTGGTAGTGAATTTATCAGTGCCGGGCACAAAATTTGTCTGTCCCACCTGTTTTTCATCATTCAAAAAACGAAGGTTGATAAAACTAACCCAACCGGTACTTGGGTTTTGGTATTGCCACCTATTCAAAACATTAATTTGATTGCCCAAGGGCGCGTCCAAAAACCCGTCCCCATTACCATCTTCCTTGGCATCCCTTCGGTTGCCATGGAGATAAAGTCCTGTACTCCAATTATCAGTCAACTGCTTGTTCAAATGGGTGTTTAACTCTAACCTGCCATTCAAATTGGCATACCCGTTAACAAATACAGCCTTATCCGTTAAGGGTTTTACCAATTCCGTATTTATCTGACCAGAAATACTTTCGTAGCCATTGACCACACTGCCCGCCCCCTTAGTTATCTGAATACTCTCTACCCAAGTTCCAGGGGTAAAGGTAAGTCCATAGGCCTGGGAGGCACCCCGTACCATTGGGATATTCTCTTGGGTAATCAATAAATAAGGACTGGTAAGTCCCAACATTTGTATTTGCTTGGTACCGGTCAAGGCATCAGAAAAGTTAACATCTATGGCCGGATTGGTTTCAAAGCTCTCGGAGAGATTGCAGCAGGCCGCTTTTAGTAATTCGGCACTATTAATGGTAACCACATTCTGTGGGCTAAAATAGGATTTCTGTACGGCATCCCGCTTTTTTTTAACCACCACCTCGTTTAAGGCATTGGAGGGTTTTAGCCAGTGATTTACCGTTTTAGGGGAATCAATGAACAAGGTGTCCGACTCAAATCCCACATAGCTGATGACCAGTTGGTTATTCTCCTTTTTGAATGGAATTGCAAAGCTCCCGTCCGTCTTGGTAATGGTACCTGTCTGGGAATTCAACCAGTAAACATTGGCTCCCGCTAGACCCAGGCGCCTATTTTCAGGATTGTCCTCCATGACCATACCCTCAATATTGTTCTGGGAGATGGCCAATAATGGAAGCCATAAAAACATACTTACAAAAAAATTCTTCACTTGATATATTTTAATATTAGTAGATAATTGAAATCAACAAACCATCGAATTCTCCAATTACACAAAATGGAAAACCGAGGTCACTACCAATAAAAAAATCAAATGAGAAAAACTTGGTCCAAGACATGGATATCTTTTACCAGTATGGGCGGTGGATAATCGGCATGGGGAACATAGCGCTGCTCCCTTGGCTGAAATAAGTTTAAATAATAGGAAGTAATGGCCACCAATAAATACTGTTGACCCAAACTAAGGTCATCATAGGAAATACTTAATTCGTCCTGTCCCTGAACCGAAATAATTTCATCACTACAGCAACTATTGGAATCTTTATTAAGGGCTACATTATCTTTTGACAAAGGCCTTTCCATCCCGCATGTGTCCGCTTCATGAAAGAAAGCAATATCAACCAAGTAGCCAAAGCAAAAATGCTTCTCCACGGTCCAGGAAACGGTGGAGACCAGCATAAAAAATGCCATTAACAGGGCCAATATTTTATGGATCATTACTTTCATCAAGGCAAAAATAATCAAAAGTTACAACTCTATATTTTCCTTCTACAACATTAACTAAAATTTAGGGCAAAAATTGTCCAGATCAACAACAGATCATAAGTTTCAATAGCTTATGGTCCAAAGGCTTTATAAATAGCCCTATTTTTGCAAAAAATTATCACATGCTTAGCACACTAAGACCAAAAGTTTCGGGAATTATAAACAGTACCCAAAATAGTACAACCGAAAAAATGCAGGCCATTTGCGAATTGTTAAAAGAGAATGTCCCCCATTACGATTGGGTAGGGTTCTATTTCAGAAACGGGGATAAGGAAGAGCTTAAACTGGGTCCATATGCCGGGGAACCTACAGACCACACCATAATTCCTTTTGGCAAAGGAATTTGCGGACAGGTAGCAGTCTCCAACCAAAACTTTGTAGTTCCGGATGTAAAGGCCCAGGACAACTATATAGCATGTAGTATAACCGTTAAGGCGGAAATAGTAATTCCGCTATTTTTAAAAGGTGTAAATATTGGCCAAATCGACATAGATTCCAACACTCCGGACCCATTTTCCGAAGAGGACGAGCGCTTTTTGGAATTCGTAAACCAAGAGGTGTCAAAAATTCTTTAAAACTTTAGGGCGATTGTTAATAAACGTGCTGATTTTTAAGCACAAAAAAATTACTTTTGTGTCCTTATAATCCATAACAACAATCACAACAAAATGAGTACCACTAAAAAAGCTTCCTCAGCCTTAATATCTGTTTTTCATAAAGATGGCCTAGAACCATTGGTAAAAAAGTTTAATGAATTGGGAATTACCATCTATTCTACAGGCGGCACCGAAACATTCATTAAGGATTTAGGGATTGATGTAGTACCCGTGGAGGACGTTACAAGCTATCCGTCCATATTGGGCGGTAGGGTTAAAACATTGCACCCAAAGGTATTTGGTGGTATTTTGAACCGTCAGGACAATAAAAGTGATCAGGAACAATTGAAGGAATTTGAAATTCCCCAATTGGATATAGTCATTGTAGACCTCTATCCTTTTGAAAAAACTGTTGCCAGTGGAGCTTCAGAACAGGATATTATTGAAAAAATAGATATAGGCGGTATCTCTTTAATACGTGCGGCCGCCAAGAATTACAAGGATACACTCTGCGTTTCCTCTATGAACGATTATGACGAAGTTCTGGAAATGATTACCAAAGGAAATGGCAGCACTACTTTGGAAGACCGCAGACGTTTTGCTACAAAATCTTTCAATGTGTCATCACATTACGATTCTGCCATCTTTAACTATTTCAACAAGAACCATGAAGAGGCCGCGTTTAAATTAAGTGAAACCAACGGACAGGTGTTGCGCTATGGAGAAAATCCCCATCAAAAAGGATTTTTCTTTGGTGATTTCGAAGCAATGTTCAACAAACTTCACGGAAAGGAACTTTCCTATAACAATTTATTGGATGTGGATGCCGCGGTTAACCTTATCCAGGAATTCAAGAACGATGCCCCCACCTTCGCCATATTAAAACACAATAATGCCTGTGGTCTTGCAACCAGGCCTACAATTCACCAGGCCTATGTTGATGCTTTGGCTGGAGATCCGGTTTCGGCTTTTGGCGGAATATTGATCAGCAATGTTGAAATAGACAAACCAACGGCCGAAGAAATACACAATCTGTTTTGCGAAGTAGTGATTGCCCCTAGCTATACCCCAGTGGCCCTTGACATCTTAAAAGGGAAGAAAAACAGAATCATTTTGGTACAGAATGAGGTTGACCTTCCAAAAATGACGGTTAGAACTTGTTTGAATGGCGTTTTAGTGCAGGAAAAAGATGAAAAGACCGACAAAATTGCCGACCTTACCAATGCTACCAATAAAAAACCTACGGATAGGGAACTGGAAGATCTAATCTTTGCTTCAAAATTGTGTAAACACACCAAGAGTAACACTATTGTTCTTGCTAAAAACAAACAATTGTGCGCCAGTGGAACAGGCCAAACTTCTCGTGTAGATGCCCTAAACCAAGCTATCCACAAAGCCCAGTCCTTCAATTTTGATCTAAATGGAGCGGTATTGGCCAGTGATGCCTTCTTTCCTTTCCCGGATTGTGTAGAAATTGCGCATAAAAGTGGAGTAACCAGCGTTATACAGCCTGGAGGTTCCATCAAGGATCAACTTAGTATCGATTATTGTAATGAAAATGGAATTGCAATGGTAATGACTGGCACACGTCATTTTAAACATTAATTTTATTACTTTTAACGATCAAACTGACATTTAAACCGAAATATAACAACATATAATGGGATTCTTTGATTTCTTAACCGAGGAGATTGCAATAGACTTAGGTACTGCCAACACCCTCATCATTCACAACGACAAAGTGGTGGTAGACAGTCCATCTATTGTAGCCAGGGACAGAATAAGTGGCAAAATCATTGCCGTTGGCAAGGAAGCCAATATGATGCAAGGAAAGACCCATGAAAATATAAAGACCATCCGTCCCTTAAAGGATGGGGTTATTGCCGATTTTGATGCCTCTGAAAAGATGATCAATATGTTCATCAAGAACATACCTGCGCTAAAGAAAAAGTGGTTTCCACCGGCCTTGAGAATGGTTATCTGCATCCCTTCGGGAATTACAGAGGTTGAAATGCGTGCCGTTAAGGAATCCGCTGAACGTGTTAACGGTAAAGAGGTCTACCTTATTCATGAGCCTATGGCGGCTGCCATAGGTATCGGCTTGGATATAATACAACCCAAAGGGAACATGATCGTTGACATAGGGGGTGGTACAACTGAAATTGCAGTAATTGCCCTGGGCGGAATTGTTTGCGACAAATCGGTCAAGATTGCAGGAGACGTTTTCACAAACGACATTATCTATTACATGCGTACGCAACATAACCTTTATGTTGGGGAAAGTACAGCAGAGAACATAAAAATTACCATTGGTTCGGCTACCGAAGATCTACAGACCCCTCCGGACGAAATGTCCGTTCAAGGAAGGGATCTACTAACCGGTAAACCAAAACAAGTATCCATATCATACCGGGAAATAGCCAAGGCCTTGGATAAATCCATACTAAGGGTAGAAGATGCCGTTATGGAAACCCTATCGCAAACCCCTCCGGAACTGGCAGCGGATATCTATAATACAGGTATTTATTTGGCCGGTGGCGGATCCATGTTAAGGGGACTTGACAGGCGTTTGTCCCAAAAAACCGATCTACCGGTATATATAGCCGAAGATCCTCTTAGGGCAGTAGTAAGGGGTACCGGTATTGCTTTAAAAAACTTGGAGCGATATAAGAGTATTTTAATTAAATAGTTTATTTACCCCCTACAATCAGCACTACCTTTTTAAAAGGTTACGAATAGCAAACAGGCTTTAATTCCTTATTGGGCAGTTGCCCAAATAAGGTTTTACAAAACAATTTAAGTGAATGCGGCAGATTATCAACTTTATATTAAGATATAAAAATTTCTTGCTCTATCTTTTCTTGTTGATCATATCCTTGGCGCTTACCGTACAATCCCATTCCTATCACCGTTCCAAATACTTTAATTCCTCGAACTGGTTAACAGGAAATATCTATGAGACCACAAGCAATATAACCACCTATTTTGGCCTTGGAGAGGAGAATAAAAAATTAGTAGAGGAAAATAAGCGATTGCGGAAGCTTCTTTTTAACCAAAAAAAGGAAGATTCCATGAAATTGGACACGACCAATATTACTTACAGAGTGGTAGCTTCCCAAGTAATAAAGAACAGTTATAGCCTGCCAAGAAACTATATTACGATCAAGAAAGGAAGTGCAGATGGGATAAAACCCGATATGGGCGTAATAACCGCCAATGGCATCCTTGGAATAGTAGAAAATACGTCTAAAAATTTTGCCACGGTACAGAGTATTTTGAATACCAAATCCAGGATCAACGCAAAAATTAAGAACACCAACCATTACGGTTCATTGGTTTGGGATACCAAGGACTATAACACCGTACAACTTGCCGACGTTGAAAGATTGGTACCTGTAAAAATTGGGGACACCATAGTTACGGGTGCCAGTTCCAGTATCTTCCCGGAAAACATACCCATAGGAGTCATCAAGAATTTTGATCTCAACAATTCACAAAGCTCATATAGTATAGACATTAAGCTCTTTAACAACATGGCCGCAGTCAGGAGCATTTATATCATAGAAAACGTTCAACGGGAGGAAATAATAGAATTAGAAGCCAAGACCAATAATGATTCGCAATAGCTACTTTATTAACATAATTAGATTTGTACTATTAATTTTGGTACAGGTATTGGTTTTTAATAAGCTCAATTTTTTTGGATATATAAACCCTATGGTGTATATTCTATTTCTCTATTGGTATCCCATTAAGGAAAAAAGACAATTGTTCCTACTGTTAAGTTTTCTCCTGGGTTTCTTAATAGATTTATTTTCGGACACCGTTGCCATTCATGCAGCAGCCACCGTTACCATTGCCTATTTAAGACCAACCATAATGCGCTTTTGTTTTGGGGTAAATTACGAATTTCAAAATTTTAAACTAACCAACACAACTAGGGCACAACAAATTACATTTTTAACGTTATTAATTATAATACACCATTTAGTTTTCTTTACCCTGGAAATTTTCAGTTTTGAAAATACACTGTTAATTTTGAGGAAAGTATTGGCTATCAGTATTGCCACCTTAATATTGTGTTTACTATTAAATTCACTTTTTAGTGTTAAAAAAGAATGAGAAAAATCCTTTTGTCCTCCATTATATTACTGGTTGGAATAACTTTTATCGGCAGATTGTCCTATCTCCAGATATTTAGTTTTTCCCCCAATCAGATATTGGAAGATCCGGCGATAAAAGCAGTTTATGATTATCCGGAAAGGGGTTATATATACGATAGAAACGGAAAACTTCTGGTGGCAAACCAACCGGCCTATGACGTAATGGTCATTCCAAGGGAGGTAAAGCCATTGGACACCCTAGAATTTTGCAAGCTATTGGGAATTGACAAAGATAGGTTTGTGTCCCAACTAAGAAAAGCCAGGGTCTATTCCCCTAGACTTCCCTCTGTTTTGGTACCTCAGCTATCCAAAGAGGACTACGGAAGGCTTCAGGAAAAAATGAGGAGATTTGAAGGGTTCTACATTCAAAAAAGATCACTTAGATATTACGACACCAATAGTGGCGCCAACGTTTTGGGATACATCAGCGAAGTCAACGAATGGGATCTGGAAAGAAACCCGTCCTACGCTGCGGGAGAATTAAAGGGAACTACAGGCATTGAAAAGGAATACGAGACCATCCTAAGGGGACGAAAAGGCGTAAAATACATACAAAAAGACCGGTTTAATAGAGATATTGGCCCCTATAAGACCGGCACACTGGATACACTCCCAGAGCAGGGAAAACAAATAACCGTTACCATAGACAAAATTCTACAGGAATACGGCGAAAAGTTGATGACAGGGAAACATGGGGGAATAGTAGCTCTAGAACCGGCCTCCGGTGAGATATTGGCCTTAATTTCAGGACCAACATACGACCCGGCACTATTGGTAGGCAGGGAAAGATCAAGGAACTACAGCAAATTGCATTATGATACCATTTCAAAGCCCACATTTGACCGTTCCATCTTGGCCTCTCAATCCCCTGGATCGCCATTTAAGACCATAAACGCCCTTGTTGCCCTACAAGAAGGTGCCATTACTCCCGAAACTACTTTTCATTGCTACAACGGTTTCTACGTAGGCAAAAGAAAAAGAGGCTGCCATTGCGGAGGAGGAACACGAAATTTAAATTCTGGCATATACCTATCATGTAATGCCTATTTTGCAGGGGCTTTCCGCAAAATCTATGACCAATTTCCAACTTCTGCAGAAGGTATGGATGCATGGGAAAAACATGTAAAAAGTTTTGGATTGGGAACCTTTTTGGGATATGACCTCCCCACGGGTAGACCGGGACGAATACCCAACAAGGAATATTACAACCGAATTTATGGAGAAAATAGATGGTCGTCCTCCACTATAATATCCAATTCCATAGGGCAAGGAGAGGTAGAGGTTACCCCTATTCAACTGGCCAATATGACCGCTGCCATCGCCAATAGAGGACATTATTTTACCCCACATGTGCTTAAAAAAATAGGGGGCGACGCTATCAGTATCCCAGAATTCACAGAGGCCAAACATACTTCTATTGATAAGAAATATTTTGAACCTGTTGTACAGGGAATGGCCGAAGTATACAAAAAAGGTACGGCCGCAAGGCTCCAAATAGAGGGAATAGAAATTGCTGGCAAAACAGGAACGGTAGAAAACTTCACAAGAATCAATGGGGAACGCACCCAACTAACGGACAACTCTGTTTTTGTTGCCTTTGCACCCGTGGACAATCCAAAAATAGCCATAGCCGTGTACATTGAGAACGGATACTTTGGATCGCGGTATGCGGGTCACATTGCTTCCCTTATGATTGAAAAATATCTAAAGGGGGAAATAACGAGGGTAGACTTGGAAAAAAGAATGCTTGAAAAAACATTGGAAGAAGAATATGCGAAGCCCTATAGCGGACAACCCTTTAAAATAAATGAGCGTGTCTGGTAAAAGTGTCCTTAAGCGCTTGGATTGGTTTAGCGTTCTAATTTACATTGCCCTAGTTTTTATTGGTTGGATAAATATTTATTCCAGTACCTTTACCGACGACAACCCCTCCATATTCAATTTTTCCTCATTACATGGAAAACAATTGTTTTTTATAGGAACAAGTGCGCTCTCCATTATTATTATCCTGGCTTTGGAAGCCAATTTTTACGAACGATTTTCCAGTCTGTTCTACATTATATCCATAGTATTGCTCTTGGGCCTTTTTATATTTGGCAAGACCATTGCCGGGGCGACCTCTTGGTACGACCTCGGTTTTTTTAACCTTCAACCCTCTGAATTTGCCAAAGTTGCGACCGCACTTGCCCTGGCAAAATATTTAAGTGACATACAGACAGATATAAAGCGGCAGAAAGATCAATTGATTGCAATTTTAATTATTTTGATTCCCGCATTCTTGATCATTCCCCAGCCAGATCCAGGAAGTGCCCTTGTCTTTTTTGCCTTGATCTTTGTAATTTTTAGGGAAGGCCTTCCCCTATACTATCTCGGAATAGGGTTTATGGTAATTCTTATATTTATCTTGACGCTGATGTTCGGTACTATTTGGGTAGCCATAATCCTTGGACTTTTATTGGCGCTGTTCCTATTGTTAAAAAAGCCTTCCTTCAAGGTACCTATAATACCGGTTGCCCTTATCTATGTGGCTATTGTTCTATTCTCCCTTTCAGTCAATTTTGTATTTAATTCCGTTTTTGAACAAAGGCATAGGGATCGTTTCAGTCTTTGGCTTCGATTGGAAAAGGACCCCAAGAAATTGGAAGAGATTCGTAAGGACATAGGCTATAATACCTATCAATCTGAAAAAGCCATTGAATCCGGCGGCCTATCGGGCAAAGGATTTTTAGAGGGAACGCGCACCAAAGGCGATTTTGTCCCCGAACAACATACAGATTACATTTTTAGCACCGTAGGCGAGGAATGGGGATTTATGGGTACTGCCACTGTGGTAATTCTTTTCACAACATTACTATTACGACTGGTCTACCTATCCGAACGCCAAAAAAATGACTTTAGCCGTATGTACGGTTATGGGGTCATCTCCATATTGTTTGTACACTATTTCATAAATATTGGTATGGTTACAGGGGTTTTGCCCACCATTGGAATACCCCTGCCTTTTTTTAGTTATGGAGGTTCCGGATTGTTATTTTTTACTGCACTATTGTTCATTTTCCTAAAATTGGATGCCAATAGACTAAACGAACTGACTTAAAATCTCCAACCGCTGGTATTTAAACCAGCCTCCAAAAAATCCTCTTGTTCATCGGGCAAATCGGTAAAGAAATCTATCCCCGTCATTTTTTCAAGAGAATCCACAGGAACCGCAAATTGATACAATTTTGCGCTACTCTCCTTATTGGGAAAGAGAAACCCTATAATCTTTAGATTATCCCCCTGTCCTTTGGCCACGATCTTATAAAAATATTTTGGAACGGCCACATCCTCCTCCCCTATACTGGGCAACCCCCTTTCCAAAACTCCCGCAGTTACAACAAATAATGGACCATCCTTCTTGGCCCAATACCTCACCTGCTGCTCCAACCTATTCCAGACTCCTGCGTTAAATTCCCTATCCTGTGGAGTAATATTGCTCGTGTAAAAAGTTTCGTTATAGGCATTTTTGGAGAATCTGCGATCCCCGGCCGGACATAAATGCCCCCTATCATATCCCGAGCCTTTGTAGTTCCTCCAATCTGCCGATCTACTACTCACCTTAGGATCCTCAAGAAAAAGTGGTCTTTTCCTATCATCATAGGTTAAGTGCGATTTCTCCAATACATAGGCCACCCACTCCGCCTGTTCATAACCTTCATTATAGGACAGGGCAAAATGGGCATGCTGTACTATTTCACCAGTGGTGGAACTAGGCCATAGCCATTGCGGAATTTCCGTCCTATCTCCCTCTCCTTCAGGCAAGGAATAAGGGGCGGGCGTATAAAAATTATCGAATATCCAAAATAGGACCACACAAACCAGCAACAGGGTGGTATAAATTATCCTATTTTTCCTATATTTATTCATAGTGTAAATATAGATTAAAACTACCATTCGGGAATTTCCATAGGTGTAAGTATTGGTCTTTTTGTACGACCAATTTTGTGCATAAAAATGTTGATGGACCAATCATTTCAACACTCCCAATGCCACTAAAGACAAATATTTTATACAATACCGATTACTATATAAACAATAAAAAAGAAAGGAAAATATACATGTTAACTTGGAAAGATATTATTAATTATAGTGTTAAGGGAAACCCACTGCCCGATAAAAGAGTGGAAAAAACAGAAGAGGAATGGCAAGACCTACTAACTCCGGAACAATTTAGGATTACAAGAAACAAGGGAACCGAAGCACCACATAGCGGTGCGCTTTGCAGTAGCCATGAGGCGGGGAAATATAGTTGTATATGTTGTGAAACCCCCTTATTCGATTCCACCATAAAATTTAATTCGGGCACGGGCTGGCCAAGTTTTACACAGCCTATAAAAGAAAACGCCATTAAATACCACAAGGACACTTCTTTTGGTATGCTAAGGGTAGAAGTAATGTGCAATACCTGTGATGCCCATTTGGGGCATGTGTTTCCGGACGGACCAGAACCCAGTGGCTTGCGTTATTGTATTAATTCAGAATCTATGAAAATAGTTAAAGAAAGGGTATCAGATGAGCAGTAAAAAATTAGAGATCGCTACCGTAGGAGGTGGATGCTTTTGGTGCGTTGAAGCCATTTTCCAGGAAGTGCGTGGTGTACAAAAGGTAATTTCGGGATATACCGGCGGAAATGCGCCGGGCAAGCCTACCTATAGGGAAGTATGTTCCGGCCTAACTGGCCATGCGGAAGTGGTACAAATAACCTATGACGCCAATATCATCTCCTATGAGGACATCTTGGTCATTTTTATGACCACCCATGACCCTACCACCTTAAATAGACAGGGAGCAGATATAGGGACTCAATACAGATCTGTAATATACTATCATAACGACTCCCAAAAAGAAATTGCCGGGTTGGTCCTAAAGGAAGTGGCGCCATATTACGAGCAGGCCATTGTTACGGAAATAAGTCCTTTGGAAACTTTTTATGAGGCCGAAGAATATCATCAGGATTATTATAGAAATAATCAGTCGCAGGGCTACTGTAGCGCCGTTATTTCCCCAAAAATAAGCAAGCTTAGAAAAATGCATGCCGATAAAATTAAAAGAACAAAAGTTTAGGCACACCAACTATTGGCATAGCCTATTTTGGGAATAATTACAAGGGCATCATATAGGAGATAAGGTAAGGCCAATAATTAATCGTGGCCCGTTCCATATTTATCCAATACAGCGGGCATTCTAAAACAATTCCGCTTAATTTGGAAATTACAATCATCAAAATTTATAGGGAGTATTGAATGCAAAATAACATTAACACAGATAATTTGACCGTAGTGCACGAAAAAGATAACAATAGATTTACCATGGCTATTAATGGCGAAATTGCCAAGGTGGTATACCAGTTACGGGATCATAAAATGTATTTGACCTATTCCGAGGTACCCTTTAAACTTAGGGGCAAAGGATATGGCAAGGAACTAGTGGAGCGCAGCTTTGAGCAGTTGACCAAAGAAGGATATAAGGCAGTAGCGGTATGCTCATATATAAAGGCTGTTGCCAGAAGAAGTGAAAAATGGAACTCGATAATTGAATAAACATCTTATGAACCTTAACATTAAGGATACCTTTAATACTGAACTCCCTGCCGACCCTGTCCGCGAAAATACAAGAAGACAGGTCATGCAGGCATGCTATTCCTATGTAAAACCAAAATCGACTGCAAACCCTAGTTTGATCCATGCCTCCAATGAATTGGCCGAAGATCTGGGGCTGACCCAAGACGATCTAAGGTCCGAGGAGTTCATTAGTATTTTTAGTGGAAACTCGGTAGTACCTGGCACCAATCCTTATGCCATGTGCTACGGTGGTCACCAATTTGGTAATTGGGCCGGACAGCTGGGAGATGGCCGTGCCATTAATTTATTCGAAGTTAACCACAATAATAATCAATGGGCGCTACAACTTAAGGGCGCAGGGGAAACCCCTTATTCCAGAACCGCCGACGGACTGGCGGTATTGCGTTCCTCTATTAGGGAATACCTTTGCAGCGAAGCTATGTATCACTTGGGAGTACCCACTACAAGAGCACTATCACTAGTACTTACAGGAGACCAAGTACTAAGGGATGTACTATATAATGGCAATCCTGAATACGAAAAGGGAGCCGTGGTTTGCAGGGTGGCACCCTCTTTTATACGCTTTGGAAATTTTGAAATTCTTGCGGCCAGACAGGATAAAAAAACCTTAAGAACACTCACGGATTACACCATAAGGCATTTCTTTCCTAGTATAAAGGAGGGTAGCAAGGAAGCTTATCTCCAATTTTTTAAGGAGGTTACCAACAACACCCTTGATATGATCATCCACTGGCAACGCGTAGGTTTTGTGCATGGGGTAATGAATACAGATAATATGTCAATTCTTGGTCTCACTATAGATTACGGCCCCTATGGATGGCTGGAAGGTTACGAAGATGGTTGGACCCCCAATACCACAGACCGGCAGTATAAGCGCTATAGATATGGGAATCAAATAAACATTGGCCTATGGAACCTTTATCAATTGGCAAATGCCCTTTTCCCCTTAATAGAGGATGCCAAAGCGCTTGAAGGAATATTAACGGAATACCGTAATAATTATTCCACAAAATATCTCTCGATGATGAAATCTAAAATTGGGCTTTTCAATAATGATGAAAATGACGCAGAGCTTTTGGGCAGATTGGAAGACAACTTACAATTGACCGAAACGGATATGACCATATTTTTTAGAAATCTAAACCGTATTACAATAGATAGTTCTACAAATGAAGACTTTTTGAACCCAGTGATGGATGCCTTTTACGTAAAAGAAGAAGTCAAGGGCGATATCTTGAAAAAATGGAAGTTATGGTTTACCAAATACGTAGATAGATTACAAAAGGAAAATATAAGCGACCGGCAGAGAGCGGAAAAAATGAACGAAGTAAACCCAAAATATGTCCTGAGAAATTACATGGCTCAACTGGCCATAGATGCTGCGGACAAAGGGGACTACTCCCTCTTGGATGAATTTTTCCAATTATTAAAAAATCCGTATCAAGAGCAAAAGCAAGCAGAAAAATGGTTTGTTAAGCGACCGGAATGGGCCAGGCACAAAGTAGGATGTTCCATGCTGTCCTGTAGCTCATAGACTAAGAACACCATTAACGCCTTGGAAATAATATGCTCTTAAAATATATAAAAGCCATTCCATTGGGCTACTCTATCGTCCTGTTCCAAAGCAAAAAATATGCCCTTACCCGAACAGATTTCAATGAAGGAAGGAGTACCAAAGTCTATGCAGAGGAGTTGGGCGGCAAAGATTTCATCAGTTTTAACTTTTATATTTCGGAAAAGGGTGAGCAGTTAAAGCCCTGTGAAATGCCGGCCGAAAAGGTGATCTATTTTTTAACCAATTACCACTTATTGCAATAAGTAACAAGATAGAAAATTCATAAAAAAAGAAGCTGTCTCATTAATAGAGGCAGCTTTTTTTTTTTGGATCATTCTTTGAAATAGCTTGATTATCTTGTATAAATGCTAGGTTTTTGCTACATTACTGTTGCAATATTACTACCAAATGAAGCGCAATTTCAAGGAGTACAATCAACAACAAAATTGGCTTTTTCCTCCCTCTATTGAAGAATTAATTCCAGAAGACCATCCGGTTCGGATTGTCAATGGAGTTATCGAACATCTGGATCTAAAGCCACTAATTAGAGCCTATAGTAAAGACGGTCAGCCAAGTTATCATCCAAAGATGATGTTGAAGGTAATGGTCTATGCGTATATGGACAATACCTATTCTACCCGTAAGATAGAAAAGGCCATGCGGGAGAACATTAACTTCATGTGGCTCTCCAATAAGCAGGTGGCTGACCATAATACCATAGCCAGGTTTAGAAGCCAAAAGCTAAAGGATGTTTTCAAAGATATTTTTAAGCAAGTGGTATTATTGCTGGCCCAGGAAGGCCTTGTGAAGTTAAAAGAAGTTTATACCGATGGCACCAAAATAGAATCCGTAGCCGGCCGTTACACCTTTGTTTGGGGCAATGCCCTTAAAACCCAAAAAGAAAAGATGGCCCGGCAGCTCGAAGAGATGTGGGAGTATGCTCAAAGCATTGCTGATGAAGAGGATACCGATCCTACTCCTCCAGATTTTAAAAAAGTCGATAAGGAGAAGGTAGAAAAAACAGCTCAAAAGATTGACAAGATCCTCAAAGGGAATCCTAAAGCCAGCTCTAAAGCAAAAGCAAAAGCCCGCTATATTGCGAAAAATTTTCCTGCCAACCTGGAAAAATATGAGCAACAGGAGCAACTCCTTGGCAACCGAAGCAGTTATAGCAAAACAGATCCCGATGCTACTTTCATGCGAATGAAAGAAGACCATATGAAAAACGGGCAGCTTAAGCCAGGCTACAATGTACAGATCAGTTCCGAAGATCAGTTCATCCTAAATTATACCCTACACCAGGACACCAATGATATTCATACCCTACGGCCTCATCTTGAGAATTATGAATACCTCTATCAAAATCTTCCAGAAACTCTTACTGCTGATGCTGGTTACGGAAGCCAGGAAAACTATGGACTACTCTCTGAAAAAGGAATCAAAGGCTATGTAAAATTCAACACTTTTGATAAAGAACAAAATAAGGCAGGAAAAAAGCGTAAGGAAAAGGCTCCCTTCCACCGGGACCAACTTTATTACAATGAAAAGGAAGATCATTATGTATGTCCGATGGGACAGCGGATGGAGAAAATAGCCCAAGCAACAAAGACCACCAAATCAGGCTACAGGCAAACAGTAAGTAAGTATAGTGCAAAAAATTGCAATGGGTGTCCAATAAGGAATGTTTGTTTTAAAGGAAAATACAATCGGGTAATAGAACGTAACCATGCCCTGGAGCATTACAAACAGAAGGCTAGAGAGCATCTTTTATCTGAACTAGGAGAAATAAAGCGTAGAAAAAGAACGGCTGATGTGGAGCCGGTCTTTGCCCATATCAAATCTAACCGAAATTTTAAACGATTTACCCATCGCGGGTTGGATAAAGTGGAATTAGAGTTCGGATTACATGCCCTGGCGCATAATATGAGAAAGAAAAGTGCCTAAAGCACTTAAAATCTCCTTCCAAAAAATTAAAATGGCCTACTTCATGAAAAAATTCAGATGAAAATCTATAAAAAATAAAAACCGCCTCATTTTAGTAAACGAGACGGCTTCTTTAATTTATTATGATTATCTACAATTAGCCTTTTACACTGGCCAATTTAGAATTCTTTATGTTATTCAATTTAAGATCCTGCAAAACGTTAACAGCCTCCTCTACATAAACATCCTTGGCCAAATCTTTATGCCAACGATCACGCTTTTCCCTTAGTACAGAGTCTTGCGTAAACAACTCCTTTTCATATTGCAAAGATTCAAAGCTTAAGTGAGAATCGTAATCCGAGATGGTCTTAAAATACTTGGCTTTTTCCTTATCCAATTCCAAGCCCTTCTTATATTCGTCATATTTCAAAGAGACTACGGTTTCATCCTGTGCTTTTTTGATCCACTGGGCATTTTCCTCTATCAATTTTATTTGATTGTTCTGGGCCATTCTTTTAGTGCTGCTGGCAATAGTGGCCTCGTAATCAATATAGCCATCCCAAGGAGTATACTCCGCTGGGGAAATTTTATCCCAGGTCAAGGGATTTTCCTGATCCCTTTCCCCTAGGTCTATATAACTATAACGATCTGGAACAACAACATCGCTCTTAACCCCTTCCAATTGGGTAGATCCCCCATTTATTCTATAGAATTTTTGGGTAGTCAACTTAATAGCCCCAAGATCACCGTGCTCATTGCCTCTTACAATATTCTCCAAGGGAATTACATTTTGAACAGTTCCCTTACCGAAGGTTTGTTTGCTACCTATAACTACACCTCTTTTATAATCCTGAATGGCCGCAGCCAAAATCTCGGATGCAGAAGCAGACAATTCATTTACCAAAACTACCAATGGACCGTCCCATTGAATACGTTCGTCCTTATCATTGTAAACTTCAGGTTTTTTATCGGTAGACCTTACCTGTACAATTGGTCCGTCCTTAATAAACAACCCAGCCATTTCAACCACTGTTTTAAGGGATCCGCCACCATTATCACGAAGATCCAAGATCAACCCCTCCGCTCCTGCTTCTTTTAGTCTTTCTACTTCCTGCGCCACATCCGTAGCGGCGTTTCTTTCATTATAGTCCTCAAAATCCACATAAAACTTGGGTAGATTGATAAGTCCATATTTTTGATTACCCTTAATTATGGCGGCAGATTTGGCATAGGACTCTTCCAATTCCACCACATCCCTCGTAAGGGAAATTACCACAAGGGAACCATCTACTTTTCTAACCGTCAAATCTACGATAGTACCTTTAGGGCCTTTTATAAACTTTATGGCATCATCCAAACGCATACCAACAATATCCACTGGTGCTTCCCCATTTTGACCTACTTTTAATATCTCATCACCAACTTCCAATTGCTGATCTCTCCATACGGGTCCACCGGAAATAATTTCTACAATTTTGGTCTGATCTTTTTTCTTTTGAAGTCGGGCACCAATACCTTCAAATTTACCAGACATACTGGTATCAAATTTTTCTTTGTCGTCCGGAGCAAAATAGAAGGTATGTGGATCAAATACTTCAACTATGGTGTTCAAGTATTGTACAAACCAATCCTTACGTTCCAAATCATCTACAAAATCGAAATAATCATCCAGGGTATTCTTGGTAGATTCCCTTGCTGCCTTTTCAGCCTGCTCCGGAGTTAATGGTCCGGCAGCTCTGTTTTCGTCTTCAAAAGCCACAGGCTCATCCCCATCAGTTCCCGCCTTGGCAGATTCCTTGTTCAAATTAAGTTTGGAATCGTAAGTGCCCAAAGTGGCATATTTTAACTGCTTTCTCCAACGTTCTTTCAAATCTTTGCGAGAGTCCACATATCCTTGACCATCGTAATTGATTTCAATGGTTTCGTCCACCGAGTAATCAAAAGGTTCATCCAAAACCTCTTTATAGATCTCCTTGGCATCTTCCATTCGCTTCAATAGGCGTTGGTAGACCATATCAAAAAAAGTTATATCGGTATTCTTTATCTGATCATCCAACTGAAACTTATATTTTTCAAATTCCTGAATATCGCTTTCCAAAAAATATCTTTTTGTGGGATCTAAAATATCCAAAAAGCCTTCAAAAACATTAACAGAAAAATCATCGTCAATATCTTTTGGCTGGTAATGGCCGCGTTCCAATACATAGGTAATAAGATCCAACAATAATTTGTCCTTGTCATCAGTTTCAAAAGATTTGTTGGTAAAACTGCATGAAGCTACGGCAACAAGCATTACAATCAATGCGTAGGCTAAATTTCTTTTCATCTATTCTTTTTTATTGTTTTTCCACATTTGGAGTAATTTTTTAAATAGAAACCACCCCTCCTTTTTGTTATCTTACAATCATCTAAAATTAATCAAACCACCTCTGCAATCCAAGTTTTGCCTTTTAAAAGTGGTCTAATATGCCAATTACTCTAAGATAACGAAAAAATCGTGCCATATTATACCTATATGCCATTAATCTTTTGTTAATATCTCAATTGCCTAGGACACTGACAAAGGTTGGAAGTATACTGCCATTTCCATAAATTCAGTGCAAAATTTCATCATACACCCTTCTTAATACAAAAAGCGATAATAGATTAAAAACGTATTTTTGCAGCATAAATTATATACCATGACGAAACCTTTGATCCTTGTGACCAACGACGACGGAATTACAGCCCCTGGCTTAAGGGCATTGATTGGATTTATGATGGAATTGGGAGAGGTAGTCGTAGTGGCCCCCGACAGTCCGCAATCGGGGATGGGGCATGCCATAACTATAGACAACACCCTTTATATAAAAAAGATCAAAGTAGATCTGGAAAACGGTGCAACTGAAGAATACAGTTGTAGCGGAACTCCGGCCGACTGTGTAAAACTTGGCCTTCAGGAACTCCTGGAAAGAAAACCCGATCTATGTGTAAGCGGTATAAACCATGGATCCAATTCCTCTATCAATGTTATTTACTCCGGTACTATGAGTGCCGCTATTGAAGCCGGAATTGAAGGTATACCTGCCATAGGCTTTTCCCTTTGTGATTATTCCTGGAACGCCAACTTTGAGGCCAGCAAGGAGGCAGTTCAAAAAATAGTCCGGGAGGCCCTAAGCAATGGCATTCCCAATGGGGTTGTGCTCAACGTTAATATTCCCAAAACCGACAATAAGGCACCCAAGGGTATAAAAATTTGCAGGCAGGCCAGAGCCAACTGGAAAGAAAAATTTGACAAAAGAACCAACCCCAGTGGAAAGGAATATTATTGGCTTACAGGCGAGTTTGAACTTTTGGACAAGGGAGAGGACACGGACGAATATGCCCTGTCCCAAGACTATGTTTCAGTAGTCCCCACGCAATTTGACCTAACGGCACACCACGCAATTCAAAATATTAACAATTGGAAACTAAATGATTAAAAAAGAAATATTAATTGGATTAATAGTTGGTCTAATTGCCAATACGCTTGGAACTTTATTATATATATTGATCTTTTCGGACTTTGGCATCGTAGAAACCTACCAGGCCGCCGTTCAACAGGGACATATAGGAAGTTTATTGGCGCTAGGGGCCATTCTAAACTTAGTTGCCTTTTTTGGTTTTTTAAAAATTCGTAGGGATTATAGGGCAAGGGGTGTTATGATCGCCACCCTATTAACCGCTATGCTAATATTGTATTACAAAGTTTTTTAGCATCGGGCTTGGGGCTATCCAAAGCAATAAATGGCAGAACTACTAATGAACCACAGAAACTGAACAGATGAAATACTATATCATCGCTGGCGAGGCATCGGGCGACCTGCATGGCTCCAACCTCATAAAAGCCCTTAAAAAACAGGATTCGGATGCCGACATTCGCTGTTGGGGCGGCGATCTAATGAAGGCCGCAGGAGGCGACTTGGTAAAGCATTACAAGGAAATGGCCTTTATGGGCTTCCTCGAGGTGATATCAAATATCAACCAAATTTTTAAAAATATCGCCTTTTGCAAAGAAGATATCAGCGATTTTAATCCTGATGTAATTGTCTTTATAGACTATTCCGGCTTTAATCTTAGAATAGCCTCTTGGGCAAAAAAGAACAAATTTAGGACCAATTATTATATTTCTCCGCAAATATGGGCCTCTCGGGAGGGCAGAATACATAAGATAAAAAACGATATTGATGCCATGCACGTAATTCTTCCTTTTGAAAAGGAGTTTTATGAAAAAAAACACCACTATCCTGTTAATTTTGTTGGCCATCCCCTTATAGACGCCATAGGTGATATTCCCAGGACCAGCGATAAAAAATTTAGGGAAGAGAATAATTTGGATTTGCAAAAACCTATTATTGCCCTTTTGCCGGGAAGCAGAAAACAGGAGGTTCAAAAAATGCTTACCCTTATGTTATCGGTTACAAAATCTTTCCCAAAATTTCAATTTGTAATTGCAGGGGCTCCCAGTTTGGATCTGGAATTTTACCAGCCCTTTCTGAAATCGTCCCAAGTAAGTCTTATTTCCAACAAGACCTATGACTTATTAAGCCTATCCTATGCCGCCCTGGTGACCAGCGGCACGGCCACCTTGGAAACGGCCCTTTTTAAGATTCCACAAGTAGTCTGTTACCGTGCCAATTGGATATCCTATCAAATTGCCAAAAGGATCATTACCCTTAAGTTTATTTCCCTTGTTAATCTTATAATGGATAAAGAAGTAGTAAAGGAACTTATCCAAGGTGATTTGAATACCAAAAACCTAACCAAAGAGCTCGATAAAATTTTGAACGGACCCGAAAGAAAGAAACAATTTGAAGCTTATTACGAATTGGAAAAAAAACTAGGAGGCAAGGGCGCCAGTGAAAAAGCAGCATCACTAATAATCCAAAGTGCCCAAATGGATCATTGAAAATTTTTGTTGGTTCGTTGAACAATGGTTTACCCTAATTTTAACCACCGCAAAACCCAAAATCTTATAGATGGAAAAGGCAATTATTGACGATTTAATTGGAAGTAGTCATAAGGGTTTTCCGAAAAAAATGACGGATTTTAAATTAATTATTTAAATTTGATATCCAAGAGCACTAACTTTTACTTGGATGATCCAAAGATTTCTTTCTTTATTCCTAATTACATTACTGGTTGGCTGCGGAGCGGCTAAGAAAAAAACTACCTCGCGCGAAGAAAGAAAAATAACCGTGGAAGCTTCCGAAAGACCAACCGAAATAAAAGGCGAGACTCCTTTAGGCGGTGAATCCATAAACAAACCCGCGAACAAAATAAGTGAGCAAATCATAAATACTGCCCTGACGTTTTCGGGCACCCGCTATAAATTTGGAGGCACTACCAACAAAGGTATGGATTGCTCCGGATTACTTTACGTTGCTTTCGGGGAACATGATATTCAATTGCCACGAGCCTCTTATCAAATGGCAGAGGAAGGACAAAAAATAAATTTAAAGGAGGTCAGCAAGGGCGACCTACTTTTTTTTGGGACCTCCAGAAGAAAGAACAACATAAACCATGTAGGCCTGGTAGTACAGGTAGACGGGGATGATATAAAATTCATCCATTCCACCTCATCCCGAGGTGTTATAGTTTCCTCTTTGCAGGAGGGTTATTGGAACTATGCCTTTATCAAGGCTGCCCGGATCCTCTAGGATGCGTCTGCTGCAGTTTACAACCGTAAAGCTTACCTTGTGCCTGATCTGTGGAATCTTAATTGGATATTACCTGGGTCCGTCTCTTCCACTATCTCTTTCCTTAACCGCAGCTTCATTAATCCTATTGGGAGTTGTATTTGCCTATTACCATAAACTGCCCACCTTCCTTTTTGCATTTTTCACTGGACTTTTGGCCATAGCCATAGGCATATTAAGTTTAACCCTAAGGGAGTCCCACAATCTTGGCCGGCACTACAGCCAACAAAATCTTGACAAAAATAGGGCCTACACTTATAAAATTCGTGAAGTATTAAAACCCAATGGCTATTCGGATAGATATGTGGCCAATGTTATTGGCATGGACAGCTTAAAGGTTAGCGGTAAAATACTATTGAATATAGCGGTAGATTCTTCGGTTAAGCCCCTTATGGTAGATGATGAAATATTGGCCTACACCACCCTCTACCCTATTGCCCCACCACTAAACCCACATCAGTTCAATTACAAAAAATACCTTTCCAATATTGGGATAGAACATCAGGTAAAACTTGAAGGGCATGAATACTATTTAAGGCCACAGGCTTCCACAACCATCTTTGGAACAGCTTACAGAATAAGGGACCATATCATTCATAATTTAAAAAAAGAGGACTTTGGTGCTGAAGAATTAGGTGTTATCCAGGCACTTCTACTTGGGCAACGGAATGAAATAACGG
This sequence comes from Arenibacter algicola, assembly GCF_000733925.1. NCBI lineage: Bacteria > Pseudomonadati > Bacteroidota > Flavobacteriia > Flavobacteriales > Flavobacteriaceae > Arenibacter > Arenibacter algicola. The sequence continues at coordinate 2,133,621 of NZ_JPOO01000003.1, forward strand.
CAGAAGTCGACACGGAATATAAAGCTGCAGGAGCCTATCACATCTTGGCATTGTCCGGTTTACATATCGGAATCCTTTTGGGATTGTTCCATTTTTTACTTAGGCCATTGGAACTCCTGCCAAAAGGGAGAACCATAAAATTGGTTGTTATTGTCCTGCTATTATGGGCATTTGCGCTCTTGGCCGGACTTTCTGCCTCCATTCTAAGGGCAACAACCATGTTCACCTTTGTAGCCTATGCCCTGTACTTGAACAGGCCTACAAGTCATTTTAATATTCTGGCCCTGTCACTGTTCTTTATTTTACTGCTGTTGGATCCGCTACTACTATTTCAGGTAGGGTTTCAATTAAGTTATGCCGCTGTTTTTGCAATTGTATGGATATATCCCTTATTGCAAAAACTTTGGATTCCCCAATACTGGATTATAAAAAAAGGATGGGAGCTGGTTTCCGTAAGTATTGCCGCCCAACTTGGGGTATTCCCTATAAGTCTATTTTACTTTCATCAATTCCCAGGACTGTTTTTAATTTCAAGTCTATTGATCCTTCCTTTTTTGACATTCATTTTAGGGTTTGGAATATTGGTAATAGTTCTGTCCCTGGCCAACAGTTTACCACCTGTTCTAGTAACCATCTACGATACTGTAATACGCTGGATGAATTCGATTATTGGACTGGTTGCCCAGCAGGAAAATTTTCTCTTTAGAAATATTTCTTTTGATACGATTCAGTTAATTCTCAGTTATGCCATTATAATATCAATGGTAACCGTCTTTATTAAAGTCTCCTACAAAAGGGTAGTCGTCTTCCTAGTGTTTGTCCTTTGCTTTCAATCTTATGTCTTGGGCATTGGACATCTTGCACAAGACAAGGAATCCTTGGTGATAGGACATCTTGGCCGTAATAGTGGCCTAATCCATCAAACAGGACAAAAACTTACGGTATTTAGCACCAACCCCGAAGCCACTGCTCGAATGGCCAACGATTATGCCATTGCCCAAAACATCATAGAGATGCAACATCGACCTATAAAAAACAGCTATCTAATTGGAGGGAAGAGAATGGTTATTCTGGATAGTGCCAATATGGCCCTTCCAAAAAATTATGAGGTATCTACCTTAGTATTGACCCAATCCCCAAAAATAAATTTAGAGAGGCTTTTGGATTCTATTGCACCCAATATTATTATTGCAGATGGCAGCAACTATAAAAGTTATATATCTCGATGGAAAGCCACATGCCATAAAAAAAAGCTGCCCTTTCACCATACGGGCGAAAAAGGTGCATTTATATATACTTGGCAGTAGTTATCTTATGCCGTGCATTAATTTCTTCAAGAGTGGGTTTAAAACGATTGAAATAAGTCCAACTCCCACGGGAACCAAGGTGAAAATCAAAAAGAAGGTACCCATGGAGTATTGTTCGGAAATCCTATCGATCATCCCGCCCATAGTTCCAGCAGCCTTTTGCCCGATAGCAATGGCCAAATACCAGATCCCGAACATAAACCCGATCATACGTGCAGGCACAAGTTTGCTTAAATAGGAAAGTCCTACCGGGGAGATACACAACTCACCCATGGTATGTAACAAATACGCCAAAATTAAAAATATCATGCTGACAGATGCGGTCTGTGCCCCAGAAGGTATCCCCGATGCTCCAAATGACAGAACTGCGAAGCCCAATCCCAATAAAATAAGACCTATACCATATTTCATAGCGGCACTGGGATTATATTTACTTTCCCACCATCTGGAAAAAAATGGTGCCAGGGTAATAATAAAAAATGAATTTAGAATACCAAACCAAGTGGCATCTACCTGATTACCTTCTTGGGAAAATTTATCCATAATCCTATAGATAACCAATACCCAGAGCCCAATAAAAGCAATGGCCAATACAATATTTGACAAGCCTATACGGGTGAAAGTCTTTTTTGCCAATAGTAGCAGCACCCAACTTATTATTGCCAAAGGAACTGTAGTTAACAATGCATCTACTACCTTAAATATCATGGCCGACTGACCAACGAGTTCCCTATTGGTATAATCTCTGGCAAAAATGGTCATAGACCCCAAGGATTGCTCAAAAAAAGCAAAAAAGAAGACCGTAAAAAACCCAAAAATCGACACAGCTATAATTCGATCCCTTACCACAGGTAGGTATCTGGCTATTCTGGTAACCAACAAAACTAAAAATAACAACAAGGAAAAAAGGATTACCACATTGGTACCACTAAGATTCCCTAGGCTAAATGGCATCAAGTTGGTACCTTGTATTTTTTCAAAGGGATCGTTGAACAAATAGAGCAGTCCTCCAATGGACGATAAAACGATCAACACCTTATCGAAAAGGGTGAAGGGATTCAATTTGGTTTCTACCTCATTGTTCCCTTGCTTTCCTTCTTTACTATCAGCTTCATTTGCGGATATGTCTGTTTCCCCTTTTTTAAGGGGTTTGGCACCAATATTCCCAAACAAATCCTTGGCCAACCAAAATTGGAACATACCCAGCATCATAAAAATACCTGCTAACCCAAAGCCCCAGGACCAACCGAAGTTTTCGGCCAAATACCCACAAAGCATCATTCCAAAAAATGCGCCAGCGTTAACACCCATGTAGAATATAGTATAGGCACCATCCTTTTTGGATTCCTTACCGTGGTACATTTCGGAAATAATAGAAGTAATGTTGGGCTTAAAGAACCCTGTACCAATTACCAACAGGGCAAGGCCCAAATAGAAAGCGGCGGTAGTTTCAATGGCCATAGCGGCATGGCCCAAGGTCATTATTAAACACCCAATAACCACTGCCACCCTATAACCGGTTATTTTATCTGCTATCCAGCCGCCTATAATAGGAGTTAAATACAAAAGTGAAGCATAGGTGCCTATTAAGGCCAAAGCGTGTTCCCTTGGCCATTCCCAGCCAGGATTATCACTTATAATGGGCGCCGTTAAAAACAACACCAATAAAATACGCATCCCATAAAACGAGAAACGCTCCCACATTTCGGTAAAAAACAATACAAATAGTCCTGCTGGATGCCCAAGAACCTTGTCCTTAAATAGATTTTCAATATCGGTATTCATATACAACAGAATTACAAATTATTAATTTTGGGATCAACAACAACTTACTACTGTATTGAATAATAGAACAAGTTTTACAGCCTATTCATAAAATCCAAGGGACTAATATACAAATTGCCGATTTAAGTCATTATTGTGCAATTCTCTTCTCATTATCTTCGGCACCATGTGTCAAGGCCTTTAATTTTTTCAAGAAAAGTCTAATAAGCAATCCGAAAAGAATACAGAAAATGGCTATTCCTGTAAATACGCTATACTCTCCAAGATGTGAAGCGGATTCTCCCAGTAATCCTGCAAGTTTATTTCCTAAGCCTGTTGTTGCAAAATATAGGCCCATCATTAGGGAAGCGTATTTGGCCGGTGCCAATTTGGTAACAAATGATAAAGAAACAGGAGAAAGACTCAACTCGCCCACTGTATGGAACATATAAGCCAATACCAACCAATACATGGCTGATGACCCAGAGCTTTCAAACTGGGCTGTTGCCGCAGTCATAAACAAAAATCCAGCCCCCATAATGATCAGTCCAGCGATCATTTTAAAAAGTGAGGAAGCTTCCTTTCCTTTCAATTTACGATTGGCCCAGAAGTTGGCAACCGCAGCACCAAGCACAATAATGAAAAAAGCGTTCAGGGATTGGAACCAAGAAGCGGGTACCTCCCAACCCATCAACATTCTATTGGTCTTTTCCGACGCATATATATTCATTAACCCCCCTGCTTGTTCAAACGCTCCGAAAAATACGATTACCATTAAGAAAGATAGGATCAAAACAATTACCCTGTCCTTTTCCATTTTATTAAGAGGTCTCTTCAAAGCCTCCTGATCTTCAACATTCGTAGATTTCCCGAGAAAGTCGCCCACTCCCACTAGATATTTCTGACCAAGAACAAACTGTAAAAGGCCCAACAGCATACAGATACCAGCCAATCCGAATCCATAATGCCAGCCATAGACCTCTCCTACATACCCTACAATTAAACTGGAAAGGAAAGCGCCTATATTTATACCAATATAAAATATGGTAAATCCTTTATCCCTTCTAATATCACCTTTAGGGTAAAGACCACCCACCATAGTGGAAATATTTGGCTTTAACATGCCCACTCCGGCGATAATAAAACCAAGTCCAGTATAAAAAGCCCACATCTGTTCTATTGCCAATATACTGTGACCTATAACCAATAGCACCGCACCCACAATAACCGCTTTCTTCTGCCCAAGCATCCTATCCGCTATAATTCCTCCAGGAATAGAAGCCACATAGACCAGCATAGTATACCAACCATAAAGTGCCAGAGCTTCCATATTGGTCCAACCCAAACCAGGATTTCTATCGGTAGTTTCGGTAATTAAATACAATACCAGAATGGCCCTCATCCCATAATAGGAAAATCGTTCCCACATTTCAGTAAAGAATAGGATGTAAAGTCCGACCGGATGGCCGAATAATTCTTTTCGATGCACTTGTTTTGCGGTTGTTTGCATAAGTATGATTTATGGATTATAGATTTTCTTTTATGAAATCGGTCATTTTTGTGTACAGGTGTAGGCGGGTGTTGCCTCCAAATATACTGTGATTTTTATCAGGGTAAATCGCCCAGTCGAATTGCTTGTTGGCCTGCACGAAAGCTTCTACCATCCGCATCGTATTTTGAACATGCACATTATCATCCGCTGAACCATGAACCAATAAATACTTGCCCTTTAAAAGTTCTGGATAATTAAAAGGGGAGTTTTCATCATAACCACTTGGATTTTCATGAGGTGTACGCATAAAACGCTCCGTATAAATGGTATCATAGAACCTCCACGAGGTAACCGGTGCCACCGCAATTGCCATTTCGAAGGTATCATTCCCTTTTAACAAACAATTGGTAGACATAAACCCTCCATAACTCCAGCCCCAAATTCCTGTCCTTGATTCGTCAATATACGACAGTTCACTTAACTTTTTGGCTGCCGCTATTTGATCTTCCACCTCATATTTTCCTAATTCCTTATAAGTTACCTTTTTAAAATCAGCTCCTTTATACCCGGTACCCCTTCCATCTACACATACAACAATATACCCTTCATTGGCCAACATTTGAAACCAATAATCATTGGAATCCATCCAGCTATTCGAAACCTTTTGAGAACCTGGACCGCTATATTGGGTCATAAATAAGGGGTATTTTTTAGTAGGATCGAAATCATGTGGTTTTATCATCCACATATTCAGCTCATGACCATTAATGGCGATGGTGGAAAATTCCTTTGAGTTAATCCTATAATCCTCCAATTTAGATATTAACCCCTGGTTATTTAATATATCCTTTACTTTTTTTCCATTCAGGGCATCATGTAAGGTATATTCCGGAGGGGTGGATGCATTGGAGAACGCATTGACAAAATAGGTAAAATCAGCACTAAAATCGGCAGTATTCTGCCCTAATTTGGTAGTCAGACGTCTTTTATTCTTTCCATTGCTACGGACACTGTAGACATCTCGATTTATTGATCCATTTTCCGTGGATTGATAATAAATTAGATCTTCATTTTGATCATAACCATAAAATTTGGTTACCTCCCACGGACCTTTGGTAACCTGATTCATTAACTTACCTTCAACATTATACAGATAAATATGTTTAAACCCATCCTTCTCACTGGTCCAGATAAAGCTGTCATCGGCCAAAAAAGTAAGATCATCAGTAACGCTGACATAGGCATCATCCGTTTCCTCCAGTATAATACTAACGGTATTATTCCTTGCATTTACAGCATATAACCTGAGTTTGTTTTGATGTCGGTTCAAGGTCTGAACGCTAAGAAAATTGGGGTCGTTCATCCATTTAATTCTAGGGATATAATATGGATCATCCAAATCGACCTTGGTAATGTCGTATGTGTCCACATCCACAATATGGAGTGAAACTTCCGAATTGACCTCTCCTGCCTTGGGATATTTAAATTTTGTTTGTGTCTGGTAAAGATTGGCGCCGTAAACATCCATAGAAAATTCAGGAACCTTGGTTTCATCAAATCGAATGAATGCCAATTTAGAACCATCTGAATTCCACTCAAATGCCCTTACAAAGGCAAATTCTTCCTCGTAGACCCAGTCCGTTATCCCATTGAGTATCTTATTTTTTACACCATCCAATGTAAGTTGCTTGGTATAATTGGCAGCTATATCCCAGACAAAAATATTATTGTTATATACATAGGCCACCTTGCTGCCATCAGGAGAAAGGGAAGGTTCCTGAATTTTTAAATTTGAAACAGCGGAGATTTTTTTTGATTTCAGGTCGTATACATAGAAATATCCCAAGGTAGATCGCCTGAAGATAGGCTCTATTGCCGTGGCCAACAATAATTTGGATTCGTCCTCACTAAACTCATATGAGCTAAAAAACGGGACCGAGGCGGAAGAAGAAACAATGGTTTCCAGTTTTTTTTGCGTTTTGTAATCGTACTTCTCAATAGTTGATATTCCTAGACTCCTGTCTATATTCAAAATGGTATATTGCTTCCCATTATCCATGGACTGCAATTTATCCAAGCTTTCCACTGTAAAGGTACCATCATAAATTTCGCCAATAGCAATCTGTTTGTTTTGGGCTGAGAGTATTGAAAAATTGCACAGTAATAAAACAATTATCAATAGCACGGGGAATTTTCTCACAAATAAATAGGTTTAATTCAATTATTATTAGTTGAAAAACACGATACAGGATTTCAGTATTTTCAAAAATTTATTCAAATCTCCAAGTTTACTAAAAAAATAACAAAAGATGACTGTTTATAATGAAAAAATAACATTTTGTAATGGATATTTATCCTTTATTGGAGCTCGAAAGTTTTGACACCTTATTACTATCTTTGCCCAAAGTAACTATAAGCTCAATGACCAAACCAATTGAAGGATTCTCCAAACTGTCCAAAGAGGATAAAATTAACTGGATTGCCGAACATTATACCCAAGATAGTGCGAAAAGCGTCGCTATTTTAAAACAGTATTGGAACGATGATGAAAAATTGCAGAAATTACATGACGAATTCATTGAAAACACCATCACCAATTTTTATTTACCCCTAGGAATTGCACCCAATTTTCTCATAAACAACAAGCTCTACGCTATTCCAATGGCCATTGAAGAAAGTTCTGTGGTAGCAGCCGCCAGTAAAGCGGCAAAATTTTGGCAGTACCGTGGGGGTTTTAAGACTACCGTTCTGGGAACGGAAAAAGTAGGTCAGGTACATTTTATGTATCACGGCGATACAGAAAAACTCATCGCATTTTTTAAGCTTGTACGACCAAGATTGATCAACAGTGTTGCCCCCATTGTTAAAAACATGGAAAAACGGGGAGGGGGAATCAAGAGTATTGAATTAAGGAATAAAACATCGGATTTGGATGATTATTTCCAATTGCATTGCACTTTTGAAACCTTGGATGCCATGGGTGCCAATTTCATAAACTCCTGCCTGGAAGGGTTTGCCCATTGCCTAAAGGAGGAAGCTCAGCAATATGCAGAATTTACGGATAGTGAGAAAGATATTGAAATAGTCATGAGTATTCTTTCCAATTACATCCCCAACTGTGTGGCAAAGGCAGAGGTTAGTTGTCCTGTTTCCGATTTAAAAGGCCACCACGGAATTTCCGCCGAGGATTTTGCAAAAAAAATGGTCCGTGCCGTTAATATTGCTAAAGTGGAACCCTATAGGGCCGTTACCCATAACAAGGGGATCATGAATGGAATTGATGCCGTAGTTTTGGCTACAGGAAACGATTTTAGGGCTATAGAAGCAGGTGCCCATGCCTATGCATCAAAAGATGGACGCTATACCAGCCTTACGCACGCCAGTATGGACAACGGAATCTTTAAATTCTGGATAGAGATTCCCTTGGCCCTGGGAACTGTCGGTGGCCTAACCACCTTACATCCACTGGTAAAACTCGCCTTGGAAATATTACAAAATCCTACTGCACAAGAACTAATGCAAATTGTAGCGGTAGCAGGCCTTGCTCAAAACTTTGGTGCCGTGCGCTCCTTGGTAACCACAGGCATTCAACAAGGACATATGAAAATGCATTTATTGAATATATTGAACCAGTTAGGAGCTACGGAAGAAGAAAAAATAAGATTGGTGGACTATTTTAAAAAGCATACGGCCTCCCACAGCGCAGTAGTGGTAGCTTTTGAAGAGTTGAGAAATAAAAAATGACAAAACAATATTATAGTAACGGAAAACTATTGATTACTGGGGAATATCTGGTTTTGGATGGTGCCCAAAGTTTAGCGGTACCTACCCTTTACGGACAATCACTTTCTGTAAAAGAGACCCAGGATAAGTTGCTGACTTGGAAAAGTTTGGACGATAAAGGAAAACCCTGGTTTGAAAGTGATTATGAATTGGAGGACTTTGACCCAGTTACCAAAAACACAGTTTCCGAGGAGGCATTGGCTATTTCGGTTACCCTCAAAAAAATTCTCTTGGAAGCAAGAAAATTGAACCCTAGTTTTTTGAGCACTTCCCAAGGCTATGAAATTACCACGGCGCTGAACTTTCCAAGGGAATGGGGTTTAGGGTCATCGTCTACCTTGATCAACAACATTGCCCAATGGGCCCAAATAGATGCCTATGTGCTTCTGTGGAACGCTTTTTCGGGCAGCGGGTACGACATTGCCTGTGCTCAAAACAACTCACCTATTATTTACCAATTAAAGAACAGCAGACCAATTGTACATTCAGCATCCTTCAACCCTACATTTAAGAGCGACCTTTTCTTTGTATATCTAAATCAAAAACAAAACAGTAGGGACGGCATTGCGCAGTATCGGAACAATGAATTCAACGCCTTTTCCGCCATATCTCAAATTAATAGTATTACCCAGCGAATATTGACCTGCACGCGGCTGTCCCAATTTGATAAGCTTATTAAAAAACATGAATCAATTTTAAGCGAGATCCTAGGAACGCCCACAGTTAAAGAACGATTGTTTCCTGACTTTAAGGGGGCAATAAAAAGTCTAGGGGCCTGGGGAGGAGATTTTATATTGGCAACGGGCAACAAGACCACTCCGGATTATTTTAAGGAAAAGGGATATGCCACAGTTATTCCTTATTCAAAAATGGTAAAATAGCCAGACTACGTACGTAGGGATAAAACCGAAATTCCAAAAACAACAAAGCCTCCCGTTCGGGAGGCTTTGTTGTTTTATAAGGAACTTACGTTCTACTAATAAAATGTTGCTCTTTTATCCTCTATTGTGGACGACTCCTTTAAGGCATTGTACACGGCGAAGTTTACTCTGCCGGCAGCACTGGCCTGTAAATTATTGGCATAGGTACTGTAGTTATCCAATTTGGCAGCTTCTTCTTTTTTGGTGACCGTCAACATATATACGCCACTATCTCCTTTAATTAAACCAGAGGTTGCCCCTTGCTCCATGGCAAAGGCAGTACCCACTACAAAAGCCTCCGATCCTGCACCTGGAATAATAGGTGACTTCATGGTCAAGGCAGAAGCCGTGGAAGCTATAACATTATTATCCTTAGCGAAATCTTCCATAGATTTACCTTTATTGGCTTCTATGATTTGTGCCGCCTTTTTTTCCTTTCGTATTTTTGGAAGTACCAAAGCCGAAGCGTCTTCCACGCTCATAAGTCCTTCAGCATACTTTGCAGTCAACCTCACAACGGCATATCCGTTGTTTATATTGAACCTTTTAACCTCGCCCAATTTGGTGTCATCGTTAAAAGCCCATTGAACAATGGCACGTTGTGCCGAAAGTCCTGGTAGGTTTTCATCCATTTCCTTAATTTTATTTACCGGCCTTACCACAAAATTACTTTCCTTGGCAGCAACGGCAAAATCCTTATCCGAGATAGTTTCCATTTCAAATTTGGTAGCCTCGGTGAACAAAGTATTGATAGTTTCTTCGGACGGCTCTATTTCCCTAGCCAAAGTAGCTATTCTAACAATATCCTGTTTGTCATCTATCTTAACGATGTGGAATCCAAAATCTGTCTCTACCAAACCTATGGCTCCAACAGGATTACTAAATGTGAAATCGTTGAACGGTGCTACCATTACCCCTTCCTGATTATATCCAAGGTCACCACCTTGGGGCGCAGAAGGTCCGTCTGAATTATCCCTGGCCAATTCGGCAAAAACAGTCCCAGCCCGCTTTGCCTCTGCCAACAATTCCTTAGCCTTTGCCTCAGCTTCCTCTTTGGTGCGGGTAACCTCTGGATTGGCACGTTGGGCGCCTGCATAAGAAATTAGGATATGACTTGATTTTACTGTACCATTTGCCTTTCTATCCATCATTTTGGAAACCTTAAAGTAATCCCCATCGCGATAAGTACCGAACATACTTCCCTTTTCCAAGGTCATAAGTGTATCCGCAAATTTAGCAGGTAAATCTTTCTTTGCCTTATAAATGGTATCGTATTTAATATCCGAATTTCTATCCAAAAAGGCAATCATATCAGTTGTATTCCTGAAACCTTTAATGGTATCGTTTGCGTCTTTTTGAGCATTGTACTCAACGCGATCCTCCATAAGTTTGTTAATTTCTTCCTTTACGGCATTCTCATCTTCCAAGGAAGGCTTTTCCTCGAAATATACGAACTCCACATCCCTTGACCTATCTTGTTTATAATCTTTCTTATGATCATTGATATAGGCCTCGATCTCTTTCTTGGTAACCGCTATGGACGAATCCGGAATAGAGGAAAAAGGCACACGCACATACTTAATATCCACTTTATCATTGGCCAATTTATAATCCAATTCCCCTTCTTTCAAGGTTGAGCCTACACCTGCTTTTATTAGGTTAAAATAGGTCTGTTCCTTTGCATTCTGAATTATAGCCTGTTCATCCTGTAACCACAAAGCGTAACGACTTGGATTGTTAGCTTTCCAATCGGCCACAGCCTCCCTAAACTTATTTTCATCGAAAACGCCACTGGCGTTGTGAAATTCAGGGTTTTGAACATATGAAGGAATAGTTTTAATGTAGTTTATTATCTGATCCTGTTCTATATTGATACCCAACTCCTCAAATTGCTGAGCAAGAATGGTATTCCTAACTTGTCTATCCCAAACTTGATTGACCAGTTGCATTGAAGAAGCAGTTGGACCGGCCATTCTAGAATACGCCTCCACATCCCTTCTAAATTGATCTATGGAAATTTCGTCCCCATTGATCTCCGCTACGGAAGAACCAACCTTTCCACCCCCCAAATCATTGCTGCTGAACACTCCTGAAATTACGAATGCAAACAAAGCCAAACCAATGATTAAAATTAAAACGGTAGTTCGTTTCCTTATATTCTCTAAAATTGCCATTATGTAAACTGTTTAAATTTATCCCGTTACTATCGGGAGGCGAAATTACTACTTTCTTTTGAAATAATAAAAACTAAAAAAAACCAAAAAAAATCCCTCAAATGCCTATTCATCGTCAAGCACCACCAAGGATACCATATCTATTTTATTACTCGAAACTTCCAACACCACAAAAAGGAAACGGCCGATCTTAATCTCGGAGTTTTTTTCTGGAATCTCTCCGGTTTCATTAATGATCAAGCCTCCCAATGTTTCGTACTCATCGCTTTCCGGAAGCTCCAATTTATATTGTTCATTAATATAATCTACTTCCAGTCTCCCAGAAAACTTATAGGAATTATCATTTATCTGCTCCTCATGCAGGTCTGTAGTGTCATGCTCATCCTCTATGTCACCAAACAGTACTTCCACAATATCTTCGACAGTCATTACTCCCGAAGTGCCCCCATACTCATCCAGAACTACCGCGATACTCTTCCTTTTTTTGGTCAATATATTTAGGATATCATTGATTAGCATTGTTTCCGGAACAAATTCTACGGGCAACAGGATACTTTTGATGGTTTTGGGTTTCTTAAAAAGCTCATAAGAATGCACATAACCAATAATGTTATCTATGGTATCCTTGAACACCAATATTTTAGAATAGCCCGTTTCCGTAAAAAGCTTTGCCAAATTTTTAGGGGTCTCGTGAAGTTCCACCGCCGCAATCTCTGTTCTTGGCACCATTACTTCCCTAGCCTTGACTCCTGAGAACTCCAAGGCATTCTGGAAAATTTGTATCTCGGAATCCACCTCATCTTCCTTTTCCACAGCTTCCATTTGTTCGGTAATATAATCTCCCAATTCTATTTTGCTAAAGGCCAATTGCACCTCGTCCCCATCTGTCTTAAAAAGCACCTTTAGAATTATATCGGAAATCCAAATAACGAAATCCGAAATTACAGAAAATAATACATAGAAAATATAGGCAGGTATTGCCAATAACCTAAGCATAGTGTTGCTGTAGATCTGGAATAATACCTTGGGCAAAAACTCTGCGGTCAATAAAATAATCAGGGTAGATATAACGGTTTGGGTCACCAAACTGAAATCGGTAAGCATTAAACTTAAAAAGCCACCGGGGGTCGACTCGATTCCCGCAAATAGGCCCATAAGAAGATCTCCCATAAAAAGTCCGTAGACCACAAGGGCAATGTTATTGCCAATAAGCATGGTGGCAATGAACTTGGAAGGTTTTTTGGTAAGGCGGGTCAGTACTTTGGGCAAAAACCCATCCTGCTTTTTTTCTATTTCTATGTGAATTTTATTCGCAGAAATAAAGGCTATTTCCATTCCTGAGAAAAAAGCCGAAAACAGCAATGAAATAACAATGATAATGACAATATATGCCTCCAAGACTATTGTTTATTGTTTTTTTGACGCTCTTCGAACCTTTTTCTATAGGTTTTCTTAAAAATAAACATACCTATGGAAACAATTCCGAAGAAAACAAACAAATAGGCCCTTTGCCTATCTATGTTCCACTGTTCATAAACCTCAAAAACGGATACTACCGCCACAGCCAAATAAAGGTATTCCGTATATCTTAAAATCTTAATCATTCTTTTTTTCTTTTATACTCATATAACCATAGGTCTTATTAGCATTAAAAAAACTAAAATCCCTATTAAAGTCCATTCCCTCACCATCCATTATAGTTCCTTCCTCCGGATTGGTATATTTAAATTTCCGTTGGGTAAAAATCCAATCATTGGACCTATCCCAATATAATTGCGGTGCCTCCAATTTTTTACCATCACTGGATTCCATAACCACATTACCCTGCAAATCTATTAAATTAGTACTGGAATAAATAATTCCGTAATCTGCGGTAACCGTATTCTTTTCTCCTTTTTCATCAAAAAACTCCAAAATGAGTCCATTGGGAAAAGTTGTATAAGGAAAAGTCAGGTTGTCAAATTCATTACTGACGGGGCTTTTAAGTACAGCAATTACATGTGCAGTAACAACCCCTTCATTTTTTTCAAGTTCATCGGTCTCCGTATAAGTTAAGGTAAATTCCTCCGCAACAGCACTTGGAAATATCTTTTTTATTGCCTCGTCTCCAACCCTCTTATAATTGTCTGCGCAGGAATAAAAAAGCATTGCCATAGAAAATACTATGGCAATGCTACTTAAATTATATAAACCTTTTTTTTTCATCTTATAGGTTGGGCACTTTTACACTACCACCTACCCAACAAGAGAAACTTACTGTTTTACCGGCCATTCCGGAATTAAATATATCCGTTTTAGACGGTGCCTTGGCTGAATAACTTGCAGCTGCCTGACCTGCCCTACCACTTAAAGCTGGATCCACACGACCTGCTTGACGGGCCAATTCAGCAGCTTTCCAATAGATAGCCCTTTTCTCGAAAGGAGTACTACCACATTCATTGGCACTACCGGCATACAAACTGGCAATCAACAAATAGGCCTTACCATTGGAAGGATTGGCATCTATAGCCTTTTGCGCATAACTCCTTGCTGTAGATTTACTGCCTCTTCTGTAGCTAGTTGCTATTTTATAGGCGATGTTGGATTTCTTCCTGGAATCGGTTTCCAGCTCCAAAGCCTTGTTGAAATCCGCAATGGCACCACTGGTATCCCCAGCATTGTTCTTAAGGGCACCACCATACATATATGCACTGGCGGAAGGCTCCAAGGCCAATTGCACCTCAAATAGTTTCTTGAACATTGGATCTTCGGTACACTCTTTACTGTACATTCTACCAACAGCTCTCTTAACCCATGTAATATCTCCCTTTTTGGAATCAAAATTCTTTTGATATAAAGGAATTAAGTTTTCACAATTCGCCAAAGCTCCCAATTTACTGTCTATACTTTCCGCTATTTTACCATAGCTTTCAGAATAACTGTTATAAGAACTCAATTGCTTTTTCTCTTTTGAGGTCAATGTACCGGCATCTTCCTTAGGAAGAAGTTTGGTTATAACCTCTGTAAGCTTATCATTTTCTTCATCTATCTTTTCGGTAATGTTGTCGTATTTTTCAAATACTTCCTCCAATTCCCTTTTGCCGGCGCTGTTTAAATCTACCAAGCTAGAGAAATATAAATATAAGGCCTTAGGGTTTTTAAAATTTGCTTTATCCTCTGTAAAGGCTTTGTCCAGCTGAGTGTAGATTTCCTCATCGGTAATCATTTTCTCATCGTACTTCAACAATACCTTATCTATAATGGTCTCCGCAACGTCTGTTTTGGCTGGAAAGTACTTCATCCTATTATCATAAAGTTCCATTAAGGCATTAATATTGGCAGTTTTATCTGCCCCGGTGGATTTTTCAAGCCTATCCTTTAGAATTCGCTCACCGTATAATATATTGGCCCAATTTAAGGTAGGACAATTATCATATACCATTTTCCATGGCGTATAAGCAGCCTCATAGTTCTTAACTTTTACATGCTCTGTGTAAATGGAAAGATTGGTCATACACTCCGGGTTTTGAGCTTGGGAATGCCCTAAACCCACAAATCCCATGGCGGCTATCGCTGTGATGTAGAGTTTCTTTTTCATCTGTCTGTTTATTTTAAGGTGGTTAAAGTAATAATTTTTAATTAATTTTTCTCGGTATGAACCATTTATCGTTTAAAGATAAGCCCACATTAACTTTGAAATAACTTTCTTCTACTAAATCCCCATATTTGGTTCCTCTTTTACCAAGTTCAAAGCCGATGTTAATATTTGAAAGACTACGACTCATACTACTCAGTGGTAAACCTAATCCAAAAGTTATGCCAAAATCATTAATCTCCTTATTATCTACCACTATTCCCGATTTGGATACCTTTGCTCCGGCCCTGTAGGTCAATCTTTTCATATAACTGGTAAAAGAGGTGTAATCAGGAATATAATATCCTCCAAGCCTATAGGTCTGTGCATTTTGGTATTCCAAATTACTGGCGGGTGTAAGTTCGTTCTCAAAAGAGCTTAACTCCTGAAAACTGTACTCTGCCCCTAAAAACCACTTTTTATCTTGACCATAACCCACCCCCAATGTGGCGGTAGTTGGAATCTGCACCCCTGTACGTGCCAAGCCCTGAGCTTCCAAATCCACTTCCGTCACTTCAATATCCCTACCACTAACGGTGGAGAAGGAACCTATGGTCCTAGTATTTTCAGAAACCAAATTGGCCTGGGTATTTACTACAATGCTGGTAAAAAGAGTATGTTTTTCTGTTATGGCCGGTGTAAAACTGGCTCCAAAGTTAAAATCGAAGCCTTTAATTCTAGATTCAATCTTATTGAAAGAACCAAACTGTACATCTTCAATAGTCTGATAACTATTGGTATTCTGGTTCCCAAAATTAAAATTACTGGTTACCCCTAAACTAAAGTTTTTGAAAAGTTCATATCCTACAGAGATATAAACCCTGTTCAACCCTCCTTCTCCATTAAACGATTCGGTTACAAGTCCTTGGTCGGTGTTTCTTTCGGAGAGAAAATTGTACCCTACGGAGGAATACGGCATAATACCAAAACCAAGACCAAAGCCTTTGCCCAAATTAACCCCTAAAGACAGGTAGTCCAAATTTGAAATGGAGGCATTTTCCTTGGAATCGTTACTTTCAAACCTGTACTCCTTACGCGATAGTCCCGCTGTGTAGGTCGTTAATCCCAATTTACTGTATGCTGCGGGATTATTAAGATTGATGTGAATACTATCTGTATAAACACTCAACCCGCCCATCATTTGATTCTCCACTGTGCCGGTAGCCCTTAAATCCCCAACACCAAAATAAGAATAGGGGGAGGCAGTACTATTCTGAGCATATATGCCTACCGAAGTTACGCATAAAATTGCAATAATAAAATTTTTGATCATCTAGCGCTTGTTGTATTCTAACAAATGGTATAACCCCAACAGGAGAAATTTAGAATGCGCAAATATGGTATTTTTTAATCGTTTTGACAAAAATTGAGCATCACCTCCTGTTAAAATAACTGTTAAATCGACAAATCTACTTCTATATTGATCAATTGTACCGTCAATTTCGTTGCAAATTCCATTAATTACACCACTATGCATACTAGTTTCAGTACTATTTCCAATAAAGTCTATTATGGCCTTTTTTTTCAACATGGGCAATTTGGACGTTTGTTCGTGCATAGCTTTGTACCTCATAGCTATTCCAGGCGAAATGGCCCCTCCCAAATATTCCCCATAGTCGTTAACCGCATCATAGGTAACACAGGTACCCGCATCTATGACCAGGGTATTTCCTTTGGGGTTATGATAAAAGGCTGCAGTTGCAAGGGCAATACGGTCCACACCTAGGGTCTGGGGAGTAGCATATGAATTCTTAAAGGGGGTTTTGGAGGTGTGACTCAGGACATGAACTTTACAAAAAACGCATAACATGGCTATTTCCTCATGGCTCATGCCTCCTACGTTGGATACAATGGCATTTTGAATGAGAACGTACTCGGCAAAAATAGATTTAACATTTTTTGCATAATCCGCATTGGGAATTTTTCGATAGGAAATAATTTTACCATTATCGAAAACCGCCATTTTTACTAGGGAATTACCCACATCTACAATCAAGTTCATACTGTAAAGATCAAAAAACTTTAAAAAACAAAAACCTTTTTTTTCATTTTTGTTTGTATATCCTAAAATTGAATTTATATTTGCACCCGCTTACAGCATTTGGTGCCTTAGCTCAGTTGGTAGAGCAATGGACTGAAAATCCATGTGTCCCTGGTTCGATTCCTGGAGGCACCACTTAGAAAAACCGCATTTATCTGACATACAAGATATTGCGGTTTTCTCCGTTATATAGGGTGCTCGCAAGGGTGCTATTAACTCTTTTTTGACTGCAACTAAAAACAAATTACGAATTATATTTATTATTCTTCAGGACATTTCAGTTAGTATTTTTTCTAGAACCAAGGGGGTACCTAAAAAAAGGATCAAATTTTAAACTTTTAGCTAGGGGGTACCTTCATAAGTTGTAACAGAGCCTACTATCAAAACCGAATTATTAAAAAATCCTAAATTTTTTTACTAGTTTCAAATCCCGTAATTTGAGTAAATTGTAATACAATGTATTACTACATCCAAATGCTCATCAGTTTTGGATAAATAAATAGTCTTTTTCCAATACCTCAGGAAAGGAAAACAGATATTGGCTATTTCGGAGTGATGGTGCCACCTGTTTCGGTCAAACAGTGCCACTTTGAAAGATCTTTCAATAATACAAAAAAAATGTGTTAGACGTTTTTTATAATTCCTTTTCTTAAGCTTTCCCCTTTTAGGTCCAACCTATGTGAGGAGTTCACGATTCTGTCCAATATGGCATCCGCAATGGTACTTTCCCCTATAATATCATACCACGCGGATACGGGTATCTGGGAGGCTATAATGGTGGAGGCCTTTTTGTAACGGTCGTCGATGATATCCATCAGGGCCTCCCGGGCGTGGTTGTCAAAGCTCTGCAGCCCAAAGTCGTCCAGGATCAACAGGTCCGTTTTCAGGATCTTGTCCAGTTCCTTGAGATAGGTACCGTCCACTTTGCAGAGTTTCAGTCTTTTGAGGAGCCTGGCCGTATTGGCGTATATGGCCCTGTGTTCCATCATACATGCCTGGTGCCCCAGTGCCTGTGCCAGATAGCTCTTGCCCGTTCCAGAGGCCCCGGTGAGGATGATGTTTTCCTTCCGGGCCATAAAATCCAAGGTTCCCAGGCGCGCGAACATGTTCCTGTCCAGGTTGCGCTGTTGGGCATAGTTCACCTCGGCCAGGTTGGCGGACTGAGCGAACCCCGCCTGTTTCAACAACCGTTGGATCTTCCTGTTCTGGCGGTCCTCCCACTGGTGGTCCGTGAGCAGGGCCAGGTATTCGTCCGCGGTAATGTCGGCCACGGCGTTGTCCCTTACATGTTGTAAGTGCAGTTGGGCCATGGCCGTAAGGCGCATCTGTTTCAATTTTTCGATTGTCTGTTCATTGTTCATAATATATCGGCTTTAAGTTAATCATCATTGATAAGCGGAGGCGCCACGTATGTTCCCGTGGTCCGGGATGTGGCTCTTGTCCTCTTCGAGGTCCCGGTAGAACAGGGAGCTTTTGTCCAAATTGTTCCTCAGTATGTTCCTGATACGAATATATGTGGCGGCATCCGCCTGCAGGGCCCTTTTGCAGGCATTGTCCAGGCGTTCCGAGCCATAGGCCCTATGGAGCTGTATGACTCCCATTGCCCTTTTGTATCCTATTTCCGGATAGTCCCCCTTGGCAAGTATTTCCTCCACACAGCCCAGTACATGGTCGCCATGGCGGGCCGCTTTCCTTTTAAAGAACTCCGGGCTCCAGTCACTGTAGTATTTATGGGTGCTGCTAAGGTGTTCTTTATTGGTATTATAGCTGCCTTTTTCCGGATGGCGCCCGTGCAGCGCGATCCGCCGCTGGTGGTAGTACACCTCCACCATGGAACCCGTATAGTGGATGGTGGTCTCCTTTCCGATATAACGGTAGGGCACGCTGTAATAGCTCTTGTCCGGGGAGAAGTATACATAGCCCATCTTCTGGACCTTGGCCCTGCGGTAATCCTTTAGCTCGTACGCACTCCCGGGCAGGGGCTTGAGGTATTCCCGTTCCACGGATTGGAACAGCTCCCTGCGGCTGGCCTCCTTTCGTTTGAACAATAGATCGTTATAGGCCCCCAACAGGCGTTTTATCTCCCGGTTCAGGTCGGCCAGGGAGAAGAACACCATTTCCCGTATCGGGTAATAGATGCGCTGATAGGCAAGGTGCACGGCGTTCTCCACCAGGGCCTTGTCCTGCGGGGAATACCCCCGGGCGGGGTTTATGGCGCAGTTGTAATGGCGTGCAAAATCCTTGAAGCTCCGGTTGATATCGGCCTCATATCTGCTGGCCCTGGTCACCGCGGATTTCAGGTTGTCCGATACGATGGCCTTGGGCACGCCACCGTAATAGTTCAGGGCATTGGTGCAACAAGCGATCAGGTCTCCCCGTTTTTGGCTCCTGCAGGCCTCCACATAGGTATACTGGCTATTGGGAAGGATGGCCACGAACACTTCCACCGGGATTACTTCCCCTGTGGCCCTGTCGACGATATGGAGCTTCTTGCCCGCGAAGTCGATGAACAGTTCCTTGCCGGGGTCGTGCTCGAGCTTCATCGAACCTTTGGCCTTGGCATATTTGCGACGGTAATGTTCCAGGAACTGGGTATAGCCATAGGGGTCCTTGGCCGTTTGCACATAATCCCGGTAATGGTGGAGGAAGGTAAATCCGGGATGGTTCCTAGCTTTGTTGATTCCCTCAAAAGACCGCATGAGCTCTTCGTAGCGCTCATTGTCTATGGTCGTATGGGATGGGAAGAGGGCCTCCAGGGCCCCATTGTCAAGGGCCAACAGTTCCTTAAGGGAACGGTCGCAGGCCACGAAAAGGCGCATATAGGTATTTACCGTATTACGGGATATCCCCAGGGTTGCACCTATCTTTCGGTTGCTCAGCCCATCGAGGTGCAAAGAAATAATCTGTTTCAGGTCCATTGGATCAAGTGTATTGGCCATATCGCTTGTTTTTAAGCGACAAGGTAATTGTTACTTGATCTTTCAAAGTGGCACAAAACGAAACGTTATACGTCCCGTTCCCGACAAAGGTGGCACGGATAGAACCGAAATCACTGGCACAAAACGAACCGAAACGGATCGGGCCGCAGACTAAAAGTGGCACAGTTCAAACCGAAATGCCTGGCACTATAACTCCGAAATGGGTGGCACAAAACGAACCGAAGTATCCAGATATCAATCTTCAAATTTAAAGAACAATTAAATATCCTTTAATGGCATAAAACATCCTTTAATTCATAAACCATTGCCGTTGATCTAATATATATTCCGTAATTAGGATTACCATTATTATTTTCCAATATTGAAGGCATAATTAGCAATTAAAATTCGATATGGAACTAATTAAATTAAAAGTAAAGGAAGTTGCGGCCAAAGGTGATTGCGCAAAAAGAATTGTTGATAGCTTTATTGAGTCCTGCATTAGGCTAGATGCCTCGATAATCGAACCTTTAATAGCTGAAGACCAGTATTTCGACGAAATTGACAAGTACCGTTTTTTGATTTCTTTAAAACAGCAATTTGATTGGGCTGTCCAACGGGGCGCTAAAGAAATAAAAATGACTAAAGGGAAGTGTGAGATGTGTGTTATAGGCCACTCAACTTACGAATTTCATGCCCACCGTCATGTTCCTGAATTTGCATACATTATTAATACAAAACAAGATAAAATTCAAGATATCTTTCTATGCAATCTAAGTTCAGGATGGAAAACGTTTTCGAAATGAAACAGCCAATTGAATACATTTCATGGCAATCCGAATAAATCCAAAAACTTTATTTATCACAGTCTAAAGCTAATTGCAACACATTAACAAATGCTTTACAGGACATATGTAGGTGATTTTTGAAGTAATCTGGCATATTCTTCTTCCATTCCCATAGCTCTTTAATCTTAATTTCATCTCGGCAGTTTTCTTCAAGAACATCCCTAAATGTAGTTTCAAACTGATAATAATGAACTATTTCTTTACGATGCTTGTTAAATTCAACAAAGTCACCATGACGAAATTCCTTCAGTTCCAGAAAATTAGTATTATTTTGCAATTCTGGCCTTTTATTTAACTCATCAATACATTTCGCAAAATTCATTTGATATTCCGCCAAATCCACCTCCAGATAATATCCTAAAACATCACCTATTCTATCCCAAAAATTATACAATTTTTCGAAACTGCAACTAACGTTCATTGAAAAGAGCCAATCACAACCCTTTTGATTATAAGTAAAAAGCTTTTCCCCTTCAAACATTGTCCATTCATTGAGGGGATTATTTATATATGGAAGATAACAATATAAAGATGCAACAAAATATTTAAGGTCATTATTACAATTCAGTAAATCATTAAAAACCTTATTCTTTTCAAGCTTTGGGAAATTTGGATTCTCCTTTTTCAATGATAAGAATTCCATAATATTTGAATCTTCAAAGACGTAGCCGTTATCTGTAAGGCTTATTAAATTCTTTGTTACAAAATAGGATGAAACCTCATTATAAAAACTCTCTATATTCTTCATTATTCTAGTATTAACATTAAGGCAGAGAGGCTTTATTGTTGGCACTCATACCAATAATTTCAATTGCCCTTAAATAACTTTCATACACCAAATCTAATTTAGCACCTAACAATTTAAATTCTTGCTTTATTGTATTATCGGTTATGCGAAATAATTTCATTTCAATTTGACCTTTTAGCAAATAGAAAAACACTTTTGTTGCTTCTTGCTGAAACTTATCATCAGTCAAATGGCACTTTAAATTAATCTGCTTTAAAAAATTTACAGCTGTTCGAATAGTCTCCGTTCCTGGCAACAAGCTCAAGGATATGCAATGCACACAATGATCATATTTATTTGGTTTGGATTTCAATTTGTTTTTAAACTCATTAAAAAGCATCTTAGAATCTACCGTAAATCCAATGTACTTGTTTTCAATAAATGAACTCAGACAATCACCTTCTTTACCCTCACAAGACTTCACATATATTTCTGAACTTATGTTCCTTAATGAATTCAACGGAAATAACTTCAAATAGAACGTGTCATCAGTAATCAAGATTCTGTTTTCATTTTCAATTGCCAATGAATAATTTTCAATAATTATTGTATCGAATATTTCATTTTCGATTGGATGTTTTAATTTTCTGATTATATCCAATTTACTTTCCACAACCGATTCAATACAATTCAATTTTATCCAATTGAGTAGTTTATTAAGATACTCGATATTACTGTTAGTGGCATTTTCCGAATGGAGATAAGGCTTGACTTCATCATGTGTAATTCTTAGACTCATCTTTTCCTTCGGTTCCGTAATTTCTCTTTTCAATACTCCCCTAATAAAATCTACACTCCCTTTTGCAATAAAGAATTTATTTTGGAAGTTTGTTTTCAATTTCTCTGAAATCTTTTGAAGTATTATTAATGAACTAAAGTCAATTACAAATTCTTTTCTTTCATAATCATGTTCAGAAGGATACATAGTTATGGGCAATTGAACTATCCCGTCACGAGACAAAACTAAGTCAAAATAGCCGCCAATATAATTTGAAGAATAAACCTGAATTATCAACTCAGTGAATGAAAGTTCATAGTTGTAATACTTTTTTAGAGCACTTTCAGTTTCATCCTTAATAATGGTTCCCTTAGCCCCAAAAAGGCTTTTAAATGTTTCATGCATGCCCTCAATGGTGCCATCTTTGAAATCAAATGACTGCAGTGGAATGCCAGAATATGGATTTGACTTTACCTCCTCTAATATCAAATCATGCAGGTAAAGATACTTATCCATTATTCTAACAACCTTTATCGTTTCAAGTGTGTTAACGATTGGTCTTTGCATACTTACTGTATCACCTACTTTTCGTCCCAATAACTTATCTGCTAAATCATTACCCTCTTGAATTTTTACAAAATTAGTTTTACCATCTAATATGTATTTTACATAACACCCCTTTTTAACTACTTCAAATTCTTTAATAATTCCACTGGGTATTTTAATAGTAGAAAAAATAAAATCCAATCGAGCCTGTATATTTTCTGTTTTGAAAGCTGCATTGAAAATTAACTTTAAACCTTCCTCATAAAATTCATTCTCGATTAAAATGCTACTAACGATTCGAACATGTTGATATATTTTAAAATCATAATTCTGCAGGAACTCCGCTAATTCAGCTATCTCTTTTTTAAATTTTTTAGGATTAATTTCATTCAATGCAATTAACTGTAATGTCATAAACCCCTCATCATCTTTTTTATTCTCTAAAAAGTACTCACAGATTTCTTTACACTCAATCCAATTAGGAAGTTGCCTGTTTAAATCAGCCTCTATCCCAAGAAGCATATCATCAAAAGGAAAAGAAACACGCCATTTTTTCAGCAGATATAATAGCTTACTATGATTACCACATGATTTTTCTAAACTTAAAATATAATAGTATAAATCCCTTGATTCATATTCCTCGGATACATATTTGGAAAAAACCTCATTAGCTAAATCATACTTTTCACTTTTATAATAAATGAACGGTAAATAGAATAGAATAATTGATTGAGATTTAAGTAATGGCTCCTCTATAGATTGAAGGAATTCGAATTGCTCCGAATCTAACCTACCCTTTTCGAAATCGATAAAGCACTTAATAAACTTTCTTAAAAAATCCAATTCATAACTTTTTGATTCTACAAAAAGGGTTTCGTCAAACTCGTCAAGTTTTTGTATTAAACTCAACATATGAATTATATTAAATACCAATTCCGCATTGTTTAAATCTACATGCTTTATTAACAACAACAACTCCTTTACTGTGACAATATAATCCTCATAATATTCACGCTCCAGCTCACAAAGTGCTTTAATATTTAATAAATCTATATCCCCATTATTTTGATCACCAGCAATTTCAATAGCACCGTCCAAATCCTTAATTTTATATAACGAATTCACCATTAAAATTGTCACAAATCTATCACGCTCCTTCAATTTTGAATATGCAATTTTCATGTTAAATACAGGGTCATTTTTTTTATTTATGGAAAACTCTGTGAACCAATAAAAAAAATATAACCGATTTATATCCTTTTGCATTTCGGCAGAAGACATCTGTTCTAAAAAATGATTTAGAAATCCATTCAACAATTTAATCTGGTTTGATCTTGTTTTAGGATTTGGTTGTGAATTAATAATAGTACTCCTAAATAATTCAGACAAAACGGTCTGGATAATAAAATACCAATTCTTATAATTTTCTAAAGTAACTTTTGGAAAGGTTTCAAAATATTTGGTTTCTGGAAATATTCTATATTTCTGATATAGCTCACCTGTGACTTCAAAATTTGAATTTGCGATAATATTAAAGTAGACTATCCTTTTAAAGTCTAAATTTTGAATAACTTGATGTGGGATTTTGGAAAATACTTCGGCAAGATTCAAATCTCCAGATAATATAACTTCTGTAGCCCAAGCTGTTGGATTATATTCGTCAATTGATTTTAATTTAAGAATCAGTTTTCTAGCTTCACTAAAATTATTGGTTTTAGCGTATGAATAACATGCTCGCTCAATCACTTCGATGGAAGTATTGCCTAAACTATGCGCCATAATACTGCACTCGTACATCTCTGTGGCAGAACCAAGCATTCCGAAGCACTGGGCTTTTAAAAAATTTAAAGTTGAAAGCAAGTTATTGGATGGTTTAACATTATGGAATATGAAGCTTTCTTCCATTTTATTTAATAAATCCAGAGCCGTTTTTGGCTTGAATTTGGAAATACTTTCTTTATATGCTCCAATTTGTCTTTTCCACTCTTCCTCCAACTTCCCACCATTAGAAGGAAGGTTATTCTCTAACATCTGAGCCATATCAGATATTTTCTGAAGTATGACCACGTTATCATCCTTAATCGTCCCGAGTTGAGAATTTATGATACCAAAATTAGTATTTGATCTTATTCCTGAAACATAATTAAATGCCGCACTATGAGCCGCTAAATGCTTTGCATAGTTTTCACAAAAGCTTTTAAATTCCCTATCTTCAATTAAGTCTATGTCACTATCGAATTCCAAATATTTTTCTACTTTCTGCTTGACAAATTGTCTTTTCCGTTTACGAATACTTTCGTTGGGAGCCCAACTTTTTAATGCCTTTTCAAAAGTTTTGTCTAACTCATCCGCCACCAAATTACCTGTGTGAAACTGAGATACAATTTGAGGTATTTTAAGAGCAATACCAATACCTTTTAATATAACTGACGTAGAAAGAGGCTCCATGAAACACTGACTTATTTGTTATCAATAAATTTTGATTGAGTGGAACAACCAATACCGATAAATTTATAATTAACTACATTATTAAACAATCTTATAACAACAGAAAAGGCATAGATATATAAAAATTATTTACCTATTAATAACAGTTACTAATCCATCTAGATAATACAGATGAATAAAAAGTAACATGTATTATATATTACATTCTCCCCTAAGCCGTCATTGGATATGAATGACCATAACAGTTCATTAAATGTATAAATTTATTTTTTAGAAGTATCATAATCTCGCTTTTGGATTTATTCAACTGTAATGAATCTAAATATTCATGGCATTGTCTTCTCCTCTTATAATATGTATTAGTACTTACCCGCTGTTTAAGGTTTATCCAATAGTGAGGATTTGTGTAGTTCTTTAGCATATTTATTTGCCCTGTTTTAAGGGCGTTTCTCATTATTTGGCTATCAACTATCAGAAGTTTATTGAAACGATCTACAAGAAAGCCATAAAGACTATAGTAAGACTCAATGTCTCTTAAGTCTGCCAACGAAAATATTCCCAATCTTTCTAAAACTCTTTTCTTTATAATTTTAACTTCTACTCTCAATATAAAATCCTTACATCCGTATTGTTTAGATTTATTGTAAATCTTAATCGAATAATCACTTTTTCTAAATTCCTTATAATCGCCTCTATTATTAAATTTTTCACTTACATTATGGTCTTCAAAATCAAACATCAAAAGACTATTCTCTATAAATACTTTTGGATCATAACTTAATGGAATATTAAGCCCAAATTCTAGATTTGTTAATTTCGTATACTGGGGCTTAATATTCAGTTCAGAACATAGTATCTCAATTGAATCAAGGGTTTGGCAATAATCAAAATCGTTATAATTTTGCATCCCCCTCAGACAATAGGAGTTGTACATTTTATGTAAACTCCCTTTGATATAACTATAATTTTCTGTCATTTTAATTTCCATATTGTGGAATCGTCCAGATTTAGGGTATTCTTTGGCCTCTCCTGTAACTATGTCATAAATTGACATTAATTTCGTTTTTTCATTTGTAATTGTTGTATGGTCAAAACGTTCCTTGTCCAACAAATAAAATCTTATAAAATCCATATCTAGGTTATAGTTTTATAATTAGACAATTGAATTTTCTCCATTATGTCTTCTAAAAGATATAGCGGTTTTCTCCCAATTTTATGTGTGGGTTTTAGAATTCCCTTCTTGTTGTGGTTGTGTAATGTTACCAAAGAGATGCCTAACATCTCTGCGACTTGTTGCCGACTTAAAAACTGTTTTTTCATAGTAATTATTTTAATAATTTATTACGAAATTAGGTTTAGCAAATCGAATAGAAAACTAAGGAGTAGCAAGGAGTAGCAGTTAATTCAATCTGCTAATATATGAGCGTAAAACGAATCTGTTTTGGAGTACAAAGGAGTAGAGCAAATTAGAAGAGATCAACTATTGCGTCTATTTCAATAGCATTTGCAGGAACGCTTTTATTATTTTTGAGTCCAGAAAATAACTCCCCATTGTTATTTGACAATAATTTTTCAGCTGTTTGAAAATAAGTATGCTTTAGAAGCTTTTCTTTAGCATTCAACTGTCGCAGAAAATAGCTTAATGAATTGGTAGCCCCTACCCAAATTAATGGATTGGCAAAAATTTGCAATCCTCCCTTGAACAACTTAAACAGGTCTTCCGCAGTTGTGTCTTTATGAAAATAATTAGGAATTAATTTTTGACTTATTTTATCAAAATTTGCAACAAATGACTTCGAATCGTATAACCTAAAAGTATTGGCCAAAATGGCATCAAAAAAGGTTTTCAACTCTTCATCAGTAAGATTACAAACTAGATAGTTATTGGGATTCAATCTACTTATTCTCCAATCCAACTCCGCTATCAATTCAGTGGTACTCCTTTTAACACGCATTAAAAGACTATTCCAATCTAAACTAGGTGCAATTATCCTTCCTTCTTTGTATGGGCTTACTTCTAAACTTCCTTTTAAATAGTATATACATCGTGCATAGGTATGCACTAAATCAAAATCATTTTTATTAACGAAAAACAGATGGGATTTTCTCAATTCTAAATGAAATCGTTCAAACAAATAATCTATTTCCTTAGCTAATTTATCATTATTAACAAAACTTATTTCCTCTTTAGTAAGAGTATAAACTTCATCAACAATCTTTCTTTTATAGAATGGTGGGTTACCGAATCTATCCGATATACCCATTATTGATGGGGCGGACTGCGTCAAAAAGTAATTGAACAACCACCCTTCAAAAAAAAAGACACTAGGTATAGTAAACAAACTACCTAGTAATTGATTTTCTGTAATTCTATAATCGTTAGATGACGGAAATTGATAGACACTTGCTTTTGATTTATCCAATGTTACTATATGTTTAAGCCAGATTAAAATAACCACTTTGAGCAATTTTTATTGCTCTTTGCTCCTTTTCAATTCTGATATATTTGTAGAACTCCCTTTCTGTAGAATGACCACTAAAGTGCATAATATCATAAATGGACATTCCTTTTTTATACATATTAGTGCAAAAAGAACGTCTAGCGGTGTGCGTACCGATTAGTTTGTATTTCATGACTTCATCAACATGCTCTACACCCCCTTTTGTATATGAATTGCTAACCATATCATTTAGACCAACTTTACGACCAACTTCTTTAATAAACTCATTGATATCCTGTTCGTTCATTTTAGGAGGTGGGTTATTATCATATTTTGATAGAATCGCCTGTGTTTCATGTGTTATAGGGCAAAAAACTTCCCTTCCTGTCTTTTTCTGCTTTATTTTAAAGAATCGTACACCATCTTTTATAAGATAGTTGGCTTTGGTCAACCCATTGTAATCACTCACCCTTTGACCTGTATAACACCCTATAAGAAATATATCTCTGGCATGACCCCAATTGCGATAACCCGAAAAATCATAATCAGCCATTTTTTTCAACTCCAGTTCATCTAAATATATTGCTGTTGTCTGTTCTTTGGGGGCTTTAAAAGCACTATTGGTATAAAATAAGTTTTTATTTAACCCATCTTGGGTAGCACTATTTAAAAATGACTTTAAATTCTTAATATGTTTACCAATTGTATTTAAAGACTTATCATCATTTTCTAAAAACTCCAAAAAACCATAGTAAAAATCAATATCAATATCCTCGAATCGCAAAGCATTATTATATTCTTTTAATAGCCTGTTAGTCTGTTTATAGGAACGAAGTGTGACCTTTGCAATCTTTCCTTCCTTTCTGTCTAAAAACTTATCTATATACTCATAAAAGGATAATTCTCTAATTTCTTCTTCTTGTGTTTTATTGGTTATTTCATCCAACTTCCGTCGTAATACTTCTTTATTGATAATACCCTGCCTTGATTCTATAGCACTTACCGTCTTATATAATTCGGTTTCAAGGGTGTTCAATAAATCATTTACATAACCACTATTTATGAGATGCGCCTTATTCCTTACTCGCTGTTTTTGATAATCCCAGTCATTATAGCATGAAGAATACCCTGTCGAGTATTTAAATCTCAGTTTTCCATAGCTAAAATGTAACATCAACAAGGATTCCTTTTTAGGATTCTTAACCAATTCTTTCAGTGCATCCTTGAATGCAAATCGTATCCGCCCCTTTGACCTTTCTACAATTGCCATAGTATAATCTTTCCACAAATATAGGGATTAAACTACTCAAGGGTGCTAATAAGGGTGCTATTTTCGACGAACGAATTGGAATTCAGATAAACTCTAATTAATCGAAAAACTCCGTTAACTCCTAATAATGTTAACTCTATTAGACAATACTAATAAATCAAAATTAATCAGCATTAAGGCAGAAGTGGTACTGGAGGCACCACCTCAAAAGCCCTTGATTTTCAAGGGCTTTTTTTATTTTACTCCTTCTATTGCTTCGCTTTAAGGGCGGCTACCGTAACTACTGAACACTTAATTAATTGGAACTGGATATTTGTCCAAGTATACTGTTTCACTTTTCCAAAAGTTCCGTTAGGCTCAATGTCTCCCAAATTATGCCTTCATAAGCACTTTCTTGGCCACCTTCGTAAAAGATACCAATATTTTTTCCATCCATAGCGGTTAAATCGGAATAAGCCGAAGGGCCGGAATAAATTTGTTTGGCAAAGGGCCAAGATTTTCCATCGTCCTTACTTAGCCTAATCGTCATATTTGCTCTTTTTTTATCATCGGCAGGATTGGCAAAAAGGACATATATCTGCTCCTCTACGTCCAGACGCAAGGTACTGGCCTGACAAATAGGCTCAACCAGCGCTTCATGATGGTGCATGTCTTTCCAAGATTCACCGCCGTCATTGCTGTAGGCCAATTGCCTACTAACCATTTTTCGATCGTAATTGCGCATATTCAACATTAGACTATGATCTGAAAGTTCCACCACTTCACATTCATTAACCTGATCCCGAGGACTAATTCCTCCCAACTCCCATGTGCTCCCATGATCATCGGAAAAAATAACATGGGAGTAATATTTCTTGGTAACAGCCTCAATATGATCGCATGCAATCACCAGCCTACCCTTGTATTTGCCCCCTAGAATTTGGATCCCAGACCCCGGACCTGTGGCATACCATGTCCAATTGGGCAATTTTACATCCGAAGTAATTTCTTTTGGTTTACTCCAACTTTTACCATCATTGGTAGATTTCAAAATAAAAACCCTTCTAGTATCCCCACTCTTTTGGTCAATAATATCCGACTCGTGATCCGTTCCCAAATTCCAGGTAGACAATAAGAAAATATTCCCTGTAACCCTATCCACTACAGGGGAAGGATTTCCACAGGTATTTCCCTCATCGTGCCAAAGCACTTCCAATTTGCCCCAGGTTTTTCCACCATCCGTTGACCGTTTCATTACCAGATCAATATCTCCGGTATCACTACAACCATTTTTTCTACCTTCCGCAAAGGCCAACAATGTGCCATTATTGGTTGTAACTACAGCGGGAATACGAAAACATTTATAATCTTCATTACCTCCTTCAAAAACAAAATTCAATGCCTCCAAACTTTCCTGTTTTTCTTTTGGAGCCTGGGAAAATAAGGGAGATACCCAGAATATTAACAAGAGAATTAATAAACATCTATTTTTTAATCTGTTGGAATAAATCATTCTGTTACTTCTTATAGGTTTTAATAATTAAAATATTGTATCATAAAATAATACAAGTCCTATTTTTTTTCCAAAATCTGCCCCTTGGCCAACAGGACGCCCCTTAATTTATCATAGTCCACTTCCTGTACCACGGCATTTTCATCGATAGCCAGCACTGCTGCCGCGGCAGCCGATTGCCCCAAGATCATGAACACTGGCTCCATACGTATAGATCCAAAGGCGATATGACTGGAAGATAAACAAACCGGCACCAAGAGATTCTTACACTCTTCCTTTTTTGGCACCAAGGTCTCATAGGAAATAGAGTAAGGCCCTTTGGTACTTACCCCTATATCCCCTTCGTTTTGGACAAAACCATCTGGTTTCACATAGCGCTGCACGTTATGGGAATCCATGGCATAAGATCCCATTCCTACTGGTTTTGGGGTAGGACTTCTCTTCAATAGTTCATTTTCCGTCATAACGAACTCCCCTATCATCCGCCTTGCTTCCCTAACATAGATCTGGTGTGGCCAGTTACCGTTATCAGTAAATTCATCCTTTGCCAATCCCCATTTTTGCATCTCGGTCTGTATGTCCTCTGGGACCCTGGGGTCGTTGGCCACAAACCAAAGCAAGCCTTTTTGGTAATTTACATGCTCCTCTATGATTTCCTTCCTTCTTTCGTAACTTCCCTCTGGGTAATCATAGTTCATACCTATATTATCGCTGCTAAGCGGTCCGTGGTTGTTGGTATCCGTTTTATGGTTGGGGACGGCATCAAATTTCTCGAACCAATCCTTTCTTCCTGTTTCGAAGACCCTGGCCAAGAGTTCATAATTCAAGGGATCATAATTGTCTGGTTTTGGAAAAGGAATCCTATTTTCAGGATGATTGGTCATGCACATACGGAAACAATAGGCTTGGATTTTATCGTCTCCACTATACTTTTCGCCTGGGTCCTCTCCCGAAACCCTAGGAAGGAGGCCGCTGCTTGGGTCGCCCGGCACTACATAAGGGGATATATCTGACGCAAACCAGTGTTTGTGGTGCAAGACCCCGGTTTGAACCCCGTTCCACTCCTCACCATATACCTCTTTACCTTCACGGCCCACGTGATAACTTACGCCTGCCGCGGCCATAAGGTCTCCTTCATAAGTAGTGTCCAAGAACATTTTCCCAGAGTACTTTTTACCTGACAAGGTGGTAATTGAAACTATATTCCCATCCTTCATCTGTACCCCGTTTTTCCTATCCAGCCATTCATCGCGGTCTACGCGGATCTGCTCCTCGGCCACCAAATCTTCAAACACTTTTTCCGCTACATGGGGCTCAAAAATCCACATGGTCCTGTTCTCACCATCCATGGCAATAGTACCCTGGCCTTTGTTCCCGTACTCCTCTTTTTTCTGCCAGTTCCATGCTTCAGTAGTGTTGTAATGTTGCCAGACCCTGTGGTAAAATTCCCTGGCCAGACCCCCTATCACACTTTTGTCACCTGTATCCGTATAGCCCAAGCCACCTGATGACAAGCCTCCCAAATGGATATCCGGGGAAACCACAATAACCGATTTTCCGGAGCGCTTTGCTTCTACCGCTGCGGAAATGGCAGCAGAGGTACCGCCATAGATAATAATATCGGCCGTTGCTATTGGTTTAGTCTCTTCTCCCGACTCTTTACATCCAGTTAGGCCCATAATTCCAAATATGAACAGGGCAAGGGTTAAATTAATAATCTTTCTTTTTTGCTTCATTCTGTTTGGTAGTTAAATTTGATCTAAGAAAATTATAATTTATTTTAGCCTTTGACGATCTTTTAGAAGTTGCTCCTTTAAATTAGGGTAAGGCACTTCCTGAACACTAACATTGGCATCTATGGCAAGTACTGCCGCCGTGGCCGCTGATTGCCCCAGGACCATAAATACAGGCTCCATACGGATGGATCCAAAGGCAATGTGCGTGGAACTTACACAGACAGGGACGATAAGATTTTGGCATTCCTCCTTTTTGGGTACCAATGCTCCATAGCTAATGGGATAGGGCTTAAAACCATGTGCCTCCACATTGCCCTCATTCTGCACATATCCATTGGCATCCACATATCGTTGTACGTTGTGCGAATCCATACCGTAGGCGGCCAACCCAATGGCATCCTCTGCCACTGTTAATGCCTCGCAGTTTTTCTGGGTCATAACATAATCACTGACCATCCTCCTTGCCTCACGCACATAAAGCTGTTGTTGCCAACCATCGGCCCTTTCAAATTCGTCCTTGGTAGTACCCCATCTGGATGCCTCCTCCCTGACCTCGGCAGGTATCCTTGGATGATTGGCCAGGGTCCACATAAGTCCCATCTGGTAGTTCCTATGGTCCTCGATGATCCTTTCTCTTTCCGCATAGCTGGCCTCAGGATAATCATAGTTCCTGCCAATATAGTCGGTAGAAAAGCCGAACTTGTTGTTCGTATCCGTTTTTCTATTGGGCATACTGGAATTGATCCAGGGCAATAATGAATTGCCATAGCTGTACATCTCCCTTATGGGCCCCTTTCTGGCTTCGTAATTACGGAAAAGAAGTTCATAATTTACCTCGTCATAATTTGCCGGTTTCTGGAAAGGTATACGGTTTTCAGGGTGATCCGTAAGACACATCCTAAAACAGTAGGCCTGTATTTTCTTATCGCCTTCCCCCTCCAGGCCCGGCTTTTCGTTAACATTTGGCAGGAGTCCGGATATGGGGTCCCCTTTTACAACGTATGGATCTACCCCTGGGATAAAGTTGTGGTTGAACGCATTTCTGGAAACAAGGCCAGTCAAGGAGGTATTTATGCTATTGGCCTGTACCCCGTTCAAGGTTTCCCCATACTCTTCGTTGCTTTCCCTGCCCACGGCATAGGAAACCCCGGCCGAGGCCATCAGATCCCCTTCATAGGTGGCATCCAGAAATACCTTGCCTTTAAAAATCTTACCACTTTCCATGGTGATCGACTCTATCTTACCAGCTACTTTTTTGACCCCGGATTCCCTGTTGAGCCTTTCGTTGTAGACCATCTTAATTTTCTCCTTGTCCATCATGGACTTATAGACGGAAAGGGCAGCAGAGGGCTCAAAGGTCCACATGGTAGCCTCTCCTTCCTCGGTACGGGTTTGGCCCCCATCCTTATAATCAGATCTTTTTTCCCATTTCCAATTTTCAGGATCATCGTAATATTTTTTTATGTTCTCATAGAACTCTCTGGAAATCCCGCCAATGGCCTGTTTGTTCCCAATATCGGTCTGGCCCAGGCCTCCGGTGGTAAGTCCGCCAATGCGATTGGTTGGCTCTATGAGCACAACGGACTTGCCCATTCTACTACTTTGTATGGCAGCGGATACCCCGGCAGAAGTACCCCCATATATAACAATATCATACTTTTTGGTCTGACCATTAACTACCATGGTCACAAAACTCAATAACAAACACCAAATTAATTTCATAGAATAATTTATTACTTTTTTAAGGGAATTTTATACAAATATCTCTGCCCTTCAATTTTATATATGCCACAACTAAAACCTAAATTCCATTAACAGTAAACTAAAAAATTAGGGATTGGTCCTTGGGTTCCAAGGGTAAAAAATCGACATCCAAAAAACCTCCACTGGCATTATCATCGGTTACTATTTGCGGTTTTCCTTTAATCGATTCCACTGAAAAACGATGGATATGACCTGCAAATACACCCAATAGATTTGGAGCGGAAAAGACTGCCCTATGAAAATCGAAGGTAGTTTCCGAATGACCTGCTTCTGGCCATTTTAATCGTCCTTCCAACTCAAAATTCTGATCGGAAGAAGCCCCCCAATCAGGATTGCCGCATCCGAAGGAAATAGATCTCCCTGGGGCGTACATTGGTATATGCACCAAAAGCACTAGCGGTACCTCGCTTGAAACCTGTTCTTTAAAAAAGTCCAACTGCTCCTTATTTATCTGATAGGTGGAATTGTCGATCGCCAAGAATCGAATTCCTTTTATATCGTATGCCGCCATTAACGGATGATTGCCTTGATATAAGGGAAGCAATCTTTCCTTGATCCATTTGTCCCTCAAATCTTCCAGTGTTCCCTCCATGCCCTCATAATGCCAATCGTGATTGCCAGCGACATAAATATAGGGGATATCCACTTCTTTTAATTTGGCCAGCACCCATTCAACGGCAGCTTCCGATGGAAAACTAAAAATATCTCCAATTAAAGTGATCAAATCCGCCTTGGATTCTTTAGCGAAATCCAAAGCTGCTGCGAATGCCAGTTCCGGGTTTGTCGCTTCTCCAGTTTTAAAATGTTTGGTCTGATTGTAGGCCTTGGCCATACGTCCACTGTACATGGCGTACGGAACACCGCGCTCGTCGTCCATAAAGAGGTGAGTGTCGGCTATATGAACAATCTTTATAGATTCCTTGATAGCCTCTGAAAAAAATTGAAGCTTGTTTTCCGAAACAGTAACACAAAATGGGATACCTTTTTCGAAGGGCTGCACAGGCATATCCTTTGACGAATACTTGGTAAGCCCCAACCCTATTGATGCTGTGGCTGCATTCTTAAAAAATAATCGACGTTTCATCTATTCGCAATTGTTATTTTATACCATCCAGGAAAGGCTCTAAAAATTGGCCCAAGCTGTATTTAATGGTTAAAATAACATAAATAACAATACCTCCGAATTTCAGAAGATCATAAAACTAAATTCCCTGCAAGCTGCTTCAAGATAATTTCGGACAACTTTGCTTGAAATTTGGCATTGCTATGACGCACCTTTGCATTGATATAATTTAATTGTGCCGTCCTAAATTCGATGGTTGGGATGATACCGATTCTGTATTTCTCTACAGTAATCTCCATATTTTCCTGGGCAATGGCCTCATTTTTGCCTTCCAATTCTATGAGGCTAATATTGGTCAGGTAGGTTTGATAAGTGGTATTCACCAGGGACATTAGTTCTTGTGTTCTTTGGGCAATGGCCACTTCCGAGTTTTCAATTTGAATCTTGGCTATTTTCTCATTTCGATTTTGATTAAAACCATCAAAAACATTCAGGCTTGCACCAAAACCATAGTTCCACCCCCTTGAATTTGAATTGGTGGTAAAACCCAAACTGGATTCGGTACGTCCAAAATTATAGCCTGTACTGGCAAAAATGGTAGGATAGCGCAACGCCTTGGTTTGTTTTAATTCCAGTTCACTTATCCTTTTGTTGATCTGTTCCACCTGAAGGGTCGGGTTTTCTTTCTCCACTAGGGTTTCTAGTTCGGG
The DNA here is from genome assembly GCF_000733925.1 of Arenibacter algicola. Taxonomy (NCBI): domain Bacteria; kingdom Pseudomonadati; phylum Bacteroidota; class Flavobacteriia; order Flavobacteriales; family Flavobacteriaceae; genus Arenibacter; species Arenibacter algicola. The sequence goes on from NZ_JPOO01000003.1 coordinate 2,169,456, forward strand.
CAATTGCAGTGCTTGATCTACAAAAATTTCGGGTACTACCTCAAAATCGATCTTTAGATCACGTGCCAGATATTCGTTCAATTGAACCTTGGTATTAACATATAACTCCTTTTGCCGCTGCATTAAGGTTTCATCCGTATTTAAATCTACCTGGGCGTTAAGCACTTCCAATTTTGAGGCTTTCCCAATGGTAAAGCGATTATGGGCCAGATCCACCCTTTGTTCAGAAATAATAATGGTACTGTCCAAAGCCGTAAGTTGCTGTTTCTGCTGTACAAGGTCAAAGTAGGTAATCATCACCTCTCCTACCTTGTTAAGGATTACCTGTTTTAATTGGGCCTCTCCCAATTTCTGGGTTTCTTTTAGCTGCTCATAATCCGCAAACATTCTTAAACCATCAAACAAGGTCCAATCCATGGCAATTCCGTAGTTGAGACTATTGTTTTTGGCATTGTCCCTTTCCACAACACTTCCATCAGATCTGGTCTGGCTTAAATACTGCACGCTATTATTATCGATTAAATTTAGGCCTACCTGAGGAAGCATCCCTGCATTTCCCACACTTACCGAAACCTCATCTATTTGCAGTTCATTGGCCGCAATCTTTATCTGATAATTGTTCTCCAAGGCAATTTGGACGGCTTCCTCTACTGTAAGAATATCCTGCGCATTAATGAGGTTGGTTAAGCTAAGGAAAACAAATAGTATGGTAGCGTAATTATAGTTGTACATTTTAATAGGATTCGAGGACTTTAAACTCAGGATGTTGTTTTTTCTCCCTGGACCATAGGAAATACAAGGCCGGGATAACAAATAATGTCAGCACCAAGGAAAACATGGTTCCGCCAATAATTACGACCCCCATACCTATACGGCTGGTTGAGGCCGCACCTAAGGACAAGGCTATGGGCAAGGCTCCCAAGGCAATGGTTAGACTGGTCATGAGAATGGGTCTTAATCTGGATTCCGAGGCTTTTAAAACGGCCTCCAATTTAGACATCCCTTCTTCCCTAAGTTGATTGGCAAATTCAACTATCAAAATACCATTCTTGGTAACCAGTCCAATCAACATTATGGTACCTATTTGGCTAAAGATATTCCAGGTCTGGCCAAAAAGCCATAGGGAAAACATAGCCCCGGCCACGGCCATAGGCACTGTTAGAATTATAATTATTGGATCTATAAAACTTTCAAATTGGGCAGCCAATATCAGAAATATTAGAAGCAGGGCAAGGCCAAAAGCAAACAGGGTATTGGAACTGCTCTCCACAAAATCCCTGGATTCCCCACCTAAATCCGTAGTAAAGCTTTCATCCAGTACTTTTTCCTTAATTTCTTCCATGGCGGCTATCCCATCGCTAAGGCTTTTCCCGGGAGCAAGGTTTGCAAAAACCGTTGCCGAAGTATACCTGTTGTTGTGAAATAACTGGGGCGGACTACTATGTTCTGTTGTGGCAACGAGATTGTCCAATTGAATTAAGAGACCGTCCTTGTTCTTTACAAATATGGAAGTAAGATCCAAAGGTGCGTCTCGGTCCTTTTTGTCGAATTGGCCAATAACCTGATATTGCTTACCATTCATTAAAAAATATCCAAACCGTTGCCCGCTGAGGGATAATTGCAAAGTTTGGGCCACGTCCAGTACCGAAACCCCTAAGCTTTCCGCTTTTTCCCTATTTATGGTTACATAGAGTTCGGGTTTATCAAATTTCAGGTTTACATCGGTAAAGGAAAAAGTTTCACTTTTTTCCGCTTCCTCCATGAATTCCGGAATTTTTTCCTTGAGCTTTTCAAAATTCTGCGCTTGTATTATATATTGTATTGGCGCTCCTCCACGGCGATTTACTGCTATTGTTGGCCTCTCTGACACATTGGATTTTCCGCCAACATAAGCTTTTGCCCATCTCCCAAGATCCTCTGCTATTTCCTTTTGTGACCGCTCCCTTTCATTTGGTTCTACAAGTGCAATATTTGCACGGCCACTATTCACCGAGGAAGTTGTGCCGAAGCCGGGGGAAGTGAGTACCAAACTCACCTTTTTTTCCGGGATAGAGTCGTTGATCAGGTTTGTAATATCATCCATTAGGCGATCCATATATTCATAGGAAGAACCTTCCGGCGCTGTAACGCTCAAACGAATAAAACTACGATCGTCATAAGGGGCGGTTTCTTTTTGAAGCAGTCCATAGAAAAGGGCAATAAGGCCTATACATGCCAATAATATTGGAAAACTCATCCATTTCCTTTTCATAAAAGCGCCCAATGCATTTGCATAGGATTCATTCATTTTCACAAAATAGCGCTCCGTGAAATTATAGAATTTGGAATGGCTCTGCTTCCCTGGTTTTATTAGATATGCGTTTAGCATTGGAGTCAAGGTAAGGGAGACAAAGGCAGACACCAATACCGCCGAACCCAGGACGACTCCAAATTCCCTGAACAACCTTCCCACAAAACCCTCTAGGAATATAACGGGGAGGAAAACCGCCGCAAGGGTAATGGATATGGATATTACCGCAAAGAAAATCTCGTTGGATCCTTTTATAGCAGCCTCGATGGGGCTCATCCCGGCCTCGACCTTCCGATATATATTTTCAGTTACCACAATTCCGTCATCCACAACAAGTCCGGTGGCCAGAACAATGGCCAAAAGGGTAAGGACATTTATAGAAAATCCGAACAACCACATAATAAAGAATGTAGCTATCAAAGATACCGGTATATCTATCAACGGACGCATTGCCATTGACCAGTTTCTAAAAAACAGATATATGACCAAAATTACCAAGATAATCGATATCAACAAGGTTTCTGCTACTTCGGTAACCGCCTTTCTTACAAATACAGTATCGTCTATTACAATGTTTAATTTAAACCCTTCGGGCAAATCCTTTTTTAGCTTTTCATATTCCAGATAGAATCTGTCGGCAATTTCAAGATAATTGGTGCCGGGTTGTGGTACAACGGCTATAGCGACCATAGGCTGACCGGAATCGCTCATCTTGGTTTCCATGTTTTCCCCTTCCAAAGAAGCCTTACCAATATCGCTCAGTCGCACTAATTTTTCACCATCGGCCCTGATAATAATATTATTGAAGCCTTCCTCAGAATCCAAGTTACCAATGGTCTTTACCGTTATTTCCGTGTTATCACCTGTCAATTTCCCTGAAGGCAGTTCCACATTCTGCGCCAACAACGCAGTCCGTACTTCTGCCACGGTTAAACCGTAGGACGCCAATTTAAAAGGGTCTATCCACAGGCGCATGGCATATCTACGTTGCCCCCATATTTGAACACTACTGACCCCTGGGATGGTCTCTATTCTTTGTGATATCACATTTTCGGCATAATCCGAAAGCTCCAGTATATTTTTACTATCGCTCTGAATGGTCATTGAAAGTATCCTATCCGCATCGGCATCGGATTTGGAGACCACTGGAGGGGCATCAAGATCATCGGGAAGACTTCTTACCGCTTGGGATACCTTATCCCGGACATCATTGGCAGCGTCCTCTAGGTTTTTATCGAGATTAAATTCTATACTTATGGAACTAGATCCCTGAATACTGGAAGATGTAATGTTCCTAATTCCATCAATGGAATTTATGGCCTTCTCCAAGGGTTCCGTAATCTGGGATTCAATAATATCGGCATTGGCCCCGGAATAATTGGTACGCACAGATACTTGGGCGGGATCTATGGATGGAAATTCACGAACTCCCAAATAGGTAAAGCCAATAATTCCAAATAAAATTATGACCAAATTCATTACAATGGTAAGTACCGGGCGCTTAATGCTTAATGTTGATAAACTCATTGTTCCGCAGTAAGAGATTCAGTTTCCTTTAACAATACCTTTACCGGAGTACCATCCTTCAAGGCCATAACCCCATAGGTAAGTACAGTATCCCCAACCTTTAACCCTGAAACGACGCGCACGGAACTGCCTGTCCTAGCCCCAATTTCAACATCTATCTCTTTGGCCTTGCCATTCACGACGATAAAGATTTTTTTACCATTCTGAACAGGAATCAAAGATTCACTAGGTACCAATAAGGCATCGTTGACCGTTTCCAAGGGTAAAATTACATTGGCAAAAGCGCCAGGAAAAAGTTTGCCCCCAGGGTTTTCGGCCGTTGCCCTCATTTTTAAGGTTCTGGTGGCAACCTCCACCTCTGGTTCAATTGCATATATTTTTGCACTGTATTCCTCTTTGGAATCGGCCGTTGTGAAAGTAAAAGAAGTACCAACCTTTATCTGGGTAGCATATTTCTCTGGAATTGAAAAAGTGATCTTTAGTTGATCCGTATTCACCAGTTTTGCTACGGCCGTTGCCGGATTAACATAGGTGCCTTTGGAAATAGATCGAAGTCCTATAATTCCAGAAAATGGGGCTCGGACGGTTGCCTTTGATAATTGGGCAGCTATCAATTCCGATTCTGCACTGGCCGATTGAAAATCGGCACTGGCAATGTCATATTCCTCTTGACTAATGGCTTGCTTTTCCAATAAAAGTTTTGCCCTTCTTTCATTTTCGGCAGCCAGCTTCTGGGCGGTCCGCACTTTGGACAATTGCGCTTGCAATTCAATATCGTTCACCCTGAACAATACCTGACCTTGGGAGACCTTAGTCCCCTCCACAAAATTTATACTTTCAACAACGCCTGATACCTCACTTCTTATCTCTATTTGCTCATTGGCCTCCAAGGTACCTGAAAGGGAAACATTGTCATTAAATTCTTGGGGACGAAGGACCATGCCCGAAACAATCGGGACTGAACTGGTGCTGGCCGAACTTCCTGATTTTCCTGCTTCGCTATTCTGCAAAATACGATAGGCTACCAAGCTCCCTAGTCCAAATAGCAATAAGGTATAAACGAAGTATTTTATTTTCATAATTTTTCGGAGATAGCAACCAATATTAAAAACATGAACAACACTCTAACAAATCTAATTCTTATGACCAATTTTTAAGAATAGTTAAACTTTATTTAACAGTGATTAACATAAAAAGAAACTTTTATATAAGATGTTTGCGATAAACCTAAAAAAACACAAAGTTTCTTGAAGATTTCTAGTCAGATTTATCTGCCATTCAATAACATTGAATATAAAATGCGATATGAAAGTTTGAAAAGAGGAGCACTTTATTTATCTCCACCCAAAAATTACCCCTGCCCCAATCATGACAGACCTAGACCAATATTTAGTATTAACTGAGATTTTATCGTTACCAAATAGATTTTATGGGGCTTATAGAAAATTCTTTCAATTTCAATTCCATTTCCCCTGGATTTGAAATCAATAAGGTCCGGTAAAATTCGTTGGGAAAGAACTGGCAGGTCATCACGTATTGCCCACGATTAATAAAAATCTCATCAAAGGAAGTTTTCCCCGAAAGTGACCTATCCATAATAAATTGTTGGCCCCCCATACGATATCCTCTGGGTAATATTGATAAAACAGATGGTACACCCCTAGGTGATAGACCAAACCATTTGGATCGTAAATCCATTTTCCGGTGGGCTAAAATGAAATTGTGGGCGGTGGGTTTCCTGATAAAGTCCCAGTTCGGTATCAACATCTTTTACAGGACCTAGTTTTTTCTCACCCTTGCACGACAAAAGTGCCAACCCCAGAACAACCCAAAACAACTTGATACGGTACTTTTTCAAAGCTACAGTTTTAATAATAATAGGGAAAATATAGCCGTCCTGAAACGTTCCATAAACGAATTTATATCCAAGACCCAATATTGCACTCTTTTTCAAATTAATAAGCACCGCAACCTACAGAAGGAAATATGCAAAAACTGATCTATGTCATATGAATTCATATAAATACATGGTAACTTATATTTAAAATACTGTGTCATGGAACCAAAAAAATATCCTAGGGCAGATTTAAACAGAAAAAGTGGACTTTTCTTTGTAATTGGCCTAGTTATAGTACTGTTTGTAGTATGGAGGGCTTTGGAATTAAAAACGTATCCCAAGGCAAATACTGCCATTGAGCAATTGACGGTAACAGATTACTTGGACGAGAAAGTACCGGTTACCGAGGCTTTGAATGTTCCACCACCTCCCCCTCCTCCAGCAGCGCCCGAAGTTATAGAAATTGTTGAGGATGTGGCCGAAATAGAGGAAACGGTGATTCAGAGTACAGAAATAAATCAGGAAACAATAGTGGAGGAGGCTCCATTGAAAGTTGAAGATATAGCAGTGGTGGAGGAAGAAGAGGAAGATGTTGAAGTGCCTTTTGCCGTAATCGAAAATGTCCCTGTTTTTCCCGGATGTAAAGAAAGCTCCAACGAAGCTCAGAAAGCCTGTTTCCAGAAAAAAATCCAAGAACATATTATGAAACAGTTTACCTATCCCGATGTCGCAGTTGAGTTGGGCATTGAAGGAAAGGTATATGTTCAATTTATTATAGACAACACCGGTTATATAACCAATATAAGAACAAGGGGGCCGGACAAATTATTGGAAAAGGAAGCCCACCGGATTATTGCCGCGTTACCGCAAATGACACCAGGAAAACAACGGGGCAGGGCCGTAAAGGTTCCCTATACCATTCCTATAACTTTTAGGCTGCAATAAGGAAAATAACAAGTCAGCTTCATTTTTGAAAATCCATTTTTATTTGAATTAAGAACCTAGGATTTGGCCCTCTTATAACTGCTAAGTTGTTGAGGCCCGTCCAGTAATATCCTAACAATCTGAAGGGTGCCATCGTCCTTTGTAGCTATTTCCCATTTTATTAGGGAAATGGTTCCCTTTTGGATCTCCAGCCCGGTAATACTCCGCGGATGAACACAGCTACCGTCATTGAAAAATGGAATTTCCCCGGGAGCAGGAAATCGGGGCCTGTGGGTATGGCCCACAATCGTCAGCATTTCATTGTTGGCCAAAATCCATTTTTTTATGCGCCTTTCAATTTTAATAAGCTCCTTGTAATTTTTTGCGGGACTTGTAGGATCGGCAATACCCCATACTTGCAATGGCTTCCATAAAACACGCACCAAGAACCTGCCCCAGCGCCAAAAAGTATAGTTCCACCAATCTGCCTGGTGCCCATGGGTCAAAAACAACTCTTGACCACTATCGTTATGTTTTAAAATTATAGCTTCGTGATAGTTAATGTCTTCAAACAATTCTTTATTGCAATTATCAATAGGCTCAAAATAGGATGATAGATTCCTTTTTACATACAATGGATCTTTATAAACCATGTCATGGTTCCCCCAAATCATATGGAGTCTTTTTTCTAGATGAAATTGCTTTAAAAGCTTATAAACGTTCTTGTGTGCAGTAAAAATGGAATCAAAGTTGATATTTTCCCAAAGTTCATCTCCGTCCCCCAATTCACAGTACATAAAGCCTTCTTTAAAGTAATGCCTTAGGGCATGAAAATATATATTGCGGTTATTGGCAAATTCGTCCGCAAAACTACTATCTCCCCTATGGCAGTCACTGAAAAGAATAATTTTGGAGCTATCGTCAAAAGGCAGGACTTTAGCATTTTTATAAGCCCTGGACAATCTGGCAGATGAGGTCATTTCTTTTAGGTTAATAGTTCATACTAATATGTGTTGGGACATGAGGAATACTCTGAACAACATCAACAAATTACCCATACATTTATTCCAAATGTACTTGAAAGGATAAATATCCACAAAAAAGAAGGATATTCCATAAGTGTCGAAAAAATGAAAAAAAGCATTTTCTTTTGTAACTTTACGCCCTTAACAAGGACTAAGGTGAGTAATGAAGGGATTATCTGAAAAAATATCACCATTGGAACATCATTTAAGCTTTAATAAATTATTGAAGCAGTACGATGAAATGGCAGAAAGCGAGGATTCGTTTTTGGCCACCAAGGCACGATATATTTTGAATGCCCAAGCTCCATATCCGGAATTGCGTGATGGTTTCAAAGACATCACCCTGTTGGAAAAATATAAGGACGTAATTCAAATAATTTTACAGGATTTGTTTTCGTCCGTACTTACCACCAACGAAATAAAAACAGCTTCTTCTCCATATACGGACATCATATTTAATTCCAGTAAGCGCTTTGAAAAAATATTGGCAGCTGCCGGACCAAATTATCTACCGAAAATCAGGAACCAAGAAGAAGAGGTGAATTATATCATGGCCTGTGTAGTCATCCTTAACTTTTATTACGGATTCAACTTAGATTTCAAGAGACCATTTTTCTACGATATCCCGGATGCCAATGGCGTAATGAGACATTACCGCATTTTGTACAATGCCGATTTTATAGAAATCCTTCCCAATGGGACCCCATTGGAAATTACCCAGGAAGACGTAGACAAGTTATTGGAAAATATAGACAATGTGGATCTTTGGAAACAAAAGATACCGCCCAATAGTTTTATGAGCAAAGGTTTTGTAATCTCGAATATGTTCGATGTTACTGCGGAGCATTCTATCTCCGAAATAAAATCCAACTTGATCATTAATGATAAGAGTGGGGGTAATTTCATTAAAGGGGTGGAAGAGACCTTTAAGTCTTTATTTGGCTTGCCAAATATGCGTATTGGCTTCTCGGTCTACAATTCCAAAGAAGAACAATTTGAGAGGGTTTCAGTAAATGGAATAAATAGTTTTATTTTACAAGAGAAGCAAGTTGAAACGTGCAATGAGGCCCTTTGCAAGTCCTCATATAGTAAATTAATTGATCAAAATCACTGTTTTGTAATAAGTGATGTAGACAAGTATTACAAGCTTTCAAATGGTATGCCTCCATATAAATGTTTGCACGATCAAAAAATTAAAAGTGCCCTTTTATCTCCCATTGCCAAAGATGGACAGTTACTGGGGGTATTGGAGCTGGTCTCTGATAAGGCCAATGACCTGAACAGCGTAAATGCCACGAAATTGGACGATGTAATTCCCTATATCGTTTCCGCGGTATTACGTTCATTACAAGAGGAGGAAAATTTGATCGATGCGGTTATCCAAAACGAATGTACTTCTGTGCACCCTTCCGTTTACTGGAAATTTAAGGAAGAGGCAAAGCGCTTCATATTGGATGATATGGAAGGCCTGCAGCCCTCTTTCCGCGAAATTGTTTTTGATGAAGTATATCCCTTATACGGACAGGTAGATATCCAGAATTCCTCCCAGGAAAGAAATATGGCAATCCAAAGGGATCTTATGATCCAGTTGTCCGAAATTAAACAAATAATGACCGAGGTTTGGCAAAAATATGGTTTGCCAATTTACGAAGAACTTATATTCAGGGTAGACAATCACCTAGATGAGATAAAAGAGGTCTTACATACCAATAGCGAACAGGCCATTTTCGATTTTGTACAAGAAGAAATAAACCCAGTGTTCTCCCATATCAAAAAATCCGATACCCACATTCAAAATCTTTTGCTTTCCTATGAGACCAAAATAGATAAGGGAACTGGTTCCTACTATGATCACAGAAAAAATTATGACCAAAGCGTAATGCTGATCAACAAAAAGTTGGCATCTGTAATCGACAGCAAGCAGGAAGAGGCACAGCAAATGTACCCACATTATTTTGAGCGTTACAAGACCGATGGTGTAGAGCACAATATGTACATAGGGGATTCCATAACAGGATCAAGGGCCTTTGACCTACTTTACCTTAACAACCTTAGGTTGTGGCAGTTACAGGTTATCTGCGAAATGGAAAATAAGCATTACGACCTTAAATCCAAGTTGCAGGTACAATTAAATGTGGCATCACTTATTCTAGTCTATAACGGCTCTTTATCCATTCGATTCAGGATGGATGAAAAACGTTTTGATGTTGACGGCACCTACAATGCCAGGTATGAGATTATAAAAAAACGAATCGATAAATCCTATATTAAAGGCACCAATGAAAGATTGACCCAAGCCGGTAAAATAGCCATTGTCTATTCACAAAAAAAGGATGAGCTGGAATACTTGCGATATATTAGGTTCCTTAAGTCCAAAGGTTATTTCAGCGGCAAGGTAGAAATTGTTGAACTGGAAGGACTCCAAGGAGTTTCCGGCCTAAAGGCCATAAGAGCTTCCATTTTATACAAATCCCACAAAGAAAAAGGCAAGACCTATACCTACGAGGACTTAATGCTGGAATTGAACAAATAACATTGGTCATAAACCGCGATCCGGACCAAAATACTTAAAAGATACGACAAAGGCAATTACAGAAACAATCATTCCTATAATAAAAATAGTATAGGTCCAACGCAGTATTTTATACTTCCTGTTCAATACCAATCCAAGATAATATAAATCCTTGGTCAGTGAGGAATAGATATAATCCTTGTCCTGTACCAATTCGTTTATAGCCCATTGATAGTCCTCCAATTTCATTTTGTGAAAATTTCCAAAAAACAACAAGTTTACCTTGCGTTGCTTTACATCCTCCTTGGTAAACTCGCCCTGGGTAACATTTGGTCTTGTTGCAAGAACGGCAAGTACCATTGAAACTACACTAAAAACAACAAATAACAAGGTGGGATAGATTAAGTAATTGTTGGACGGATTGTCCAGTTTGGTCATAAGGTTGGACAACACCAAAGATATAATAATCGCATTAACCGAGAGCAGGATATTAGCCTTGGTATCAGCAATATCACTGAGCATTAAATGATTTTTTAGAGTCACCCGAAACAAGGTCTGTATACCCCTATCCGGACTTTCGCTCTTGTATTTGGCCTTTAACTTTTCCTTCTTCACTAAATTTTCCTCCGCTTTTTTTCCCTTAATAAGCCTTCTTATATTTTTATTCTTTTCTTCCTGCCAATTTTGGAGGGCATAATCAGTATAAAAACGCTGTTCCGTTTGAAACATCTTGAGGTTGGCCTCCCGCCATTCCTTTTGTGTATAGGTTGCCAATCCTAAAATATCCAACTCTTCCCTAAGTAGTTCAGCAGTTTCCAAATAACTCTTCTTTCCGAAATGGGAGCAATCAGCGTCCCTGATAATTTCTTCCAAGAGGTTTTGGGGCTCATAGAACCTTTTGGTGGCCATAATGAGGCTACATACACGATCTACTTTTTGTTTATCGTATTCCTGCCTACCTAAAAATTCGCGTGTTATATCACAACTGGTCTCTTCGTGATTCTCCGAACCTTCTGTATATCCAGTATCATGCAACCAAGCGGCCAATAGCGCTATTTCGTTTTCCTTCTCTCCCAAATCATAGAAGTTCAATAATTCTTTAGTACTTTTAACAACCCGTTGCGTATGGCTTAAATTGTGATATAAATAACTGGAGTCTAGCTTAGTAGACAATAAATCAACAACAAAATTTTCAGTTTTTTCGAGGATTTCCGACATAAGAGTTAATTATGACCCACAAATTACAAAATTTTGATTTCTAAACAGATGTACATGAGGAAACATTACTTACTTATAATAATACTTTTTCTATTGGTAGGCTGTGCCACATATAAAACGAAATATGTGGAGAGTTCCACCGTTGGGAACATATCAGGCGACAGTGAATTATTGCACACTTTTTATTTGATAGGGGATGCGGGTAAATCTCCAATGAACGATCAAAGTGAAGCACTGAAGGCTTTCCAAAAGGCCTTGGGAAAAGCCGGCAAAAATAGTACTGCCCTATTTTTGGGCGATAATATCTACCCTGCCGGAATGCCCAACAAAAAGGATTCCACCCAAGCCTATCTGGAAGCTAAAAACAACTTGGATGCCCAACTGGAGACCCTGTCCCAATTCAAGGGCAATCCCATATTTATTCCTGGAAACCATGATTGGTACAATGAAGGTCTGGAAGGACTTGAAAGACAGCAAAAATACATCCAAAAAAAATTAGATAGCAAAGAAGTCTTTTTTCCCGAAGATGGCTGCCCGATAGAGAAAATATATATCAACGATAAAATAGTGCTTATCGCCATTGATTCTGAATGGTACTTGACCAATTGGGACAAACACCCCAAGATGAACGATAAATGCGAAATAAAGGACCGTGAAACCTTCTTTGAGGAATTGGAAAGCCTTATCAAAAAAAACCGGGACCGGACTACCATATTGGCCATACACCACCCCATGTTCAGTTACGGGCCACACGGCGGACAGTATTCGGCAAAGCTTCATCTAAACCCTGCAGGCGGCAAATTTCCCTTCCCCGTTTTAGGTTCTTTTGTAAACCTTATCAGAAAAACAAGCGGAGCCTCCTATGCCGATCTCCAGAATAAAAGATATACAGAATTAAGGAATCGTCTGGTAACCTTGGCCCAGTATTCGCAGAAAGTTATCTTGACTTCGGGCCATGAACATACCCTTCAATATATTGTGGAGGACAATACCCCCCAGATCGTTAGTGGTTCCGGGGCCAAGGAAGGGGCCACAAGGCTATTGAACGGCTCTAAATTCTCTACTGGAAGAATGGGTTTTGCAGAATTAAAAGTATACAAAGATGGTTCCTCCGAAGTAAGATATTTCGGTGTTGGGGAAAATAATGATCCCGACCTTCTGTTTTCTACACAGGTACTGCCTCCGGATAGAAACGAAAATTACATATTTAACGGCAATGATTTTCCAAGGGAGGTAAAAGCGTATGTTTACTCTAAGGAAGACATTGAAAAAAGTAAGTTTTTCAAAACTATTTGGGGCGAAAGGTATAGGAAGTACTACGCCATGGAAGTAAACGCCCCTACCCTTAGACTGGATACTTTGTTTGGAGGTTTAAAACCTGTCCGTAAAGGCGGTGGCAACCAATCCAAATCCCTGAGATTGTCAGATAAAAATGGAAAGGAATACGTAATTAGGGCAGTTAAAAAAAGTGCGGAAGTATATCTACAGGCCATGGCCTTTAAGGATAAATACGTTTTGGGAGAATTTAAGGATACCTATACCGAGAAACTTTTAATGGACTTTTATACCGGGGCTCTACCGTACGGCCTTCTTACAGTGGGAACCCTTTCGGACGCCATTGACCTCTACCATACCAACCCTAAATTATACTATATCCCAAAGCAATCTGCCTTAGCAGAATTTAATGGGGAATTTGGGGATGAGCTTTATATTTTGGAAGAACAGGTGGGCGACGGTCATGGGGAATTGGGCAGTTTCGGATATGCCGATAAAATTGAAAGTACCTGGGACATGATCGATAAAATTAAGCGGGACGAAAAATATGTAGTCAATACGGACAGATACTTAAGGACGCGATTATTTGATATGGTCATGGGCGATTGGGATAGGCACGACGACCAATGGCGCTGGGGGGAAGTGAAGGATAAGGAAATAGGAAAGATTGTTTTTGAGGCCATCCCAAGAGATCGGGATCAGGTGTATTCCATTTGGGGAGATGGGGCGCTGATGGGGGTTGCAACAAGAATAATTCCTGCCCTTCAAATGATGGAAGGATTTAATAATGACATTAGAAATGTGGAAGCATTTAACAAGAGTGCCTATGGGCTGGATGTAACCTTATTGGCCGAAACCACAAAAACCGATTGGGAGAAGGAAGTACAATATATACAGCAAAACCTAACCCCAGCGGTAATAGACGAAGCATTTAAAGCCTTTCCCCTAGAGATTTTGGACGAAAATATCCTTAACTTAAAGAGCATACTTCTATCCCGGATAAACAACCTTCCCAAAATTGCCGAGGACTACTTTTTGGCACTCAACCAGTATGTTGTCATAAAAGGTACCGATAAGGATGATTGGTTCGAAATTAACAATTTGGCCGAGCAAGAAGTGGAAATCAAAGCTTATAGAAAAATAGACGGAAAAAAGGAAAAGCTTTTTTTTCAGAAGAAATTCAACCATAATATAACCAAGGAAATTTGGATCTATGGTTTGGACGATGATGACATCTTCGAAGTCGAAGGCGGTAAGGGGAACAAAATAAAAATTAGGCTTATCGGCGGACAAAACAATGATGTTTATGACATATCTGAAGGCAGCAATACTTGGATTTATGACCATAGGTCCAAAAAAAACACCTTCAAGGAAATCAAGGGGGCAAAGCTGCGACTTACCAACGATTACGAGACCAACACTTATCAGCCACTTAAACTTAGGACTAGCACACGCCAGATAATACCGACCATCGGATTCAATCCCGATGATGGTATGAAGCTTGGTTTTAATGCCTCAAATACCTTTTATGGACTACGACAAAACCCTTATACTACCCAACACAGTTACAATGCCGCCTATTATTTTGCCACCAATGGCTTTGAGTTGGGCTATAAAGGAGAGTTTGCCCATATATTAGAAAACTGGAATTTGGAACTGGCCGCCCGCTTTACAAGCCCCAATTTTAGCGTTAACTTTTTTGGAATCGGAAATGAGACCGAAAATTTCGACGATACTTTGGAGATGGATTACAATAGGGTAAAAATTCAAAACTTAAGTTTTTCTCCTTCCTTGATTTGGCGTGGACAGCTGGGGGCAAAATTCAGAACTGGAATTTCTCTTGAAAGTCTGGAAGTGGAAGAAACCGAAGACAGGTTCGTGAACACCTTTTACCTGGCCAACGGGGAGGAGAACAGGAACAGTTTTATAGGAGTTGATGCGGAATACACCTATGAAAATTTGGACAATGACGCTTTCCCTACTATGGGAATGACAACTGGACTGCTCTTGGGTTACAAGGCCAGTTTGGAGAACCAGGATCAGGCCTATGCCTATATAGTTCCCAGTCTTTCCTTGGATCATAAATTAGTATCCAATGGTAGATTGGTCCTTGCCTCCAAATGGAAGGCCCATTTTAATTTAGGGGACGACTACGAATTTTACCAGGCAGCCAGTATAGGTGGGATAGATGGACTTAGAGGTTTTAGAAACCAACGATTTTCCGGTAAGAGCAGTTATTACCAGAATACAGACCTTAGATACAGTCTTAAAAGCCTAAAAACAGGATTATTGCCCGTTACCGTGGGAGTATATGGCGGTTTTGACTACGGAAGGGTCTGGACTCCCAACGAAAATTCCGATCTATGGCACACCTCCTACGGAGGAGGATTTTTTCTTAATGGAGCGGATGTGATGACGGCGAGGGTAGCCTTGTTCAACAGTGTTGATGGGCCAAGATTTTCCTTCGGTATTGGTTTTGGCTTTTAATTTAGAACGGTAGATTTTTTGATTTCGGGTTAGTTGCCCAACACAAAAGAATATAGATTTCTTCCCGTTTTCGCAGACTCCTCGTCCGATAGCAATAAGGTATTGTTATTGGTAAAGGAAACGGATTCCAATTGTGTATATACGCCCAGATCTATCGTTTTTAGTGTCCCACTGGAAATAAAATTGTCCATTACAAAATTCGTAAACACCCATAATGTACCATTGCCCAACAGCACTATAGTCTTACCATCAGGAGATATATCGGCAGAGGTTATTTGCCTATTCCTCTTGCCTTTCGGAGGAATAAAGGAACCCAAATATTGGGCTTTGTGCTTGCCCTCTAAAGCAGGTACTTTGTACAATAAGGCTTCTCCGTTAAATGGCTGGGTCCTGTTTTTGGTGATGATGTAGAAATTGTTCCGGTAATAAAAAAAAGCCTCGGCATCATAAAGCATTTTATTCTTTTTGGGAGGAAAATCTTTCTGCTCAGGGTAATTAAATTCAATCTTTTCCGCCTTAATATCATCCCCATTTTCTTCATTGGGATCGGGAATTTTATAGATAGCCAAATTCTTTCTGTCGTTGCCATTATTGCCAAAATCCCCAATAAAAACATTACCATTTTCATCATTTGCCATATCTTCCCAATCATGGTTTTTGGCATTCTTTACTTTTAATTCCTTTACTAAGTCACCTTTATAATTCACCTGATAAATTTTATCGGGATTACCTCTGTCCATAACGAACCAAACCGTTGAGTCCTTGGCAGGGACCATTCCTGAATTCTCGGTCAATTTATGGGGAAGTTTGGTAACATAGGTCAGTTGTCCATAATTACTGGCACAGCTGATTATTGTTCCCCAAAGCAGCAATAACAAGTATTTTTTCATGCAATTAAAAATTTAATCATCTAAATGGGGAACTAGCAAATTAGTCCTGCTTATGCGTATATTCTATCATTCTTTTAAGGGCATATAGATTTCAGCTATCCAATCCAATTCGTTTCCTCCGAAATTTGGGTTGCTAAAAAATACCTCAATAGGCCTTTCCCGCACCTCCATCCCATTCTTCTTGGCATAATCCAACAAGGCGTACCAAGCACGATCAGAGGTAATATAGTTTCCGTTATAAATGGCTTTTATCGCCCTAAGGCCCTCAAATTTCTTATACTTTATAATGTCATTTTGGGGAAGGCTATCACTCTTAATAATGGGATAACAAAAATTATAGCTAATACTGTCCAATTTCCTGTTCCAATCGGTAATTTCCAGAAATGGTCTTCCGTTTAGTTCAACATTGTTGTCCACAAGCACAGTACTTAAAATTGGATAATTCTGCATCATTCCTTTCGCTTTGCCCAACTGTGAAGCCTTTATGGGTATATAGGCACAATAGGTATCCGGAAGCTGTTGTAGCGTATCAACAACAGTAACCTTAAATTTTTCCAAATGTTCCGTTAGCGCATTGTTGAAATCCAACACAGTACTCTTGGTCCGTTTTTCGAAACCCGTATCGAAAAAAGGAATTTTCAATCTATTCCCCAAACTATGATCTACATCCTTTATGTACACCTTTATCTTAGTAGTTGAATCATTGACAGGGGTTATTTTCCATTGATATTGGAATATGGAATCATTGAATTTTAATTGCTGATCGATATTCAAAAAATCCTTTTCTTGCAATAGCACAGTATTCTTATTGGTATTGCCCCACACTTTTATGCTCTGATTAATGGTCCCAGGGAATGTCTTGGATACAATGGATACCGAATAATCATAGGGTTTTATAAACAAATACCAAACCAATGATCCCAGAAGAAGGAAAGCTACTAAATAAACAATTTTGTTTCTCACTAATTGTAATTTTATGCTGGGTAAGTAATTCTTGAAACCTTTGGGAATGCTGATTTGAATCCAGTCTAAAAACTTACTTGGACACCAGTTCCTGATTCCCGTTCATTTCCAGTTTATCCACAATAAATTTGCCCAAACTCCTGCCTTGTCCTACCCCGACTTCCACTGCGGCCCTATAGTGTATGCCCCCGTACATTCTACTAATGGCAGCTTCATCTGCAGCCTGATTAAAAGAGGTGAAACTTCTTATAGGCAGACCAAAAGGTATTTCGGTATCGTCATCAAATGCAAAATTATCCCCAAAAATACTGGTCAAGGCCGTAGCTGCCGCACCAGAAACCACGGAGTGTCCGCTGGTGTACTCAGGGAATGGTGGCGTTTGAAGCACAGGTGCCCAGTTTTCATCTATATACTGATTTATTACAGTTTCCGGACGTATTAAATTAGAGCGGTATTTTTCGTCCCAACAACTTATAAAGGCATCGGCTATTGCCATTGAGGTTTTGGTATAGGCAAATACGGTTTTATCAAAATCCGAGTTTGTTTTTTCGCAGGCAATTTTGGTAATCCCAATCCAATGGGCCCCTGGTGTAATCTTCTTTGTTGCGAACATTAAATGCCCCCTGGTTACGGAGACATAGGGGTTACAATCCCAGAATTTTGCAATAGCTATCTCTTCCGAACTATCCCCTTTGGCAGTAATCTCTTTACTAATATCGTACACCTCTTTTACTTCCCTGTAAAAGTCGGACCCTTTATCCATAGAAAATGCCGGTGGTGGTGCTGGTACAAATTGATTTGCAGAGTCAATAACAAACGGCCTTATTTTACTCCAATGAGGCTCTATCCCGTCCATATAAGCCGGTGGGGTGGGTTGCCAACGCGAATCATCGTCCGTGTTAATAGTAAACTTGGGCATAGTCCTAGTCTGCTTGTAATTGTCCTTGTCCAACCAATCCCCTATATGTTTTGCCACGGCCAGACCATATTCCTCAGAGTTCTTAAAGATGGTCAAGTTTTTTTCCTGCCAATTTGCATATAAACTATCTCGATGCACCTCAATCTTATCCTCGGAAAAAATTAAACGCTTACTTATTTCCATATGCGCTATTAGGGCCGCCATTTGATAATTGACAGGCTTATCCTCCACTGGAACAGGAATAGGGGTCAAATCTGTAACCTGCCCTACCAACGATTTGTAATCACTATTGTTAAGGGCCACAATTTCATATGCCGCTATATTGGGATAAGCAAAAATTCTACTGGCCACTGGGGGTGAAAAAATATCATGGATCATAACTTCCGTGACCTTATGGATAGACCTATGGAGATCCTGGGAAGTAATAATTATAGGCTCTTCCTTTTTGTTGCATGATATTACAACCGCAAATAATACAAATAATCTTAAATATAGTTTCATCTTAATCTTTTTATCCAAATAATAATATTAGATCTCCCTTAATCGCCCAAGTCATAAACCTGAGCCTTATCATCATTAAAGGTAACCAAGAGATAGGTCTTACCGTTTAAATCTATCATCTTCAAATGTCTAACAGACTTAAGTTCCAGTTCCAGTCCTAATTTGTTCCCCAAAATTACATCATTTTTATCCTTTATCAGTGCTCCTGAGAAGGAATCCAACCTGCCGTGATATGGCTTAATCCCAAAATAGTTCCCTGCTGCCAGAATTTCCGTATTCCCGTCCTTATCAAAGTCATACTCTACAAATGCCCTTATTGGGGCAACCTGTAATTCCGATTTAAAGGGAACAAATGAATATTTCCCATCATTATTCTCCAAATAACCAGATTCTAGGGTATTTACTTCTAGAACGGTACTATTTTTAAGGGCATTTTCATCTAGAACCTCTTCTATGGATTTTCCGGCAAAGGACTTATAGGTCAAAAATTTCTTTCTCAGGCCTACCATTTGGGCCGATAGTTCATCCAACCCTTCCAAAGGATAATATTGGCCATTTTTTTCAATAGCCACTACAGTCTCCGTACTTCCGTTCTGGTCAAAATCCGAATAAAACATTTTCATTGGATATTTATCCGATGCTTTAAATTTGGTGTTGCCTCCCCAATTTCCCAGTAGATAATCCATATCCCCGTCCTTATCTATATCAAATGGGATTATACATTCCCATAGTCCGTTATAAGGACGGTCCAAAGGTGAAGTTTCTATCAATTGCCCCTTATTGTTCTTAAAGAATTTTGGCATCATCCACTCCCCTACCACTATTAAATCCAACACGCCATCATTATCAAAATCTGTCCAAACTGCATCCGTGACCATTCCCAGCTTTTGCAGTTCCTTGTTTTCTACAACAGTGAACCGACCTTGATTGTTTCTTAGCAAAAAGGAATTGGGGATATTTCCAAAATCGTTGGTTATGGCGTTATTGCCTATAAATAAATCCAAGTCCCCATCATTGTCAAAATCACTTTCCCTAATTACAGCTGCATTTTCAAAATATTCCGGCAGAACAGCAGCTTCAAAGCCTGTACTATTTTGAAGGTAATAACTATCTGTTAAGGGAGGCATTTCGTTATAAAAATCCCCCCCTCCGGTACCTATAACCAGATCGGCCATCCCGTCTTTGTTGAGGTCCGCTATTAGGGCCGTAATATCCTCCTTTATGGAATCGTTCGCAATATTATCTATTCGCTTTTCCAGATAGGTAGTATCCCCTTGTAAAAATATTCTGGACGGAATGTATTTGGAACCTCCAAAGAATAAATCTTTTTTTCCATCCCCGTTCAAATCCCCAAAGGCCAATGCCGGACCACGATCCGATATTTGATAGGGGATCAATTTTTGTCTGTTGATATCCAGATAATTGTCCTCCACATGCTCAAAATTGATTCCCAAATTACCTGTAACCTTATGGAACATCTTTTCGGAAGTAGGCGATAGCGAATTATAATTGAAGGGTTTTGTATTTTCCGGGGAAATAACCAAGGTTTGATTGGTAGCCACTTCTTTTATGACCTGAAAGGTCTTATTGGGCCAAACAATTTTTATGGAGTCTATCTTCTCCTGTTTTCCAAAACCAAAATGGACCATAGGTTCGGAAGAGGCCTGGAACCCCCTAACGGTATACAATTCCTTATACTGCAATTGCCCATTTATATAGGCAAAAACTTTGGTGCCTATACCTAATTTATTCTTTTCCGTATAATTAAACCTGAGTTTTAAATAATTGGCTTTGGTGTCCGTTTTATTGATATACAATGCCGCTGGACTGTTAAGGGTATTGGTTATAAGGTCCAGATCACCATCATTGTCCAAATCTGCCATGGCCGTAGCCCCGGAAATCAGGGTGTCCTTTGCGGTCCATATTCCGGACATATCCTGATACTTCATGTCCTCCCCGCCTTTAAAAACATAATTATGCGTCACCCCGGACGGCATCATATTAATGGCTTGTTGGTCCACAAGTTTGGTATTGTTAAGCTTGTTTTTTATTTGTTCGTCCGAGGCGAATTTTATAAAGTCGAGGTCGTTGGGTCTTTTGGGAATCCCATTGGAAATAAAGATATCCTGTTCCCCATCTTGGTCATAATCCCCAAAAAGTGCACTCCAACTCCAATCGGTCGCTGCAATTCCGCTTTGTATTGCCGTTTCGGAATAGGGCGCATTTTGCTGGTTTACAAACAGCATATTCCTGGAATATTGGTAATGGTACCCAAAACGGGATACCCTTAGAATCTGGGTTTGGGTAAGGTCGTCCCCCTCAGATGACTTTAGGACCTTTTCATCTTCAGGGAGCATGTCCAAAGAAATAATATCTGGCCAACCATCATGGTTAATATCGGCTACGTCATTCCCCATGGAAAATTTGGTAGTATGTCCAAAATAGCTCCGCAATTGTTCGGAAAATGTTCCATTACCGTTGTTGATGTAATAATAATCGTCCTCGTGAAAATCGTTCCCAACATAGATATCCGGATATCCATCCTGATTAAAATCGGCTATGGCAATGCCCAGTCCGTATCCATTGGCACCACCGTATATGCCAGCTTCCTCGCTAACATCTACAAAAATACCCCCATCATTGCGCAACAGCCTGTCCCCGGATTGGGCATTTCTCTTTTGCCGTACTTCGGCCTTTCCATAAGATTCCTGGGTATGTACGGCATGATTGAGCAGATACATATCCAAATCCCCATCCAAATCATAATCCAATAAGGCGGCGGAACTGCTGTAAGTATCAAAATCGAGTCCAAATTCGGCTGCACTTTCCGTAAAGGTATTATCCCCATTGTTAATATACAGCTCGTTGTGTCCGTTAAAGCCATTAATACCCACAACGGCGCAGACGTAGATATCCAGGAGTCCGTCCCCATTAATATCCCCCATAATGGCCCCCGTATTCCAGGTACTGCCCCCAGCTACACCCGCAGTGTCCGTAATATCCCGAAACTTTAGGTTCCCCTCATTGAGGTACAATCTATTTTTGACTTGGTTTCCGGAAAGAAAAACATCGGGCAGTCCGTCCCCATTAATATCCCCAATGGCTACTCCGCCACCATTGTAGAAATAGAGATAGTCAAGAATATTCAGATCATCCGACTCCGTAACGGTATTCTGAAAGTTAATCCCCGTTTCACTTGGCGATGGGTTCCTGAAAACTTCACCTTCCCTAGGGCCACAACCCAAGAGAACCACTGTGAATAAAACAAAAAAGTTATATCTACTCATCCAGTGCAAAAACTTTTGGTTTGTTATCATTAATGGCGGCAATTACGAACCGTTTACCATTGCTGTCCTGAAACTGTTCAATATGTTTCACCTCCTCTTTTATTAAAAACCCGCTTTCATCGTAATTCTGCCATTTAAAATCCAATTTTTCATTGCCCAAAAGTATACTTCCAAAATTGGCATCCAGGCGTGAATATTGAGGTTTGAATTCAAAATTATTACCGCCCATAATCAGGTCCAAATAGCCGTCGCCATTAACATCGGTACAGGTAATTCCGCAAACGCAGGACAATTGTACCCGCCCTGGTAACTTTTTTATGGTAAATTTTCCTCCCCCTTCATTAATGGCAATTACCGATTCCTGTATAGTGCCCTCCTTTACTATGGATTTATCAAAGGTTTCGCCAGAAAACAATTCCCCGATCGTTCTTTTCGCATATTCGGAAGCTTTGAGGTTTTGCTTTTTCAAGGCCACCATTTGGGTCGTCAACTCTTTCTTTTGATGAATGGGATAGTCCTTCCCTTCAAAATTTCGCGTGGTAATTTGTTCAATGGTCCCATTATTATCAAAATCATTGACCCACAATTTCATGGGATTTTCCCTAGAGCAGGAATAGGGCACATTATTCCCCTGATTTCCCAAAATCAAATCATAATCGCCATCATTGTCCAAATCTTCTGCACTTACTACATTCCACCATCCTGTTAAACTATCCAATGCAGTATTCATCTTGGACATTCTCTTGCCGGAGTTTTTATAGATTATGGGCCTGCCCCAATCTGCCACGGTTATTAAATCTTTCTTCTTGTCACCGTCCATATCTACCCATATAGCGTCTGTTACCATGCCAGCCTGTTTGGTATCGTAAGCCAGACGTTCTGTAGCATCCGCAAAAGTACCGTCTCCCTTATTTTCAAGGAATAAATGGTCCGGATCCAAACCATAATTCCCTACAACATTCCTAGAACCTATAAAGACGTCCATATCCCCATCATTATCAAAATCATGGGGCGCAATCACGGCTATATTTTTAAAGGTACTTGGCAAAATTTGGGATGAAGCCTCAAAAACCCCTTTTCCATTGTTAATATATAGCCTAGCCCTATAGAGTTTTTCATCACCTACCTGATTTCCGCCATTACCTACCAAAAGATCCATATCCCCATCACCATCTACATCCAAAAAAGCCGCCGCGGTATCCTCTAGTGCCACATCTTTTTCAAAGGCTTTTTGCACGCTGGCCGTTAAATTTCCATTGCCCTTATGAAGATAGAGTACCCCTGCCTGGTTGGCCCCACCTCCAATAAAAACATCCTCATTACCATCACCATTAACGTCCGCCACAGCCAAGGCCGGTCCTTCTTGGGAAAGCATTTTAGAAATCAGCCCCTCGTAATCAAAGTCATTGTAATTATTCTCTTTGTGCACCAAAAGCTTGGAACTGGCCAATTCTTTTAGGAGTGGATTAACACTTTTATTATTCGGCACAAATATATCCTGGGCCTCGGAATTCTTAAGGGTCAGGAATTGATTGGTTTTAATATTGTTGAATTTTTGGGTCTGGTCGTCGGGCCAAATTACCTGTAGGGAATCAATGGAGGTATTCTTCCCCAGACCAATGGTCATTACATAGTCTACCGAAGATTGAAACCCTCTGGAAGGCATTAATTCCTGTACAATTACCTGGTTGTCAAAATAAAGTTTTACGGTAGTACCAATGGCAAATTTGTTCCCGTCCCTGCCTTCAAATTTTAATTTAAGATAATTGTTTCCGGACTTTTTTTCGCTGTGGTTCTCATAGACAAAGGCCTCCATATTAACATTATTTACCACAATATCCAGATCTCCATCATTATCTAGATCACCATATGCAGCTCCATTGGACATACTGGGCAATTCCAAGCCCCAATTTTTGGTTTCATTGGAAAATGTTATGTCACCATTGTTCCTATAGGCGTAGTTAGGCTGGGGGGCAATGGGCATTTTGGCTATAATGGAATCTATGGATTGCTTCTCCCCTGTGAGTGCCATTTCCTGGATAATTTCGTTGGCAAAGAAGTCAACAAAATCCAGATCCGTTAGATCGTGATTAATCCCATTGGTTATATAAATATCCTTTAAACCATCATTGTCCATATCGAACATTAGTCCGGCCCAGCTCCAATCGGTTTTGGCAACGCCACTGTAATAGGCTATCTCGGAAAACGTATTATTTCCATTATTTAATTGAAGGGTGTTCTGTATGTACTGCTGGTAAAAATCCTTGCTCTGCTTTAATTTAAAAACGTTGTAGCCTTCAAACTCCATGACAGATTTCACCCTTTGGTCCCCTTCGGGCAACATATCCGTAATAAAGATATCCGCATAGCCGTCATTGTTTATATCGGCCATGTCTATTCCCATTGCGGATAAACTTAAATGGGAGGTCCATTGTTCAATTTCCTCCTTAAAAGTTCCATCCTTTTGATTGATATAGAGGTAATCCCTTTCGTAAAAATCATTTGAAACATAGATATCCGGATAGAGGTCCCCATTTATATCACTGACCATTACCCCAAGTCCAAAGCCTATTAAACTTCCATAAATGCCAGCTTTTTCACTAACATCCACAAACTTGCCGTTGTCATTTCTAAGGAGCATATCACCCACACCCTTAAAGATATCGGGTACTCCGGCCCAATCCTGGGCCCTTACCTCGCGTTGTTCCGCATAGCCAAGACTACTTACGGGTACATTACTGTTATTTAGGATATAGGCATCCAGATCCCCGTCCTTATCGTAATCAAAAAATGTGGCGTGTGTAGAAAAACCGGTCTTGGCCAAATTATACTCAGCTGCCTTCTCGGTAAAGGTAAG
This sequence comes from Arenibacter algicola, assembly GCF_000733925.1. Taxonomy (NCBI): domain Bacteria; kingdom Pseudomonadati; phylum Bacteroidota; class Flavobacteriia; order Flavobacteriales; family Flavobacteriaceae; genus Arenibacter; species Arenibacter algicola. The sequence continues at coordinate 2,193,968 of NZ_JPOO01000003.1, forward strand.
ATCTCCATTATTTATATACAGGTCATTGTCATGGTTATTACCCTCCATATTACCCGCATTACTTACATAAAGATCCAATAAGCCATCATTATTAATATCTACCATGGTTACCCCTGTAGACCAAGGTTTATTACCCTGTACCCCCGCTTTCTCGGAAATATCCTCAAATTGGAGCCCCCCTTTGTTCAAATACAGTTTATTGGGAACCATATTCCCGGTAAGATAAATATCGGGCAGGCCATCGTTGTTAATATCACCAATTGCCACTCCGCCGCCATTGTAGAAATTTCGATACTTAAAAATATTAAAGTTTTTCTGGTTCACCACCTTGTTTACAAAGTCGATACCTGTTTTTTCCGAGGCCAATAAAGAGAATAAGGAATCCCCGTTACCCTCGACCACTTTATCAACTTCTTTTTTTTGGGAACAAGACCCCAACAATAGTGCTACCGTTAAAATAAGGCTTCCCCTTATTATAAGTTTACCCATATATCTTTGTGATTATTTTTTTGAGATGGCCTTAATATCCATTCAATATTTTCTACGGCTACTTACCATTTTAATTTCAATCCATTTTGCCAATATTTTTTCCAGCCAGTAAGGAAAAATAAATTCCATAAAGTACATGGCCTTTTTGGACCTCCATTCAAAAGATCTAAAATCGTTATGAAAGCTGGTATTCAAAGGGAAAAAACCACCCTTTAAACATAGGGACCAAGATAAATAAAGTTGAATAATTTACAGGTGTAATCAATGTTAATAATTGATATTTTTTTGCGCTTCCCCGATAGAATTTTGATTCACCCTGTAAGTGGATTTTGTGATAAAGTAAATATACATGCCATATATTATAAATAATCCAATATATTTAGCCCAACAATCAATTAAACTCGAAACTATAATGTTAGGAATTCTTTCTTTCGTAGGCTTTACCCTTTTAGTGGCACTTATAGCCTACTTGGCTACCCGAAAAACTGATGAAAGTTCCTCCGACGGTTATTTCTTGGGAGGCAGAAGCCTTACCGCCGGAGTAATAGCAGGTTCTTTACTGTTAACAAATCTTTCTACGGAACAAATTGTAGGTCTTAACGGGAGTGCCTATACCGATGGTTTATCGGTAATGGCCTGGGAAACCTTGGCCGCAATTGCCATGGTAGTAACGGCCGTATTTCTCTTGCCAAGGTATTTAAAAGGAGGACTTACCACCATTCCACAATTCTTGGCAAAAAGATTTGATGTAACTACCAAAACCATTACCTCCGGTCTCTTTTTAACCGGCTATGTGGTAGTACTTTTACCTGTTATCCTATATTCCGGATCCGTAGCAATAAGTGGTATGTTCAATGTTCCCGAACTTTTGGGGGTTTCAGATTCCACCGCCTTGGTATTGTGTATTTGGGGAATTGGAGTCATTGGGTCTATTTACGCAGTTTTTGGTGGACTTAAAGCTGTTGCAGTTTCGGATAGTATTAATGCCGTTGGCCTCATTGTTGGGGGGATCTTAATACCCATTTTTGGATTGATGGCCATAGGGGACGGAAATATGTTTACCGGTCTTGATAATTTAATTACTTCGGATGCGGCTCGATTTGACTCTACCGGTGAAGCCGGACAGGAAGTGCCATTTTCTACGATTTTCACAGGAATGATGCTGGTACAGCTTTTTTATTGGGGCACCAACCAACAGATTATCCAAAGAGCTTTGGGAGCCAAAAATTTGGCCGAGGGTCAAAAGGGATTATTGTTGGCTTCTTTTTTAAAGATTCTGGGTCCCTTAATTTTGGTGTTGCCCGGAATGATTGCCTACTATTATTTTGATGGCAGTTTAGCTTCCAGTGACCTTGCCTATCCAGAATTGGTACGTGCCGTATTGCCTAAACCTTTGGTCGGATTTTTTGCAGCTGTCCTGTTCGGGGCCATATTGAGCTCCTTTAACAGTGTGCTCAACAGTTCGGTAACCTTGTTCGGAATTGATATATACAAACAGCATATAAATAAGGAAGCCCCTGAAAAAACGGTGGTAAAATACGGTAAGATATTTGGTATTTGTTTGGCATTGGCCGCCATGTTCATAGCGCCAATGATAGCCAATGCAGGTAGCCTGTTCAATTACCTTCAGGAAATAAACGGTATATACAGTATTCCTATTTTCACGATTATTGTGGTGGGCTATTTAACCAAGAGAGTGCCTGCCATAGCGGCCAAAATAGGGATCTTTTCAGGATCTTTATTATATATTATAAGTCAGTTTATCCTTAAGGGCCAGTTTGTGGAAAAAGCGCTGGAATCGGCCAAGGCCTCAGGCATTACCGACCCTGCCGCATTGAAATTAGTAGAGGCCGATGCTTATCCGCACTTTTTACACATCATGGCTATTTTGTTCGTTACCAATGCCGCAATAATGCTTGTTATTGGAAAATTTTACCCAAGAAAAGAAGACTTTGAATTGGAATACACCAAACAGGTTTCTATAGAGCCCTACAAATATGTAAACCATGTAGGGATTGCCATTTGCGTTATAGTAATTGGAATTTATATTTATTTTGCCAAATAGTTTCTTGGCAATTGCGCCAAACAACTTTACCGCATAAAAAAGAGGGCTGTTCAAATGAACAGCCCTCTTTTTAGTATAAACCTAAACCAAATTTTTAGTAACCTGGATTCTGAACCAAATTGGGATTGGAAAGCAAAGCCGTTTCCGGGATAGGGAAAAGATTCAGATTTGGATCTCCCGTTACTTCCTTTAAACCCCAAGGAGCGGTAAATTTATCAAATCGAACCAAATCGTTCCTTCTCCAAAATTCTATATATAGCTCCCTACCTCTTTCTGCCAATAATACATCCTCTGTAACACTGGGTAAATCTGGGGTATTCGTTCTAGCTTGTCTCAATTCATTGACCATTGAAGTTATATCCCCTCCCATACGCATCATGGCCTCTGCCTTCATCAAATGGGCATCGGAATATCTAAAAAGAATCTGATGTTGTCTAAAAGAGTTAATTTCCCCTCCATCATTCGGGTGGTATTTTAGAATTCTTACACCATCAGCTTCTCCATTTCCTACCAAGGAGGTCAACTCTTTTTTCAATATTAGATCGCCACCCTGTCTATTTTTCAATTTAGTCCCGTCTTCATTGTACTGTTGATTGATCAAAAAGCCGTATCCCAGACCTAAATTAATATTATCCGCATTGGACGCATCTGGCACCCATCCTCTACGTTCCTCTTGGCCATCACCTACATAATTGGTATTGGGATCGCCTTCAAAAGAGTCATAGAATTCGGCCAAGGTAGAAAACCCATTCCAGCCACCACCTGTATTGTCAGGGGAGTTCATATTGTAATGCATACTGTTCCATATCCTCGCTCCAATATCACTCTTTAAAAAGAAAATGGTCTCAATATCATCCGAGGATTCGAATATTTGAAAATACCCCGTTTCTATTCCAAAGCCCAAATCCGCTATTTCGTCAACAGCATCTATTACTTTTTGCATATTGGCATCATCCGCGGTGCCCCCGTTATAGATATGGGAATTCAAGTATAATTTGGCCAAAAGAAAATTTGCCGCCGCCTTTGTAGCTGTTCCCGTATTAGCAGTACCTGGACTACCATCGGGCAAGCCTGGCAATGCCGCCAATAAATCCGACTCTACAAAGCTGAAAGCCTCACTTCTAGTCAACACCCTTGGATTAATTTCAGGACCTTCGTCCACTTCCCTAAAAGGCACGGATCCAAAAAAGTCCATAAGAAAAAACATATTAAATGCCCTTAGGTATTTGGCTTCCGCCAATACTTCTGCACTCGGACTACTTTCTATAATCTCGCTTGCCCTAAATACATTCTGATTTAAATTGTTCCAGGCATTTTTTATAAACAAATGCGCAGGGGTCCAGGTATGGGTATGCAACTGTCTCCAAATTCCATTATCACCCCAGTCGGTTCCACGTGTTGGAATCAACAACTCGTCCGTTGTTACTTCGGACATGGCGTACATGGTTTCTTGGGATGCAAAATCTCCACCCACTTTGTTATAAAGGTCACTAAGAGAGGAGGCCGGATTGGCCACTGGTGTAAAACCGCCACTAGTGGCCTTAGTTATGATCGAATCCGTTTCTTCTATCTCCAAATTGGTACAGCCAACAAGGCCTACCAATACAAATATGGAGCCGAAAAAGGGTTTCATATATTTTTGTATGTTCATAATGCTATGATTAAAAAGTTACGTTAAATCCTAATGTGTATGTTCTGGGTCTTGGGAAGGCACTATAGTCTATACCCGCAATAGGCAGACCATTTAATAGGGCAGCACTTGCAGGCGCCACACTCACCTCTGGATCAAGACCGGAATAATCTGTAATCACAAAAAGGTTCTGACCTGTAAGACTAAGTCTCATAGACTTGAACAAGCCATCCTTTAAGGGAACATCATACGAAATGGAAGCTGTTTGCAGTCTCACAAAATCTCCTTTCTCCAAGAATCTTGTAGAAACCGAAGCTTCTGCAAATCTGCCTTCCTGTCCTGCCAATTCCACCACATTCTGGGTTACATTATTACCACTCCCAATGGCACCTCCCGTAAAAAAGGCGTTGGCGGTGTTATTATAAATGTAGTTGCCAAACTGACCATTAAAATACATGGAGGCCGACCAGTTTTTATAATTCGCAGAGGTAGAGAAACCTCCTGTGAAATCCGGTAATGCACTTTTACCCACGAACTGTTGGTTATCCACCCCGCCTTCATGTACTGGGTTACCGTTAGCATCGAAGCCTGTAAACTCCCTTAAATAAAAGGAATACAAGGGTTGTCCTGAGGCCAAGCGTTGGGCGAAAGCGTTGGATAGACCGGCGCCACGAATGGTTCCTGCGGCAATCTCTCCATCGAAATCTGTAATTTCATTTTTATTATATGCTACATTAAACCCAGCAGTCCAACTGTAGTCTTCTCCTTGTAAAATATCGTAATTTAGGGAGAATTCAGCTCCTTGATTCAACACAACGGCATCCAAATTCTGGAAAAAAGTAGGCTGAGGGGAAGGTTGTGCTGCCTCTATATTAAGCAGTAAGTCCCTAGTCTCCTTACGATATACATCAATCGATCCGTTAAAGCGATCATTGGCAAACCCAAAATCCAAACCTACGTTATATTGGGTAGTCTCCTCCCACTTTAAATCGGGGTTGGCAAACTCCACGGTTGAAATACCAGGAACGTTAACGGCCCCTCCATCACTTATATTTGGATCACCGTTGGTAGTAGTGGAATATCTTTCCCTACGAGCGAAACGACCATATCCCAAACCATCCTGGTTACCTGTAATACCATAACTCAACCTAAGTTTTAAGGTAGACATGGCATCGCCCATAAAATCTTCTTCATTTATCTTCCAACCAAAAGCTGCGGATGGAAAAATACCATATCGGTTATTTTCACCAAAACGAGAAGAACCATCGGCCCTTACCGTTGCCGTAAACAGATACTTACTAGCTATACTATAATTGGCCCTGGCAAAAAAGGATTGCAACTCGTCCGTATTATCAAAAGTATTGGTAAAAATAGATTTTACTGGAATGGTAATCTCCCCAAGGCGATCTGAAACCGGCTCTGGAAAAAGTCTGTTTACAAAAAGATCGGCATCACCACCAGAAGAATAACCATATTGCTGGTAAGAGCCAGAAATCATGGATTCAATCTTGCTGGCCGCGTCAGTTAAATTCCTGGCCATGCTGTTCAAATTGGTTGTGGAATAACCCCAACCTTCAACATTTCTACCTTGGGTATTGAAATCCTGATAGGAGAAACCTCCCAGCACATCCAGTACCGAATTATCGAATTCTTTTTTGTAAGACAATGTCAATTCCAATAACCTATTCTCCAAATCAAGGTCGTTTATGGTACCTCTACCATTACCACCGGCACCACGGCCTACATTAAAGGATTTACTCCCCAATTCAGCTTCACGTGTAGAATTGGATTTATCGTAACCTACGGTAGCTTTGGCCGTCAAGTCTTCAACAATATCATATGAGGCCGAAAAATTGATCAGAAAACGATCTGTATAGGTTAAACTCTGCCAGTTCTCCAACAAGTTTAATGGGTTGATCCTATCCCCTGGGTTGAAGCTACTGCTAGCAGGCCAGGTAGGATTGGCAGAATAAGCTGCACCCAGCATATCCCCAGTAGATCCAGCACTACCACTCAATGGCGGTGCCTCGTCATTTACCCTTGAAAGGGTAGTTTGCAAATCCAACCTTAACTTATCGTCAAAAACTCTTTGGGAAAGATTAATTCTACCAGTAACCCTCTCCTGTGAGGATTTTGGTACAATCCCAAATTGTTTCCCATAGTTGAATGTAGCCCTCACATTACCCGATCCATAATTTTGGGAGTAGGCAAGGTTGTTATTGGTAGAAGATGAATTTCTAGTTACCAATGATTGCCAATCCGTGTCATTCCCCAAATCGGTAGCAGTTCCTCCAAAGGCAGAAACAGCAGATAGGAATTCGCTCCTATTCAATAAATCGAAATCATTGGCGGGGGAAGAAAAACTTAGATCGGAAGAAAACTCCCAAGTACCTCCCTGTGCTCCGCCTTTACCGCTCTTGGTAGTAATGATAACCACCCCATTGGCACCTCTGGAACCATAAATAGCAGTTGATGATGCATCCTTTAAGATACTCATGCTCTCAATATCATTTGGATTCAAAAAGCTTAGCGGGTTTCTCGCCGAACTAGATCCTACACCAATATCCGTACCTTCAGAAGAACTGCCTCCAGAAGGAAGTGGAACACCATCGACCACGAACAAGGGATCGTTATTGGATCTAACCGAAGAAGTACCCCTAATCCTGATAGCAACACCAGAACCAGGCTCACCACTTCCTTGGGAAATTTGAACCCCAGCGGTTTTACCCTGAATCAATTGTTCGGGAGACGAAATAACCCCTCCGTTAAAATCCTCGGAAGTTACTGCGGAAACAGCACCGGTAGCATCCTTAACAGTTGTAGTACCATAACCAATGATCACTACTTCCTGCAAGGCCTGTGCATCTTCTTCCATCATAATATTTAAAGTGGTCTGGTTACCTACTGCCACCTCCTGTGTTTTGTAGCCGATATAGCTAAAAACAAGGATGGCACTTGCATCCACATCACTTATGGTAAAATTACCATCAAAATCCGTTTGTGCGCCAGTGGTAGTTCCCTTTACCACGACACTGGCTCCCGGTAAGGGGCCACTGGAATCAGATACAGTACCTGACACCTCTTGAGCTGAAGCTAATCCAAAACACAAAAATGTTCCAAATAGCAAAAAGCTTTTAAGTAATTTAAGCTTCATACATTGTTAGTTTTAATTGAGTTAAATAATTGATAGTTGTAATTGAGTTTAATAGTAATTGAGTTCAATATGTCATAAAATTTACCTTTCCATTATCGAAGATAAATAATAAAAAGTCGATTTATTGTGATATTTCTATTTTTAACGTCTAAAATTTAACTAAAACGTTTTCGTTATATTTCGTTCTTTCCAGTTTAAAATAAAAAGCAAAACAACCTACCATTGCCCCTTTGGTGATGTATCAATTGTTTAATATTGTACGAATATACACCATTTTTTATTTCAATGGTATTTTGACAAAAATATGTACTATTTAAACAAATGCTCAAAATAGATTTCAATCCTTAGCTGAATATACTATTTTTACATCTTGTTATTTAATATTCCAATTTGTGCCTAAGGAGTACAAATACTTTTGTGTTTTTAGTAGTATATTCACTTGAAAAAAAATTCACCTTTGAAAAGAAAAATCACCCTCAAACATATTGCAAGGGAATTAGGGGTTTCCATTTCTACGGTTTCCAAAGCATTGAAAAATAGTGAGGAAATTGGATCGGACACAAAAGAGAAGGTCCAGGCTTTTGCCAAGTTATACAATTACAAGCCCAACAATATTGCTATCAGTTTAAAAAACAAGCGGACTAAAAATATTGGGGTCATTATTCCGGATATTGTACATCATTTTTTTACCACAGTTTTCAGGGGAATTGAAAAATACGCCAATGCCAAAGGCTATAATGTCATCGTCTGTGTCTCCGATGAATCTTTCGACAAGGAGGTTATAAATATGGAACTGCTTGCCAATGGGAGTATAGACGGGTTTATTATGGCCCTTTCTTCCGGTACACAATTGAAGAACGACTACAACCATTTAAAGGAGGTTACCGAACAGGGCATACCCTTGGTATTATTTGATCGTGTTGCCGAAGATATAAAATGCGACAAGGTAATCATCAATGATAAAAAGGGTGCATATAACGCAGTAACCAAATTTATAAAGGACGGCAGGAAAAGAATAGCCCTAATTACTTCTGAGGACTACATAAGTGTAAGCAGGGAAAGAGCTGCGGGGTATAAGGAAGCATTGTCCGACAATGGCATAGAATACAATGAAGATCTGATATTAAAATTTCCTTCCATGGAAATCAATGAAAACACCATTGAAGATTTCTTTGAAAGGGAAAAAGTAGACGCCGTGTTGAGCGTAAATGAAATATTTGCCATTCACAGTATGCGCTATGTACAAAGTAAAGGCTTAAAAATTCCTGAGGATATTTCCTTTATTGGTTTTACAGATGGGCTTCTCTCTAAATATGCCTCCCCTGGACTTACCGCTATTGCCCAACACGGTGAACAAATGGGAGAAATAGCGGCAGAAATTCTTATAGACAAGGTAGAAAACGATATGGAGGAAGAAACCTATGTTACAAGGGTTTTGGAACCCACCATGATAGAACGCGGATCAACCGTTAATTAGGAACCAAACACTTAGTTGCAAGACCAAAATTATCCATTTACTGCAGGAAATTTGGCAACATTGCCCTTAAGCCCATATACTGCCCACCTAAGGTCATTTTCCCTACATTAAACATTACTTTTTATGGGCCGACCAAATTTTAATTAATATCTTAAACCAATGAAGAAAACTGGATTTATATTTGATTTGGATGGTGTTATTGTGGATACTGCCAAATACCATTACCTGGCCTGGAAAAAATTGGCCAATGAATTGGGCTTTGAATTTACGCAAGAGCAAAATGAACTATTTAAAGGGGTAAGTCGCAAAAGATGCCTGGAAATCCTATTGGAAATTGGGAAAATCAAGGCATCACAAGAACAGTTCAACAGATGGTTGGTGGAGAAGAATGAGGATTATTTATCACTAATAGAAAAAATGGACGCATCGGAAATATTGCCCGATGTACAAAGGGTACTGAAGTTCCTTAAAAAGCACAACATGCCAATAGCCTTGGGGTCTGCCAGCAAAAATGCCCGTCCAATTTTGGAAAAAGTAAACCTAATGGATTATTTTGATGCCATTGTAGATGGCACACAAGTAACCAAGGCCAAGCCCGATCCCGAAGTTTTTTTGTTGGCCGCAGTACAAATGGGCGTAAATCCCAAGGAATGCGTAGTCTTTGAAGATGCGGTTGCCGGAATAGAGGCCGCTAACAATGCAGGAATGTTAAGCATAGGCATTGGAGAAGAAAAAGTGCTTTCCGAGGCAAAATTTGTGTTCGCAGATTTCACTGAAATGGATGATAATTTCCTAAATCGGCTATTAGCACAAACTCCGTGACGAACATTCACAATAATTAATTAATTTGGTGTCTTTCTATTTGGAATCTGATATTGATCAACAAAACCCCATTGAGATAACCGAGAAACACTAGCACAATGAATCAAGATTATATAAAGCCCGATAACTGGTCTATCATAGAAGAAGGATTTGAAAAAGAAAGAGTAAAATCCTCGGAAAGTTTATTCAGTCTTGGAAACGGTGCTATGGGGCAACGCGCCAATTTTGAAGAAAAATACACTGGTCCTACTTTTCAAGGTAGTTATATTGGTGGGGTGTATTACCCGGATAAAACACGGGTAGGCTGGTGGAAAAACGGCTATCCGGAATATTTTGCCAAGGTATTGAACGCTCCTAACTGGATCGGCATCAATGTTCTTGTCAATGGAGAGACCTTAGATCTGAATACCTGTAAAAATGTACAGAATTTTCGCAGGGAATTAAACATGCAGGAAGGTTGGTATACGCGGAGCTTTATGGCTACTTTGCCCAATGATACCACTATAGAGGTATTGATTACCCGTTTCCTTAGTTTGGACCATGATGAAGTTGGCGCCATTAAATACCAAATTAGGGCCATAAACCAAGATAGCTCTATGGCCTTCCACCCCTATCTAGATAGTGGAATTACCAATGAGGATACCAATTGGGACGACCAATTTTGGAACACCACAGGGGTTACAACGGAAGGTTCCCAAGCCTTTATTGAGGCACATACCATGAAGACCAACTTCGCTACCTGTACTTTTATGGAATCCAGATTGTACCATAATAACGAAATGGTAACGGAAAAACCCTTGGAAGCTTTATCAGATACTACCGCAGTACATCACTTTAAAAAGGATATTAAAAAGGGAGACACCCTTACACTTGTAAAATTTGGGGGCTATACGGTTTCTACCAATCATAAGCCCAGTGAACTGGTATCGGCTGCCAAAGAAGCTTTGCAAAAGGTAATCGAAATAGGATTTGAGGCTTTGTTGGAGCAACAAAAGAAATCCTGGGCCAAAATCTGGGAAATGAGCGACATTACCATTGAGGGCGATGTAAAGGCACAACAGGGAATTCGCTTCAATATTTTTCATTTAAACCAAACCTATCTGGGCAAGGATTCCAGACTTAATATTGGCCCAAAGGGATTTACCGGGGAAAAATACGGCGGAAGTACCTACTGGGATACCGAGGCCTATTGTATTCCCTTTTACATGGCCACCAAAAATAAAAAGGTGGCAAGAAACTTATTGACATACAGGTACAACCATTTGGAAAAGGCCATTGAAAATGCCAGAAAATTAGGTTTTGTAAATGGAGCGGCCCTATATCCCATGGTAACCATGAACGGCGAGGAGTGCCATAACGAATGGGAAATAACTTTTGAGGAAATACATCGTAATGGGGCCATAGCCTTTGCCATTTATAACTATTACCGCTTTACAAGTGATTATACCTATATCCCGGAAATGGGGCTGGAGGTCTTGATCGGAATTGCCCGCTTTTGGCATCAAAGAGCCACATTTTCTACCCAAAAGAACAAATATGTAATTCTTGGGGTCACCGGTCCCAATGAATACGAAAACAATGTAAACAATAACTTTTACACCAATTATATTGCAAAGTGGTGCATTAATTATACGTTGCAGGAACTACAAAAAGTTAAGGATGGCTATCCGGATGATTACCACAGAATAATAGGAGTGACCAAACTTTCAGAAAATGAGACCGAGGATTGGGCCAAGGTGGCGAAAAAAATGTACTTCCCCTTCGATGAAAAATTGGGCATTTATTTGCAGCAAGATGGCTTTTTGGACAAAGAGCTTATCCCTGTGAAGAAATTAAATCAAAAAGAGCGCCCTATAAACCAAAAATGGAGTTGGGATAGGATTTTAAGGTCCCCATACATAAAACAGGCAGATACCCTTCAGGGATTTTATTTCTTTGAAGACCATTTTACTACGGAAGAATTGGAAAAACACTTCGATTTTTACGAACCTTTTACCGTACATGAATCTTCGTTATCACCATGTGTCCATAGTATTCAGGCTGCAAAGCTGAACAGAATGGACCAGGCATATGCTTTTTATCTGAGAACTTCCAGATTGGATCTAGACGATTATAATAAGGAAGTAAAAGAAGGACTCCATATTACCTCCATGGCCGGTACCTGGATGAGCATAGTGGAAGGTTTTGGAGGTATGCGGATATTGGAAGACAAACTATCCTTTACCCCAAGAATACCAAAGCAATGGAAATCCTATTCCTTCAAGGTAAATTTCAGGAATAGAATTCTCAAGGTAAAGGTTACGGAAAACGAAACCACATTTGACCTGGAAGGTACGGACGAGATGTCTATTCGGGTAAATGGAAAACGTGTGGTGTTGACTGCTGGCCAGAAAACTTATTCCTTGGTCAACTAAGTTCTCCGTAGTACCAAGAGCCCCTAAAAATTAAAAAATTCGGATTATTTTTTAAGAAACTTTAAATATTATAGCCAAAAGTTGCTCCCAGTTAAAAATTTTTGACAAAATTGACTCTAATTCCAAAAACAAGTATCATTATTGCACTGAAAAGCTAAGCAGCACATAGGTTAGGCTTTTTGTTCCGAAAAGAAAGCACAAAATGAAAGAGACCACTGAAATTAGAAAAACAGTTGTTTATCAAGTATTTACCAGATTGTTCGGGAATACCAATACCACCAATAAACCATGGGGGACCATTGAGGAAAATGGAGTGGGCAAATTTAGTGACTTTACACCAAAGGCTTTAAAAGAAATCAAGGATCTGGGGGTAAGCCATATTTGGTATACGGGTATACCCCATCATGCCCTTATAAGGGATTATACCGCATACGGCATCTCCAATGACGACCCGGATATTGTTAAGGGCAGGGCGGGTTCGCCATATGCCGTTAAGGATTACTACAGCGTTAACCCCGATTTGGCCAATGATCCGAACAATAGAAATCAGGAATTCAAGGAACTGTTAACAAGAAGCCATAAGGCGGGCCTAAAAGTTATCATAGATATAGTTCCCAACCATATTGCCAGAAAATACGAAGGGAAAAACAACCCCAAAGGGGTGGTGGATTTTGGCGCCAAGGACAATACCAATGTGGTCTACCACAAAGACAATAATTTTTATTACAATCCAGGGGAATCATTTTCGGTCCCGGATTGGAGGAATGGCTACCTGCCTTTGGGAGGGGAGAAAAGCAACATGCCCGATGGAAAATATACCGAATCCCCGGCAAAATGGACTGGAAATGGTTCCCGCATGTCCAAACCCGATTTTAATGATTGGTATGAGACTGTAAAGATCAACTATGGTATTAGCCCGCACGGCCATAGGGATTTTACCACGCTGCCAGAAGATTTTGGCCATAAAAGCTTTTCTGAACATTTTGAATTCTGGAAAAACAAAGAAGTGCCAGATTCCTGGATAAAATTTAGGGATATTGCCCTGTACTGGTTGGACGAAGGAGTGGACGGATTTCGTTATGATATGGCCGAAATGGTTCCTGTAGAATTCTGGAGCTTCATGAACTCGTCCATAAAAATGAAAAACCCGGATGCATTTTTAATGGCGGAAGTCTATAATCCACAGCTGTACAGGGATTATATATTTAAAGGAAAAATGGACTATCTCTACGACAAGGTAGAGTTCTATGACTCCTTAAAGCACATTATGCAGGGACACGGGTGGACAGACCATATCCCTGTGGTACAAAACGGACTCATGGATATTGAGCACCAAATGCTACATTTTCTGGAAAACCATGACGAGCAGCGTATTGCCTGTCCAGAATTTTTGGGAAATGCCGAAAAAGCAAAACCTGGTATGGTGGTTTCCGCAACCATAAGTACCTCCCCTACCATGATCTATTTTGGGCAGGAAGTAGGTGAGCCGGCTGCCGAAAGTCCTGGATTTGGATCCCCAAGTAGAACCTCTATCTTCGATTATGTTGGGGTTCCCCATTTTCAACGCTGGGTAAACAATAAAAAATTTGATGGAGGGCAATTATCCCCGAAAGAAAAAGAATTAAGGACATTTTACAAGAACTTGCTCAATTTCACCATTAACAGTAGTGCTTTAATGGGAAAATACAAGGATATTCATTTTTATAACAAAGATCATACGGAATATTATAATCATCGGGTTTTATCATTTGTTAGGTGGTCCAAGAATGAAAAACTCATAATTATTTCTAATTTTGATGCTGGTCAAACCTTTGGGTTCGATCTAAAACTACCGAGGGAAATTATTAGGGAATGGGGGTTACAGAATAGCACCTACCTATTTAAGGACGCATTGTTCAAAGAAAAAGAGTTGTCCCTAAATGTAGATAACGAAATAGGCCATATAAGAATAGATATACAACCCTTGGAATCCTTAATATTAAGTTTAAATTAGATTTATAGTATTACATTATGAAAACATCATCAATAGTTGGAACTTTCTTCTTATTTCTATTAATTATAAGTTGTGACAATATGAACAAACCCTTGGTTATTGGCCATAGAGGTGCCATGGGGCATGAAACGGAAAACACCTTGGCGTCCATACAAAAAGCAATGGATCTGGGTGTAGACATGATAGAAATAGATGTCTTTAAAATAAAAAGTGGCGAAACGGTAGTCTTCCACGATAAGGAGGTGGAAAGGCTAACGGATAGCATTGGAAATATAGAAGATTATAATTTTGAAGACCTGCAGAAATTAACTTTGATCGGCAATCATAAAATACCTACCCTGCAGGATGTCCTAAACTTAATAGATAAAAAAGTACAGTTAAATATAGAACTCAAAGGTGCCAATACAGCCGACAGGGTAAATTTTATAATGAACTACTACGTAAAGGAAAAGGGGTGGCCTATGGATAAATTTATAATTTCCAGCTTTAGATGGGACGAACTTAAGACTATGCGTACGCTCAATGCCGAAGTACCTATTGCAATCCTTATAAGCGGTGACCCATTGAAAGCTTTGGATATTGCGCAAGAATTGGAGGCGGTGGCCATAAACCCTTATTTTGAGGACCTGACCCTAGAGAACGTAAACGAAATAAAAAAAGCAGGATTCAAGATTTATCCTTGGACGGTAAATGAGCCCGAAGAAATTGAAGCCGTAGAGAGATTAGGAGTGGATGGTATTATCACCAATTATCCAGAACGCATTAATTAATGTTCGATGTAATAGTTTTAGGAGGAGGTGCCGCAGGTTTCTATGGTGCCATACATATAGCGGAACGCAACCCCAAGTTGAAAATAGCCATCTTGGAACGAGGCAAAGAGGTGCTTACCAAGGTAAAAGTATCCGGTGGAGGGCGCTGCAATGTTGCCCATGCCGAATTTGACCCTAAGGAAATAACCAAAAATTATCCTAGGGGGGAGCGGGAACTTGTAGGACCATTTCACACCTATTGTAGCGGTGACACCATGGCCTTCTTTGAAAAAAGGGGCATCCAATTGAATATTGAGGGGGATGGGCGAATGTTTCCCGCTACCAATTCGTCCCAAACAATTATAGACTGCTTTCTTCAGGAAACGGAGCGTTTGGGCATTAAAGTCCTAAAGAACAGTTCCATTGTTGGGATAACATCACTGAACGAAAATGAGGAAAATGGGGATTACGCCTGGGCAATCAAAACAATTCGAAACACCTACCAAGCCAAAAAAATACTGGTCGCTACGGGCAGCAATCCTAAAATATGGGAACTATTAAGACAAATGGGTCATACAATAGTAGCCCCTGTTCCTTCGCTTTTTACCTTTAATATCCAGGATGAAAGAATAACTGGCATACAAGGGGTAAGTACCAATGCCAGTATCAAGATAATTCCCTCCAAGGTCAACAACGGAAAATTTAAGGCGGCCTTAAAAAAATATTCCATCCAAACGAGCGATCTGGAATCCGAAGGGCCACTATTGATTACACATTGGGGAATGAGCGGTCCGGGTATCTTGAGGTTGTCAGCCTGGGGGGCGCGGATATTGAATGATTTGAATTATAAGTTTTCTATAAAAGTAAACTGGCTTCCTGCCTATCATGAGGAAGGATTATTGAGACAGCTTCAACAAATTAAGGAAGTTGAAGGAAAGAAAACCATTTTGCGCACCAAAGCATTTGACCTGCCAAAACGCTTGTGGGGCAGTTTGGTAAAGGCAGCGCAAATTTCCGACACGGATAAATGGGCCGATATTTCCAAAATTCAACTACAAAACTTAGCAAAGCAGTTAACTGGTTCCAAGTTTAGGGTAGATGGAAAAAGTACGTTTAAGGAGGAATTTGTCACTGCCGGAGGGGTGGACCTAAAGGAAATAAATTTTAAGACCTACGAAAGCAAAATACTCCCTGGGCTCTATTTTGCCGGGGAGGTAATAAATGTAGATGCCATTACAGGCGGATTCAACTTTCAAAATGCCTGGACCGGAGCCTATATTGCCGCCCAGGCAATTGCCAAACCCTAATTAAAGGGCTAACTCAACAATAGCATCAGCAAAGCGGCCAAAATAGCTCCAATAACTGGACCTACAATGGGAATCCAAGCGTAGCCCCAGTCGCTGCCGCCCTTGCCCTTAATGGGCATTATAGCGTGCATTATTCGGGGACCCAGATCCCTTGCCGGATTAATGGCGTAACCTGTGGTACCCCCCAAGGAAAGCCCAATTCCCCAAACCAAAAAAGCAACCGGCAGGGCGCCCAAAGACCCTAGTCCGATAACCGTTTCCGTATCGGTTATGGTAGCATCTGTAAAATATAGTACTACAAATACCAAGGTAAAAGTACCTACTACTTCACTAAATAGATTGTTAATGGGATTTCTTATGGCCGGAGCTGTACAAAATACAGCTTTCTTGGTGTCCTGGTCCTCTGTGGCATCAAAGTGATCCTTGTAGAAGAGCCAAACGATCAAAGCCCCCAACATGGCCCCTATGAATTGTCCCAAAACATAAATGGGAACCACAGCCCATTCAAATTTTTCGGCCATGGCAAGGCCTATGCTTACGGCCGGATTTAAATGTGCCCCGCTATAGGGTGCCGCCACTGCCACCCCAACGTACACGGCCAGTCCCCAAGCGGTGGTAATGACCATCCAGCCGGCATCGTTGGATTTTGTTTTGTTCAGGATTACGTTGGCAACAACCCCGCCCCCTAAAAGGATCAGGAAAAAAGTGCCGATAATTTCAGCAATAAATGGAGTCATAGTTGGTTGGTTTTATATTTAATCGTTTAGTTTGGACCAATATTCTACAGCATCAATGGCCCTGTACCAGCCTTTAATATTTTGTTCTATTTCTTTTCTTTCCGTTGTGGGATCAAAATTGGCATCGATTTGCCAAATTTCCTGAATCTCTTCCAGACTTTCCCAGAATCCGACTGCCAAACCGGCCAAATAAGCCGCTCCCATAACCGTAGTCTCTATCACTTTTGGCCGTACAGTGGAGGTATTGAGCACATCGGCCTGAAACTGCATCAGTAAATTATTGACGGTAGCTCCCCCATCTACCCTTAATTCTTTTATGGAAATTTTGGAATCTGCTTCCATAGCCTTTAAAACATCCATGGTCTGAAACGCAATGGATTCCAAAGCCGCTCTAGCAATATGGGCATCCGTACTGCCCCTGGTAAGTCCAAAAATACTTCCTTTGGCATGTTGGTTCCAATAGGGCGCTCCTAAACCTGCAAAGGCAGGCACCAAATAGACTCCCTCGGTACTGTCTACAGAAGCAGCCAGCTCTTCTACATCTTCGGACTTCTTTATAATTTTTAAGCTGTCCCTTAGCCATTGTACCACGGCACCAGCAATAAAAATACTTCCCTCAAGGGCATAATGGGTTTTTCCATTAATGGACCATGCCACTGTAGTTAGGAGATTATTCTCCGAAACAATGGGTTTTTCACCAATATTCATTAACATAAAACAACCGGTACCATAGGTATTTTTGACCATTCCCGGTTTGGTACACATTTGTCCAAATAGTGCCGCCTGTTGATCCCCTGCGATTCCGGCAATGGGTATTTTACTGGCAAAGAAATTGGGATTGGTGCTACCGTATATTTCACTGGACTGTTTTACCTGTGGCAGCATACTCTTTGGAATGTTAAAAAGCTCCAACAGCTCATCGTCCCATTCCAATGTATTTATATTGAAAAGCAATGTTCTAGAGGCATTCGTAACATCCGTAATGTGCAATTCCCCCTTGGTCATGTTCCAAATTAGCCAAGAGTCTATGGTTCCCATAATCAAGTCTCCAGCTTCCGCCTTTTTTCGGGCACCTTCCACATTGTCCAATATCCATTTTACTTTGGTACCTGAAAAGTAGGAGTCTATGACCAAGCCGGTTTTTTCCCTTATCAGCTTGGATTTCCCTTGACTTTTTAATTCATCGCAGTAATTGGAAGTCCTCTTGTCCTGCCAAACGATGGCATTGTATACTGGCTTTCCAGTTTTCCTATCCCAAACTACTACCGTTTCCCTTTGGTTGGTAATTCCTATAGCCGCTATATCGGCACCATAGATTCCTTTTTTTGTAGTTGCCTCCGCTGCCGTGCTGGCTTGGGAAGACCAAATTTCCAGTGGATCGTGCTCAACCCAACCGGGTTTCGGAAAATATTGGGTAAATTCTTTTTGGGCCACCGAAACGATGTTACCTTTTTTATCAAAAACAACGGAACGGGAACTCGTTGTACCTTGATCCAGCGCCAAAATATATTTTTCCATATTGGTAGGGTATATTTTAAATGGGTATCAAGATAACAAAATATAGGCACTAAATTTGAAAAATTAATAATCAAACCTATTACATTTCAACAAACCTGTTTATTGGCACCAAACCAAAAAGTGGTGGTTATGCCATAAACCCCCGAATATTTCCATTCCAAAATATTGTTATTTTTATCCATCAGTGGTAAAAAAGGGTAATGATGACAAACTATATTGTACTGCTTAGGGGAATCAATGTAAGTGGACAAAAAAAAATTAAGATGTCCCAGTTAAAAGCAATGCTGGAATCCATGGATTTTTCTGCGGTAAGCACCTATATCCAAAGCGGTAATATTGTTCTAAAAAGTTCAGCTTCATCTTCCAATGAAGTTTCCAAAATCATCAAAAATGGCATATACAAGGCTTTTGGCTTTGTGGTCCCTGTTTTGACCTTGACCCTGCCTGAGCTGGATGAAATCCTTAAACAATCCCCATTTAGGACACTCGATGAATCAGAATCCAAAAAATGGTACTATGTGCTCTTGCAAGAAACTCCCAACAGGGAATTGACCCATAGTCTACAACAGCAACAATTTCCCAGTGAACGGTTTATAATTACCAATAGCTGTGTCTACCTCAGTTGTGACCAAGGCTATGGCAAAACAAAATGCGACAATAATTTTTTTGAAAAAAAGCTTCAGGTGACCGCTACCACAAGAAACCACAGGACCATGATGAAGCTATTGGAAATGGGGAGTCAAATCAGTAATCAGTGGTCAGTAGTCAGTGGTCAGTGGTCAGGGGTCAGTGGTCAGTGGTCAGGGGTCAGTAAAAAGAACAATTATCCATTTGGAGTTTTCATTTACCCCACTTCATATATAGCAAGGAAAATAATGTTAATTCATTTCCCAAATCTTATAATTAAGGGCCGTGGCAAAACATACCCAAAGCAGGTACGGAATCAATAACAAGGCGGCAGTCTGGCTCACCACTTTAAACCATTTTATGGTAAAGATCAAAAGCACCAAAAGTGCCAATATAACCAGTAAGGCAGCGAAAGGGTTCTTAAATCCAAAGAAAATTATACTCCAGAGGGCATTGAACAGCAACTGTATCCCGAAATGGTATAAGGCTGTTTTTACCCAAATATGATAAAACCCTTTTGCCCAAACAATCCCGGCGGCCACTCCCATCATAATGTAAAGTACGGTCCAGACCGGGGCAAAAATCCAATTGGGCGGATTAAAACTTGGTTTATTCAATTCCAAATACCAGTCATTTACAGAAGATTGTGTAGCAAAACTGGATAAAAAGCCAATGGTTAAACATACGGTTACTGAAATTGCTATATAAGTAAGTTGCTTTTTCAAGGGTTGGTTGTTTACGCTCTAAATTAACAATTTATTTTAACAGGATCTACAGTAAAACTACTTAAAACCTATCTTTGCACAAATTGTTTGCAATATGACCGATAAAGACTTTATCCCTTCCATTTATACTACAGACAAGTCGGAAGGAAAAGTTACTTATAAATCGCCCAGTAATATCGCCTTGGTAAAATACTGGGGGAAAAAGGAACATCAGATTCCCGCCAACCCATCCATCAGTTTTACCCTGGATACCTGTGCTACCACTACAACGGTCAGCTATAAAAAATTAAAAAACAAGGCATCCAACTTTTCTTTTGACCTTCTTTTCGATGGCAAGCCCAAAGAGGATTTTAAACCCAAAATAAATACCTTTCTTAAGAGGACTGAAGCCTATTTGCCCTTTTTAAAGGCCTATCATTTTACCATAGAAACCTCCAATTCCTTTCCCCACAGCAGTGGCATAGCCTCCTCGGCCAGTGGAATGTCGGCCCTGGCACTGTGCCTTATGGAACTGGAAAGGGAACTGAACCCCAATATGGATGCTGATTTTTTTAAAAGAAAGGCTTCCTTTTTGGCACGATTGGGATCTGGGAGTGCCTGCCGGAGTATTGAAGGGAATATAATGCAATGGGGAGCACATAAAGACACCCAGGAGAGCTCCGATCTCTACGCCATTAAATATCCCAACAAGGTACACCCGATTTTTAAGAACTATCAGGATTCCATCCTCTTGGTGGACAAAGGATCCAAACAAGTGAGCAGTAGTGTTGGCCATAATTTAATGCACGATCATCCTTTTGCGGAACAACGGTTCGACCAAGCGCATAAAAATCTGACCAAATTAAAAAAGGCTTTTGAAGAGGGAAATTTATTGGAATTTATCAAAATAGTAGAAAGTGAAGCCCTCACCCTACACGCCATGATGATGACCAGTATGCCGTATTTTATATTGATGAAACCCAAGACCTTGGAGATCATCAATAAAATATGGGCCTTTAGGGCCTCGTCCAAAACCCATGTATGTTTTACATTGGATGCAGGGGCAAATGTTCATGTGCTATATCCTGAAAACGAAAAGGAAGAAGTTTATCAATTTATTAATAATGAGTTGGTTGCATATTGTGAAAACGGGCAGTATATTTGCGATCAAATTGGAAATGGGGCAAAAAAGCTGTAATTTTCATATGGAAAAGGAATAATTAATAGTGGTATATTACGTTAATTATTCAATTGCAATTGCTGTTATTTTAATGCCTTTGCAAGAATTTAAATTATTTATGTTTATCTTAAAGAAATGAAAGGACCGTTATTTTACTCTAAAATTTTACTTTTTGGGGAATATGGAATCATCAAGGATTCCAAAGGACTTTCCATACCCTATAATTTTTTTAAGGGGGCACTAAAATCTAAAAACAAGAATTCTGAGGCGGCAAAGAAGTCGAACGCCAGCCTTAGGGCCTTTGCAGAATATTTAGAAGACCTACAGCAGAAGGACCATGAATTGGTAACTTTTGATCTGGAGGCATTGAATAAGGATGTAGCCGACGGAATGTATTTTGACAGTTCCATTCCGCAGGGATATGGCGTAGGTAGTAGTGGCGCCCTAGTGGCGGCCATTTACGATAAGTATGCCATTGAAAAAATTACCGTTTTAGAAAACCTTACCAGGGAGAAATTGTTAAAATTGAAGACTATTTTCGGAAAAATGGAATCGTTTTTCCACGGTAAATCTTCAGGCCTTGACCCTCTAAACAGTTATTTAAGCCTACCCATTCTTATAAATTCCCAAGACAATATAGAATCTACCAGCATTCCATCCCAAAACTTGGATGGCAAGGGAGCAGTATTCCTGTTGGACAGTGGCAGTACGGGTGAAACCGCGCCCATGGTACATTTGTTTATGGAACAAATGAAGCACGAAGGATTCCGGGCCATGCTAAAGGACCAGTTTATTAAGCATACGGATGCCTGCGTGGAGGACTTTATAAATGGGAATGTTAAATCCCTTTTCGGAAACTTAAAACAGTTGTCCCATGTGGTACTGGACAATTTTAAGCCCATGATACCGGTGGAATTCCATAAACTTTGGAAGCAGGGAATAGATACCAACGACTATTATTTAAAACTATGTGGTTCCGGTGGCGGAGGTTACATTTTAGGGTTTACCGAAGACATCAATAAAGCCAAAAAAGCCCTGAAGGGCTATAATTTAGAAGTAGTATACAACTTCTAACCATCTCCTTTATGCTTAGTAGAAAAAACAAGCTCTTGCTATTAAAGTTTCTGAGCCTGTTTTCTGTGGTCAGGGGATACAACATTCTTATGATCATTTTGGCTCAGTACCTGGCCTCCATTTATATATTAGCTCCCCATTTGCCCTTGCGCAAGGTGGTTTTTGATGGCAACCTGTTCGTTATTGTGCTCAGTTCTGCCCTGGTCATAGCGGCAGGATATATCATCAACAATTTCTACGATGCGGAAAAAGACCTCATCAACAAACCTAGAAAGAGTATGCTGGATCGTTTGGTAAGCCAACGGACCAAGCTCAGCACTTATTTTGTATTGAATTTTCTTTCTGTATTTTTTGCCAGCTATGTTTCCTTTAAGGCGGTTGTATTCTTTTCTGCCTATATTTTTGGCATTTGGTTCTATTCCCACAAATTAAAAAAAGTTCCTTTTTTGGGCAATTTCGTTTCCGCCACTCTGGCCATTGCTCCATTTTTTGCTGTTTTTGTGTACTACAAGAACTTTGACACTGTAATTTTTGTGCATGCCCTTTTTCTTTTCCTTTTGATTTTGGCCAGGGAAATGATCAAAGACCTAGAAAATATGGCCGGGGATATGGCCCAGAACTATAAGACCATCCCCATATTGTACGGGGCAAAATTCTCCAAGACCTGTATCTCCATTTTAATAGGACTAACACTGCTTCCCGCCTTTCTCCTGATCGAATATTTTGATGTAGGTTATATGTACCTCTATTTTATAGGCTGTATTTTTTTTCTTTTGGGGTTTTTGATCCTATTGGTAAAATCCAACAGCAAAAAACACTACGTATGGTTGCACAACATCCTTAAGTTGATCATCATACTGGGAGTGTTCAGTATTTTATTGATCAATGTTGACCTGGTATTGAACAGAATACTCTAAGAATCACTAATAACCTCTTCAATAGCTTATACATACCATTTCCTTTGCTACCTTTGCAATAAATTATAGTACATATGAGTAGGTCAGATTCAAATAACGACAAAAAAGCATCAGGAAGACAAGGAGGCACTTTTAGAAAAAAGAGCCATGCACGGGGCAACGCACCTATAAGAAAGAAGACGGAAGCAAAAGCACCGTCCGATCCCAATGTAATGCGACTAAATCGTTATGTAGCCAACTCTGGCGTATGTTCGCGTAGGGACGCGGATATTTATATCTCTGCCGGAAACGTCACTGTAAATGGCAAGCCAATTACCGAAATGGGCTACAAGGTAAAACTAACCGATGAAGTAAAATTTGATGGCCGTTTGTTAAATCCGGAGAAAAAGGAATATGTACTGCTGAACAAACCCAAGGATTTTGTTACCTCACCAAAGGACGAGCACGGAAAAAGAACTGTAGCCTCTTTAATTTCCAATGCCTCCAAATCCAAACTCTCGGTTGTAGGGAGAATGGACAAGAATACTACCGGACTACTGTTGTTTACCAATGATGGGGAAATGACGAAGCGACTTACAAAACCTAAAAATGGACTTCGTAAAATATACCATGTAGAGCTTAACAAAAACTTAAGGGGCGAAGACCTTATTAAGATCAAGGAAGGCATTACTATAGACGAAAGCGTGGTTAGGGTAGATGACATTAGTTTTATTGAAAACGCCCCCAAGCGCGAAGTAGGCATAGAACTTAAGAGCACCCGTAACAAAATTGTACGCCGTATTTTTGAGGAATTGGAATACGAGGTCGTAAAATTGGATAGGGTAGTTTACGCCGGATTAACCAAAAAAGATCTTCCCCGTGGGCACTGGAGACATCTTACACCACAGGAAGTTATTAATTTGGGGATGATCAAATAAGGACAAAAGTCCTTTTCAACAGCTTTATTTATTCAATTATTGGGCACATCCCATTTTTAATTTTCAAAAGTGGTATTTGTTGATGCTTTGTTGTTCCCTAATTTGAGCTTGAATTTTGTTTCCTGAGTAGTGTGGTAAGCTGTTTTTGATTGAAGGGATTGCTTCGATAATGGCGATAATCATCTTGCCATTAAGTCCTCCCCCGCTGTGCAAAGTCTCCCGACTTTGCACTTCATAAACCCATCTGCGTAAAACAACTGGCTTTTCGTTTCAATCCCTTCCGTCTTCTCCTCCTTTGGTCAGAGAAGCCACCTTCCCTTTACTTCGGCTCCGCTCAGCACAGGTCCAAGGGAAGGAAACTTTTGTGATCTTCATTGCAAGTCAAGCTGCATATCGACAGGCGAAGTGCAGCAAGCTGTTTTGATTGAAGGGATTGCTTCGATAATGGCGATAATCATCTTGCCATTAAGTCCTCCCCCTAGCCCCCTCCCAAGGAGGGGGATTTGATTTGTAACATAATTATCCAATACGTTCACACTTCTTGAAGAAAGTTATAAGGTGACTTTTCTCCAGAATAATAAGATTTCTACATTGCGAAGAAGGTCGATTTCTAATAGCTCCCCCTCCTTGGGAGGGGGCCGGGGGGAGGTCCAAGGAAAGAACTTTTAGTCACGTGTATCCAAATTTACTTATCGTCGTAGAGAGTTTATTAAGACTTGGTTCCATATTAAGTTACCAAAAATTGTAATTGACTATTTTTGGATTATAGTGAAATACTTTAAAACATTCCAGATTAATGCCCTGCGAATAAGGGTCTGACACTAATGACGTAAACATGTCGTATAAGAGACGTTATTAAAACTATTAACGTGGATTACTTTTACATCAAATAAAAATCATATTAAATGAGCAATTTGAATATATCACAACGAGTTAAAGAATTGAGAGGTAGTAAAGGTATGTCCCAAGAATTACTGGCCGAAGAGTCTGGTTTGAGCCTAAGAACTATTCAAAGAATAGAGAATAGCGAATCGGAACCTCGAGGGGATACTTTAAAAAGATTAGCAATTGCACTGGATACTTCTCCCGATGAAATTATAGACTGGAAAATTCTCGAAGACAAAGGTTATTTGACACTAATGAGTTTATCGGCACTGGGATTTTTGTTCTTCCCGATTTTAGGGATTATTCTTCCCTTAGTTTTTTGGATACTGAAAAAAGATAAATTGAAAAATGTAAATGAACTTGGCAAGTCGATTTTAAATTTCGAAATCACATGGTGCCTACTTCTATTCTCCTATTTTATTATACTATTTTCTGGGTTCTTGGGGGTTATAATGGGATATTTAGACAACCCCGTAGGACCAGCAAGTATCTTAAAACTATATCTTCCGGTAATAGTTCTTTACAGTTATAACATTACCATAATAATTTTAAGCACTATCAAAGTCTCTAAAAACAAAAGACACAGCTACATACCTGCCCTTAAGATTTTCAAATAAATTTCCATTAACGAGACGCTTTTCAACTGTTATGCGAAGTGCAGCAATCTGATTTTTTTGAAGGGATTACTGCACTTCAAACTATCTGTTATAGTCACTTCAGCAGAGTCTCTTTTTCGGACTCCCGATAGCTATCGGGAGAGAAGTCGCACACAATTGGTCTTTCCCGAGATCTCTAGATGCCAGTAGGTCTCGACTTCGCCTGCCTTGCCTGCAGGCAGGCTCGACCGGACAACTTTCATGTCATTGCGAGCCTGTTTGCCCTCAGGCTGTTGAAACACTACACTCCATTGTTTTATGGAAGAGATAGCTAGAAGAAGGCAACTCACGGATCCCCTTAAAACAGAAATGACATGAGCTAAATTGCACAAGTAGCAATTACCATATCGTGTGCGACTTCTCAATCGCCCTGAAATTGGGCTCATGTCGAAGTGACTAATACGTCCACTTTTCACTGTACACTTACCACTGACTTCTGTTAACTCAATACTGTCTACTGCACGCTCTATATTGTTAATTGTTGATTGCAAATCGTCCATTACCCAAAGTTGAACCTTGATGCAATAATGGATGAAAAGGAATTGCTATATTAGATATCTTATTAGGAATTTTATTCCTCAAAGCCGTGTCTTTTAAAGAACCAATGATCCAAAAAATAGACCATTCCGAAATTTCCTATGCAGCAAAAATTCACGGACTTTTTCAAGCATCCTACAGCATAGAGGCCGAATTATTGGGTGTAACGGATTTCCCTCCTTTAAAAAGAAGCATTGTAGATTTTCTAAATAGCGACACCCTATTCTACGGAATATGGAAAGGGGGTGTTTTGGCCGCTGCAGTTGAGATAGACCTTCTTGAAAACACGCTTGATATCTGTAGCCTGGTAGTACATCCAAAATATTTTAGACAGGGCATAGCCCAAAAACTAATGTTGTTCCTAGAAAATTATGACGATTCGGAGACCCTTATTGTGGAAACCGGTTGGGCCAATACTCCGGCAATAGCTTTGTACAAGAAGTTTGGCTTTAATGAGACAAGTCAATATACAAATACCGGAGGCATCAAAAAAATATGTTTTAGAAAAACAAAATTGGAAAAATGACAGGAATTAAAACTGTAACTAGCTTCAAAATTCTAGCGCTGATTTTTACGAATTTTTGCGTTGGTAACGCCATCGGCCAGAGTCTGACCAATACCAAAATCAACGGCTATAGGGGCATTTGGTTCCAATTAAATCAGAAGTACGAGTATGGGGACAAATACTCGGGTGCCCTAGGCACCTATACCGCAAAGCATGTGCCTTTGGCCATTTATGCTCCCGAAGTTGATAAAACCTTCTTTGTCTATGGGGGAACTCCTTCAGAAGACCAACGTTACTTGCTCTGTATGATCGGGGAGTTTGACCATAAAACGGAAATGGTTTCCAAACCCACGGTAGTCTATGACAAAAATGGGGTAGACGACCCCCATGACAACCCCTCCATCTTAATCGATAATGCTGGGTATATTTGGGTATTTATCAGTGGAAGGGGCACCACACGACCAGGTTATAAATACAAAAGCAAGATGCCATATTCCATAAAGGAATTTGTGCAGATTACGGAAGAGGAAATGACCTACCCACAACCTAGGTACACCGATTTTGGCTTTTTTCACTTTTTTACAAAATATACCGGGGTACGCCAACTATATTTTGAAACCAGTAAGGATGGAATCACTTGGACCGATGATAAATTACTTGCCGCTATCCCGGAAAAAGAAGGGGAAAAGTCCGGTCATTATCAAGTCAGCGATATTTATAATGGCAAGCTTTTGGGTACCTTCATTAATAGGCACCCCAATGGCAATGTGGACAAAAGAACCGACCTGTATTATATGCAATCAATGGACTTTGGCTCCAGCTGGACCACCGTCAATAGCATAGAAACACCTCTTCCTTTGATAGATCTGGACAGTCCGGCCAAAGCGGTAGACTACGCATCCCTAGAAAAAAATGTGTATCTAAAGGATATGGGCTACGATGCCAACGGAAATCCAGCCTGCCTCTATATTAGAAGCAACGGACATGAACCGGGTCCAAAAAGCGCCCCTTACGAATGGTGTATTACCAAATGGAACGGTGAGCAATGGCAAACTGCTGTGGTAACCACATCCGACCATAATTATGATATGGGGAGTCTCTTTATTGGAGAGGACGATTGGAAAATTGTTGGTCCAACGGAAAAAGGTACCCAGGATTGGGGCGTTGGAGGGGAATTGGCCCTATGGCAGTCCCAAGACCAAGGGGAAACTTGGAAAAAGATCAAAATATTAACGGAGCATAGTGCCTTGAGTCATTCCTATGTACGAAGACCTGTAAATTATAAAGCGCCGTTTTCCTTTTTCTGGGCGGACGGACATTCGCACCAACCTAGCAAATCCCAACTCTATTTTGGCAATTTTGATGGCGACATATGGAAAATGCCCTATAATATGACTGAAGAATATGAAATGCCAATTAAGGTCAAATGATTAACTTAGGGCATCAATAGAACCAAATGAAAGCTATAATATGTGAGGCCTATGGTCCTCCCGAAAAGGTGGTTAGAATAACCGAAAGGCCAACACCCTCACCCAAGGACAATGAGGTCCTCATAAAGATCAACGCCACTGCGGTGAACGACTACGACTGGAGCCTGGCTTTGGGCAAGCCTTATTTGATCCGGTTAATGTTTGGCCTCCTTAAGCACAAACAAGGGCTTTTGGGAATGGAATTGTCGGGCATCGTTGTGGCCCTGGGTGCAAAGGCTACGAAATTCAAGATTGGGGATGCGGTTATGGGAGACACCTCGGAATATGGATTTGGTACCTTTTCTGAATATATCAGCATCAATGAAAAGGCGGTAATCCCGAAACCCCAAGCTTTAAGTTTTGAGGAAGCCGCAGCCATTCCCCATGCCTCCTGTCTGGCGTTACAGGCTCTAAGGGACCTAGGGAAAATAAAGGAAGGCCAAAAAATTCTGATCAATGGCGGTGGCGGTGGTGTAGGAACCATCGGCCTTCAACTGGCCAGACTTTATAATTGTGAGGTTACCGGAGTGGATTCCCAAGAGAAATTGGCCATGATGACATCGCTCGGTTATGATTATGTAATCGACTATAAAAAGGTAAATTTCACCAAAGCGGGGGAAACCTACGACCTCATCCTGGATTGTAAGACCAATAAGGCTGCCCTCTCCTACCTCAAAGCCTTAAAACCTAATGGAAAATATGTGACTATTGGCGGCAAATTGTCCGGTTTATTAAAAGTACTGCTGTGGGGCAAGATTATACCACTATTCTCTTCCAAAAAATTAAAGGTACTCGCCTTAAAATCGAACTTTGGTTTAGAATATATCTATGAACTATTGGAACAGGGAAAAATCAAATGCCAAATAGATGGTCCTTATCCTTTGGAAGATGCATTGCGATTGATCCAATATTTTGGAGATGGAAAGCATAAGGGAAAAATAGTAATGAACATCAATCCCTAATCCACAAAAAATGAATCCTATTACCGACCTCGTTGGGAACATAGAACGTAAAGGGTTATGGACCAAACAGCTGGAACTGGACAGGAACCACTTTTTAAAGAAACAGGGCAGCATAGACACCAACCTCTACTGGGTGGTACAGGGGAGTTTAAGAATTTATGTGGTGGAGGAAAATGAGGAACACACCATTAGGTTCGGCTATACCCATAATTTCATAGCCGCACTGGATTCCTATTTGGATGAGAAACCTTCCGATCTCCATATACAGGCACTAAAAAAAACCACCGTTAAAGTCATTGACAAGGCCACTTTTATGGAGTTTATGCAATCCTCCCCAGAGAATAGTACCACCTGGCAACTAATGCTGGAGCAATTGGTATTACAGCAGATGGAAAGGGAACGGGATATTTTAACCGTGTCTCCCTTGGAAAGGTATAAACGGGTTCTGAAACGTTCTCCCCAACTCTTTCAGGAAATACCACACAAATACATAGCCTCCTATTTAAGAATGACCCCTGAAACGCTTTCCAGAATTAAAAAATCTTGATTTCGATCAATGTTTTAAAATAATTAAATGCCAAATTTTGCCATAAAAAATAAAGTCATGCTTTCTAAGAATTTATTGCAGGATTTGTTGGAGCGTACACAGGAAATTAAACATAAGGCCGAAGGCTTCAAAACCTTGCCCTTGGAAACCTTGAACTGGAAATCCTCCCCTGATAGTTGGAGTATTTTGGAATGTTTGGAACATTTAAACCGCTATGGGGATTACTATATTCCCGAAATTGAGAAGCGGATAACAGCATCCCAGTACAGGCCTGCGGAAATATTCAAAAGTGGCTGGTTGGGCAACTATTTTGCCAATGCTATGCTTCCCAAGGAAAAGCTGAACAAAATGAAAACCTTTACCTCCATGAATCCCAAGGGCAGCAGCCTGGACAAGGAGGTCATCACCAAATTCATTGCCCAACAACAAGACTTAATCAATGTATTAAAACTGGCCTCACAGGCAGACCTCACCAAAACCAAAACAGGCATATCAATTTCCAAATGGATCAAACTTAGGTTGGGCGATACCTTTAGGGTGGTCATCTACCACAACCAACGTCATATGGCACAGGCGGAGAAGGTATTGAAGGAGGCTGGCAGCATGTTATCTGTTTAAATCAAATTCCCTCCCTTTAGGCCCCGACTTCGCATTCCTTATGGTAGGCAAGCCTGACTGAAGATAGGCAGGTGCAGCGCTGCAATCTGTTTTTTGAATACCGAGACTGCTAATAATTTGAGATGAACATATTACTGTAAAGTCCTCCCCCTAACCCCCTCCCAAGGAGGGGGAACTTGATTATCGACAAAATTATCCCTGCTGTGCAAAGTCTCCTGACTTCGCACTGGAAAAACCAAGACTGTACAAGGTCTCGACTCCGCCTGCCTTGCCGTCAGGCAGGCGACCGGACATTAATTGGTCCTTGAGAGTATGATTTCCGCCAGGCAGGCATAGCGTGGCAATCTGTTTTTAGTTTATCGAGACTGCTAATAATTGGAGAAGAACATCCTACTGTGAAGTCCTCCCCCTAACCCCCTCCCAAGGAGAGGGAACTTGATTCTCGACAAAATTATCCAAGGCGTTCTCATTTAATGAAGAAGGTATTAAGGAGGTCTTTTACAAGTGTAATAACATTATTATAATGTGAGGAACGTCGATTTACAGAAGCTCCCCCTCCTTGGGAGTGCTTGTCCCGCTTTAGGGCTGGAGGGCCAGTGGGAGGTCAGTCCGACTCAGGTCCAAGGGAAAGAGCTCTTGTTTTGTCATCCCCACATGAACTTTGAACCTGGCCCCTTGAACCCCTTATAATGCCAACAAAACAACAAAAGTGTATTAAAAGAAGGTTAATTTTTGAAAAACCACTTCCATTTAAACAACTCAAAAACAACACTTTATATCCTTACACTAAACAATTTTGAAAATAACAAAGGTTTATCCAAACCAAATATTTACTAACTTGAAGGTTGAATTTTAAGTACAGGGCAATCGGCCTTCTTCCTGAGGATCTTAAATACCGAATAACAGCGCATATAATTTTTTAACCCAAAATAATAACAATGAAAAAAGTATTGTTTTTAACTGGAGATTTCACTGAAGATTATGAAACCATGGTCCCATTTCAAATGCTGGAAATGGTAGGGTACACCGTACATACCGTTTGCCCGGACAAGAAAAAGGGGGACATCGTTAAAACGGCCATACACGACTTTGAGGGAGACCAGACCTACACGGAAAAGCCAGGCCATAATTTTGCCTTGAACTACAGCTTTGCAGATGTAAATGTGGACGATTATGACGGTTTGGTAATTGCCGGAGGTAGGGCTCCGGAGTATTTGAGATTGAACAAAAAAGTGCTGGAAATTGTACAACACTTTTTCACCACCAACAAGCCTGTTGCCGCTATCTGCCATGGTATCCAAATTTTGACCGCTGCAGGAGTTGTAAAAGGGAGAAAACTTACCGCCTACCCTGCTGTGGGGCCAGAAGTAACATTGGCAGGAGGGGAATTTCAATCCATTCCCGTAGACGGGGCCTTTGTAGATGGCAACCTTGTTACCTCCCCTGCCTGGCCGGCCCACCCCAGTTTTATAAGGGAATTTTTAAAAGTAATGGGCGCTAAGATCCAATTATAAAGAGTTTAAATAATAGTGACCTAGGCCCAAAGGGTTTGGGACTTGCAAAATAGTAAATATCCAATAGGCCCACTTGTTTAAGTGGGCCTTGCGGATTTAAGAAAACGAACGCACAATATCCTTTTCAACATATTTATTTTATTAGGAAACAATGAAAAAAATAGTTCTTTTGGCTGCTGTTTTAATCTGCAGTTTTTTCTTCGTATTTGGTCAGGAGAACCTGTCTCAACCTTTCAAAGATTGCAATATAAAAGGAAGCACAACCATTTATGATTACCAGGCCAAAAAATGGATTTCAAGCGATATTGAGAATAGCCACAAGGGCACTTTGCCCGCTTCCACCTTTAAAATCATCAACACTTTGATTGCCTTGGAGACCGCTGTGGTTAAAAATGAAAATGAAATAATTAATTGGCCCGGGGCAACGGACACCATTAAATACGGTTATCGCCCAGATATTTATCACGATATGTCCATGAAAGAGGCTTTTAAAACCTCGGCTGGTTGGGTATATGTAGAATTGGCAAAAAAAATTGGAAAGAAAAAATACAGGTAATATTTGGAGGCCTCCAATTATGGCAATGCCAGCCTGTCCATAAACGATGACGATTTCTGGAATTTTGGAGGTTTGGCCATTTCTCCTGCCAATCAGATAGCCATTTTAATCGGGGTGTATGAGGAAACCCTACCCTTTAAAAAGACTTCCTTTCAGATCTTAAAAGATATGATGGTAGAAGAACACACAGCAGATTATACATTACGCGCCAAAACTGGCTGGACCAGGGAAGGCGGCAAAGATACCGGTTGGTGGGTGGGTTATTTGGAACGAAGTGATAATGTCTATTTTTTCGCTACCAGATTGATCAAAAATAGGGCCGATAAAAATTCCGATTTTGGGGCTTGTAGAAAAGAAATTACCAAGACTATCCTTCGGCAATTGAAGATGTTGTAATAAGTTTCTTAAGATAGGTGAAGCCTACCGCCTGATACGTCAATGTAGTCACCTGATTTGCGAAGTCCCCGCGCTGGCGCGAGCGTCACGCTCGTGCCAACAAAACTTCCTGCTGTGCAAAGTCTCCTGTCTTGGCACTTCCGCACAAAACAACCAGCCTTTGGTTTCAATCCCTTCCGTCTTCTCCTCCTATCGTCAGAGAAGCCACCTTCCCTTAACCAAGGGAAGGAGCCCTTTGATTTCGACAATGGACATTTGACAAAAGACCTTCATGCTGTGCAAAGTCTCCTGACTTGGCACTCCATAAAACCAAACTCTACAAGGTCTCGACTCCGCCTGCCTACCGTCCTTTAGATTTGTATTATAAATATAATCTATAATAATGTTGAAAAGAGGGGGTCCGGGGGAGACTCATAACTTTTAAAATGTTCATAAATTTAATGTAAAACAAAAAAGAACGGGGTGAACTTTCCTGCCGCAAAGGTTTGTGACCTATTGCCTGTATCAGTCCCCGTTCTTCTAACCGGTTGCCAAGAACCATATAGGATTTCAGCCAGATCTTTTAAAGGTCTTAGTTTAGGCAACCATATTAAAACATTATAAAATTATGAAAATAAAAGATGTAATCGGTATCGATGCCAGTAAATTGACACTGGATTGTTGCCTTCACAAAAGTGGGGCCCAAGAGGTTTTTGAAAATACTCCCGAAGCTATCGTGTTTTTGGTGGATTGGTCTATAAAAATTAGTGGCCTGGCCAAAAATGAGCTTTTGTTCGTTTTTGAGCACACGGGCCTTTACACCCATCAACTTGTCCGTTATCTGAGCGAACAGGGCTATTACTTTCTCTTGGTCCCTGGGCTGGAGATCAAACGGTCCCTGGGCATTGCCAGGGGGAAGGATGATAGAGCGGATGCAAAACGTATCGCCCTTTACGGATATCGCATCCGGGAAGAGGCAAGGCCCTATCAAATGCCAAAGGAATCTTTGATAAGCCTGAAACGGTTGATGTCCATGCGCAGAAAACTGGTTTCACAGCGCGCAGGGCATATTGCCACTCTAGGGGAACAAATAAGAGTGCTGAACAATGATCTGGGGCCCATATTGCTACAGGTACAGCGCGATATTATCGGGGTACTGGATGTGCAGATAACCAAAATAGAAAAAGAACTCGATAGGCTTATCGAGCAGGATCCAGAACTGCAGATTATATATCGGTTATTGGTCAGCATCAAGGGCATCGGAGCGGTAACGGCCCGGTTCATGATCGTTCATACCGTTGGCTTCACAGCTTTTAAATCGTGGAGGAAATTCGCCTCCTATTGTGGCATTGCCCCTTTTCCCAACAGATCGGGGACCAGTATAAGGGGAAGGACCAAGGTAAGCCAACTGGCCAATAAGGAAGGCAAGACATTGCTGAATCTTTGCGCCGGTTCCGCCATTCAATGTAATCCAGAGATGAAGGCCTATTATACCCGAAGAATAGATGCGGGAAAAAATAAAATGAGTACCCTGAATATAATAAGAAACAAATTATTGGCCAGGGCATTTGCAGTAGTGGTAAGAGGGACACCGTATGTCAACACCATGGGGTATATATCCTGAACTATAGAAAAAATTTATGAGAAAAAATTTGTTTTAACCATAGGATACAGGCAGACTCGTGCCTAAGTAACTTGGTGTACAAAATACCTTGGCTTACGTTTTCAATCCCTTCCGTCTTCTCCTCCTATCGTCAGAGAAGCCACCTTCCCTTAACCAAGGGAAGGAGCCCTTTGATTTCGACAATGGACATTTGACAAAAGACCTTCATGCTTTGCGAAGTCTCCCGACTTCGCACTGGAAAAACCAAGACTGTACAAGGTCTCGAATCCGCCTGTCTTGCCGTCAGGCAGGCTCTCAATGACGGATTGATTTTGAGTGCAAATAATCACAATAAATCTTGAGACTTGAGACCCCGCGCTGGCGCGAGCCTGCCTTAGTAACTTGGTGTACAAAATGCCTTGGCTTAGGTTTTCAATCCCTTCCGTCTTCTTCTCCTATTGTCGGAGAATCCACCTTCCCTTGCTAAGGGAAGGAGCCTCTTATTTTTTACATTGCAAGCTTTTTACTATTTACTGCTCACTGACCACTGTTTATTATTTAAGAAATCTTGTCCATTTTCTTTCTGATCTCTGACAGACACAGATTGCCAAAACTACCTTCATGGCTGTGACGTATATCCCTTTTGGGAGTAAAGGTGCCCTCGTTGATTTCCTTGCCCATTTTCTTATAGGCATCACGGAAGGGCATACCGCTCAATACCAGCTCGTTCAGGGTATCCACACTAAACAGATAATCGTATTTGGGATCGTCCAGGATACTTTCGTTAACCCGAATCTCCTTTAAACTAAAGGTCATAATTTCCAAACAGGCCTTTAGGTCCTGAATGGCGGGTACTATAACCTCTTTCACCAATTGCAGGTCCCGGTGATAGCCACTGGGCAGGTTGTTGGTGATCAAGATCAATTGGTTGGGTATGGTCTGGAGTCGGTTACATTTACCCCTCACCAGTTCAAACACATCCGGGTTTTTTTTATGGGGCATAATGCTGGAGCCTGTAGTAAGCTCATCCGGAAAGGAGACAAAATTAAAGTTCTGGCTCATATACAAACAGATGTCCATCGCCATTTTGGACAGGGTGGCGGCTATACTGCTCATCCCAAAGGCTGCTGCCTTCTCAACCTTGCCCCGGCCCATCTGGGCAGCCACCACATTATATTTCATGGTTTCAAAGCCCATTTCCTCGGTAGTAAAACTACGGTCTATAGGGAAGGAACTTCCGTAACCGGCGGCACTACCCAAGGGGTTTTGGTCGGCTACCTTATAGGCGGCATCCACAAAGTAAAGATCGTCTACCAAACTTTCGGCATAAGCAGAAAACCAGAGTCCAAAGGAAGAGGGCATGGCAATCTGCAAGTGTGTATAGCCCGGCAGCATCACCTTCTTATGCTTGTCCGCCAAATTTAATAAGAGGTGGAACAAATCCTTGGTTTGGTCCTTGATCTCTGTTAATTCGTTCTTTAGGTACAAATGCATGGCCACCAAAACCTGATCGTTCCTGGAACGGGCAGTGTGGATTTTTTTACCGGCATCGCCCAACCTTAGGGTAAGCAAAAACTCGATCTTGGAGTGCATGTCCTCAAAACTGTCCTCTATGGTAAAAGTGCCGTCCTCTATGGCCTTGGCAATCTTATCCAGTTCAGTTACCAGAGAATCGGTCTCCTTAAGGGTCAAGAGACCAATTTTGCCCAGCATTTTGGCATGCGCCTTGGAGGCGATTACGTCGTATTTTGCCAAAAGCAAATCCAGTTCCCTATCATTGCCCACCGTGAAATGGTCTATTTTTTTGTCGGTGCTAAATCCTTTGTCCCAAAGTTTCATCTCTTGTCTTTTATAGTTTTTTATTGGTCAATTACAATAACAAATCTACATTGTTAATTGTTAATTGCTTATTGATCATTGTTTATTGATCATTGTTTCAGAAATCCTTGCAAGATCTTAATATACAAATCTATTCCTTCTTCTATTTCTGCTACATAAATAAATTCGTCAGCAGAGTGACTACGGGTGCTATCGCCAGGTCCTAATTTTAGGGACTGACAATATAATGCTGCCTGATCCGACAGGGTAGGCGAACCATAGCTGCTTCTGCCCAAAGCCAAGCCCGATTTTACCAAGGGGTGGTCCTTATTAATGGAAGAAGAGTTTAAACGCAAGGAACGGGGCTTTACCTCACAGGGAGCTTCGGCAGTAAGTATGTCCGCTATTTCCTTGTTGGAGTAACAGTCGTTTACCCGTACATCTATCACCAAGTCCACATTTCCTGGCACAACATTGTGCTGATTACCGGCACTTATCTGTGTTACCGTAAGCTTTACTTCGCCCAATACTTCCGATACCTTGGGGAACTTATAGTCCTTAAACCACTGCAATACCTCTATGGTATTGTAAATGGCATTATTATCGTTCGGGTGGGCAGCATGGGATGGTGTTCCGCTCACCTTGCCTTCAAAAACCACCAAACCTTTTTCAGCAATGGCTAAATTCATCAAGGTAGGTTCCCCTACTATGGCTACATCTATTTTTGGAAGTATCAACAACATACTGTTGAGTCCGTTAGGGCCGGAACTTTCCTCTTCCGCAGAGGCCACGATCACTATATTATGGCTAAGGTTTTCCTGGGCATAAAAATGGGTAAAGGTAGCGATCAGGGATACCAGGCAGCCCCCGGCATCATTACTTCCCAGACCGAATAATTTGCCATCCTCAATATGTGGCAGAAAAGGATCCTTGGTATAGGCCGAATTGGGCTTTACCGTATCGTGGTGGGAGTTGAGCAGCAGCAAAGGCTTGCTCTCGTCATAGAATTTGTTAAAGGCATATACATTGTTCTTCTCCCTTTTAAAAGGGATATCAAAGTGGTTAAACCATGCTTCAATGGCATCTGCCGTCTTATCTTCTTCGGAGGAAAACGACTGAATTGAAATCAGTTCCTGTAACAATGCAATAGCCTTTTCCGTAAGTTTTTGTTGATCCATGTTTATAAGGTAATGGTGGTAAATAAAGTAGCTTTAGGGTTTAACATATCCAAATCCCCAATACAGACCTTGCCCACATTTTTATTTAGCGCATGGAAGCAGTTTTCCAATTTTGGAAGCATGCCATCCGCTATAATTTTCTGTTTCAATAATTCTTGATAGTTGCCCGGTTCCAGGTGTTTTACCACAGAGGTCTCGTCCGTAATATCCATCAGCACCCCTTTCTTTTCAAAGCAGTAGTAGAGGGTGGTGTCATAGTTTGCGCTCATGCCAATGGCCACTTCCGAGGCAATGGTATCAGCATTGGTATTCAGCAATTGCCCTTCCTTGTTATGGGTAATGGCACAAAATACAGGCACAAAGTCGGCCTGCAACAATTTGTCTATAGCCCCTGCATTTACTTCCTCCACATCCCCGGCAAAACCGTAGTCTATTTCCCGTACTGGTCTTTTTACGGCGCGGATGGTATTGCCATCGGCCCCGCTAAGTCCTATGGCGTTGGTACCCCTGGCCTGCAATTGGGCCACAATATTTTTGTTGGCCAAGCCGCCGTAGACCATGGTGATTACTTTTAGCCCCTCTTCATCGGTAATACGTCTCCCGCCTACCAATTTGGATTCTATCCCCAATTTTTCAGCGATTTGGGTGGCCAGTTTTCCGCCCCCGTGCACCAAAATTTTAGGTCCTTCCATGGCTGAAAAGGAATCTAGGAATTTGTTGAGTTCGGTTTCGTTCTCAATAACGTTCCCGCCAATTTTTATTATAGATAATTTTTGTTTCATCTCTTTTTTTACTTTCTGCTTGGGACGCTTGATCGTTTTGTCCTTAGTTTAGGGTTTCAATCCCTTCCGTCCTCTCCTCCTATCGTCGGAGAAGCCACCTTCCCTTGCTAAGGGAAGGAGCCTGTTAGTATTTCAAAATATTTTATTACTCAAATTAATCAGCTCACACTTCGTAAAGTCTCCTGACTTGGCACTCCATAAAACCAAACTCTACAAGGTCTCGACTCCGCCTGCCTACCGTCAGGCAGGTTTGAAATCCCTTACTTTTAATCTAATCAAGAGTTATCTCATTACTCCTTAATCCTGGCTTTCAGAACCCTCCGGCTTCGCTTGTGGCGAAGCCACCTCCCTTCGTCTGAAGGGAGGAGCCGTGTTAACATTTTAAAATCATATTTTTTACTCTAACCAAACAGCTCCCCTCTTGGAACGAAGAGGGGAATGAATTTTCTGCTTTTTGGCAGAAAAGAAAGGGGAGTTTGAAATCCCCCACTTCTGATTTTATCTCGACACCTCTTTATTCATAAATACTGACTATCAGAACCCCTCCGTCTTCTCCTCCTATGGTCGGAGAAGCCACCTTCCCTTTACTTCACTTCGACACAGCTCAGCACAGGGCCAAGGGGAGGAGCCTGTTAGTATTTCAAATTATATTTATTACTCAAATTAATCAGTTCCCCTCTTGGAACGAAAACCCGAATTACCTCCTTATTCCTTATTCCAAGTCTTCAAAACCCTCCATCTGAAAGGAGGAGCTTTTATTAGGCTTTAAAATTATCTTTTATTTCACTTAATACCGATTCTAAATGATCAAATACCATTTTGTTTTCAAATCTTATCACTTTGTAACCCATTTTATTGAAATAGGCAGTTCTTTTTTCATCATAGTCCATGGCCTGGGGATTGTTGTGGATTTCTCCATCCAACTCCACAATTAAACGCTCTGCCGCACAATAGAAATCCACCACATATTTTGAAATACTATGCTGCCTAGTAAATCTTCTGCCCTCTAGTTTACGCGAACTTAATTACTTCCAAAGAAAGGCCTCGGCCGGAGTAAGTTTTGAACGTAGCTCACTCCTGAATCCCGCAAGTTCTTTTTTCGTATGTAGCTTATCCTTTGTCATTGCATTTTTACAGCTCGCCAAACTTTCGTCCTTATTCCAAAATCCGCGCTTTCAAAACCCTCCGGCTTCGCTTGTGGTGAATCCACCTCCCTTCGCACTTCGACTCCGCTCAGCACAGGTCTGAAGGGAGGAGCCCCTTATTTTCGTCATTCACTGTTCACTGCCACTGTATACTGACTACTGCTCACTGTTTACTGTTTACTGCCAACTGACTACTGTTCACTGCCAACTGTGCCTAAGCACCCAGACTCTCCAGCAACTTCTTTAACACAATTTGTGCGGAAAAGGTCCTATTGTTGGCCTGTTGTATGACCAAGGAATTGGGCCCGTCAAGAACCTCATCGGCTACCACTACATTACGTCTTACGGGCAGACAGTGCATAAACTTGGCCTTTCCCAATTTTTTATTGGTCATGGTCCAATTTTTATCCTGGTTCACCACCTTGCCATAATCCTGGTAGCTGCTCCAATTTTTAACATAGACAAAATCGGCATCTTCCAAAGCCTTGTCCTGATCGTATTCTATTTTGGCCCCCTTGGTTACCTCAGGGTTTAAATCGTATCCTTTGGGGTGGGTAATCGCAAAATCGGCATCCTGCAAATGCATCATCTCCACAAAGGAATTGGCCACCGCATGCGGCAATGCCTTTGGGTGCGGTGCCCATGATAAAACCACTTTTGGCCTTTTCTTTGTATTGTTTTCCGCCAAGGTAATGGCATCTGCCAAAGCCTGTAAAGGATGGCCCACCGAACTTTCCATATTCACCACCGGTATGCCCGCATATTTCTTAAAACCGTTCATCACCACTTCGGCCTCGTCTTTTTCCTTGTCGGTCAAAGAGGCAAAGGCCCTAATAGCTACTATATCGCAATATTGCGCCACTACCTGGGCCGCTTCCTTAATGTGTTCGGAGGTGCCCTGATCCATGATAGTACCATCGCCATATTCCAACGCCCATCCTTCACTTCCAAAGTTCATTACTATAACTTCCATCCCCAAGTTC